>JADFXJ010000034.1 GCA_015233615.1 Nitrospirota bacterium
TTATTACCTTCGAATATTCCTTTACCTTTTGCTGCGATACAATTACGTCTTCGTAATAGGTGAGGGTCTTTTGCCCTTTAAGCCCCTCGTAGCTCTTTATCTTTATAGAACCGCTCTCGCTCTGAAGCTCCAGGCAAAAGACTTCTTCATCTTTTGTAAGGGCGGCCCCGGTTATACCGTTGGAAGTTATAGCAGCCTCTTTTGACCCTCTCGTTTCTCCGGCCGTTATCTCTCTTTCATCCCAGATGACCTGGTAAAGAACGAGCGGTTCACCCTTACCTTTGACTTTTTTTTCGCCAACGTAGCGGCAGATGATCTTTTCCGAATCCTTTATTTCTCTGTACACACTCTGCGTAACGTAAATGCTGTCGGTCTGTGCCGACGCCTCGACCCTTTGCGCCACGTTTGCAACGTCTCCGGATATGTCGCCCTTCTCGACGATAGTAAGGCCGCTGTTAATCCCGATTCGTATGTGGATCTGTTGCCTGTGATCTTTCCCAGAGTTAAACCGGTAGAGCGCTTTTTGCATTTCTATCGAGGCGTTGACGGCGTCCTCGGTATTTTCGAAGTAGATCATCATGCCGTCGCCGAGTTTTTTTGAGTTGCAATTATACTTCTCGGCACAAGGCATCATGGCTTCTCTACACCTTTGAACCATGAGCCTGCCCGCGATGTCGCCATAGCGATCAAAGAAATCCGTCGAACCCTTTATGTCCGTAAAAACAACGGCTATCTGCCGTCTGAACTCACCGATTTTGTCATCCAGAGTTATGAGCTGTCTCAGAAGTTCTTCTAAATCCTCTTCACTGTCGGTATTTGTTTTACTTTCGGTATCCGCGTTATATTCCAAATCTACTTTATTTTCCATAGTATTGGCTCCTTATGCTTTCCTTGTGCAGAATACTCTATGGCACTATCGAGCGGGTTCTCTGCTTATCCTTATTTTGTTCCTTTTAACCGTAACAATAGCATTATTAGACAGATCATCGGAAAATCTATCTAATATTTGCTGCATTAATTCTAATCTTCTTGTTTTATCTACATTGGGCAATCTTATAATCCCTTTATGTTCTTTTCCCAAAAGATAAAACATTTCCTGGAAATCAGTGTCATTCGTTACAACTATCCGGCTTTCCTGTACTGCAATGTCTAAAATCCCATCATCTGACATTTTTGGGTTTATATCAACTACATTTAAAACATCGTGCCCTTTCCCGACAAGCCATTCCGATATAGATTTGCCTGCACACACATCGACAATGAATTTCAACCAGCCTTCTCCACAACCTCTATATCTTCATTTGCAATTATGTTTTTTGCATATGCTATACAAGCGAGAATATCGTCTTTTTCAAGTAACGGATAATCCTCAAGAATTTCCCTTTCCGTAACGCCTTGACTTAGCAAATCGAGTATCATTTCTACGGAAATTCTCATCCCTCGTATAATCGGTTTGCCTTTAAATATTGATGGATTAAAGGTTATCCTCTTAATAATATTGTGCATTTTGTCACCTTTGATATATATTACGTTTCTGATTGCTTATATAATAAACGAGAATATTGGTATCAATAAATACTTTATCGTTCATGAACCTTATTCCTGTCAAATTTATAATCATCCGGCAGTGCTATGTTATATCTTTTATAAATACTATCGAGGATTCTACTTCGTTCTGTAATATGTTTCCGGACTGTAATTTGCTCGCCACGAAAAATGGGTTTAATATTCTCCAAATCTTCGTCTTTCTCTATCTCTATGATTATTTTCATAGTATTCCTCCAAATCACAACATGTTAAAGCGTAATTCAGGGTTTTACCAAATGGTGCCCATTAATATTATAGCACTATAGCAGCTCCATAAGCTCATTAAAAACCATTATCCTATTACTAACCTTACTCGCTCACGTTAATGGTAACGCCGGTAGTGTACGAAGGATTTGTCAGTTTGCCGTCCATCGTCAGGTCAACGCCAAAAGAGAAGGTGTAACTCCCCGCCGGCAGCCCCTTGATGTTTAAGACCTCCGTTGACGGAAGGTTAAACAACGCCCCCTGGTAAGCGACGGCGTAACCTGGCGTCCAGCCTTTTCCTCCCGTAACGTCAAAGTAATAATTACCGGCGGTAGTCAGAGCGTAAAGCCACCAGTCGGCTTTTTCATTCGCATGGCTGCCCGGGTTAAGGCTTATTTTAAGCGATAGTATGTCCGATATCTTCAGATTTACGGTACCGCCGCTGCCGTTTGCCGTAATCGCAGCCTGAGGGTCTGTGTTCGTCGGGTTTCCTGCGGTTTGAGTAACGGTGGTTGCCAGGGGTAATGACAAGTTACTTTTATCGTCGAGGACAAAAATTGCGATATTGTATGTACCATACACGGTAAAGTTACCGTAAGAGCCTTCGTAGGCATTGCCACCGACGGATATAAAATCAAATGTTGGCTGATTGGTTATTGGCTGGCCCGGTGCCGGAGGTGTGAAATTCGGCGGCGTAACGATTGCCCATACCCGCTGAATGCTCCCGGTGGTAGTAACGTTGTCGGCACGTATCTTTGCCGTGGTGCCGCCGTTAAGAGTCTGCGGTTGCGATACCGAACCGATAGTCGGAAAATCGGCGGCATAAGAGTTTCCATTGCCGATAATCACATTTTTAGACAAGTTGCCGTCGGTTTTTTCCCCTCCAATGCCGTCACCGTCGTCGTCGATGAGTGCGTTTTGTTTGGCGTATGTCAGATTTATCGAGTTCTTCGCGGTAGAGTAGGCGTTATATACTTTCGCACCGTTAAAAACGCTTCCCCAAAAGAAATACGAGAATGACACACTGCCACCGCTTGCAAAGGCAGCCTCCTCGGTTGACGACGCGCTGGTTACATTAATTCGGGTTCTACCCGAAGGCGCAACAAGCTGAGGGATAAAACTACCGGAATAACAGGCGTCATAGATAAAGATTATCTTGCCGGTTATTGCCGACTGAAGAGTATTTAACCACGTGGCAAGATCCGAGGCGTTCAGTATTTCGCTCGCACCTATTTTGAAAGTACCGGGCCCTCCATGACCCGTAATGTAGATAACGACGTCGTTCGCTCCTTGTGCCCATGTCGTGATCGCGTATTTCAAGTTAGCATTTGAAGGTGAGGCGTTTACGATGTCGTAATAACCGCCATTACCGTCGGGTTCCAGATTACCGGCATAGCTTAAGTAGTATATCGTATCTTTTGTATAACCCTGGTAACTTAAAGTGCGCCAGGCGAAATTAGCGTTCAACTGTGTGGCGTCCCAGAGGTTGTTGCCGGGATAAGGACCGCTTCCGGCAACTATGATGGCCTTGTCGGTTGCGTTAGTACTGGCTGTGGCCGTAAATACCTGAATACGGTTGTTGCTGGAATCAGCTACATAAATATCGCCCGCATTAGTTACCGTTAAGCCAACGGGCCAACTAAGTTGCCCCGGATCTGAACCAAGACTTCCTACCTTCGCAATAAACGTTCCGCCGGATGTGAATTTCTGGATTCGATTATGAAATCTATCAGCCACGTAGATGTTATCCGATGAATCTACCGCCATGCCTGCGGGGTTGTTAAATTGCCCGTTTTCCCCACCGACACTTCCCCATTTTGTGACAAACGTCCCATCTGATGTGAACTTCTGGATTCGATTGTTCGACGACTCGGCAACGTAGACATTATCGGATGAATCTATCGCTATGCCCTCGGGGATGTTAAATTGCCCATCTCCCGTACCCGGGATTCCCCATTTTGTGATAAACTGCCCATCTGATGTGAATTTCTGGATGCGATTATTACCGGTATCGATAACATAGACATTACCGGATGAATCTATCGCTATGCCCTCGGGGCCGTTAAACTGTCCTTTTCCACTACCCTGGCTTCCCCAATTTATAATAAACTGTCCATCTGATGTGAATTTCTGGATTCTATGATTTTGATAATCAGTCACATAGACATTGCCGGATAAATCTATCGCTATGCCAAAAGGGTTACTAAATTGCCCGTTTCTCTGGCCGGCATTTCCCCATTTTGTGATAAACGTCCCACTCGATGTGAACTTCTGGATTCGATTATTCCATCCATCAGCCACATAGACATTGCCGGATGAATCTTTTGCTATACTCCAAGGGTTGTAAAATTGCCCGTCAACCGTGCCCTGGCTTCCCCATACTGTAAGCAAAGTCCCGTTTAGGGTGAACTTCTGTAGGCGAGAATTCTTAGTATCGGCTACATATACATTACCGAGTATATCCGATGTTATCCCCGTCGTATGATTAAATTGCCCGTTTCCCTGGCCAGCACTTCCCCATTTTGTGATAAACGTCCCATCTGATGTGAACTTCTGGATTCGATTGTTCGACGACTCGGCAACGTAGACATTACCGGATGAATCTATCGCTATGCCCTCGGGTGCGTCGAATTGCCCGTCTCCCGTGCCATGGCTTCCCCATTTGGCAATAAACTGGCCGCCCGATGTGAATTTCTGAATATTATTGTTACCGTAATCTATCACGTAGACGTAACCGGTAGAATCTATCGCTATGCCCGAAGGCGAGTCGAACTGTCCATCACCGGTGCCATAGCTTCCCCATTTGGCAATTAACCGGCCGTCCGATGTGAATTTCTGGATGCGACTATTACCCCAATCGCCAACATAGACATTGCCGCCGCTATCTACCGCTATGCCAACGGGGCCGTCGAACTGCCCGTCTCCCGTGCCATGGCTTCCCCATTTGGCAATAAACTGGCCGCTTGATGTAAATTTCTGGATGCGATTATTTGCATACTCGGCAACGTAGACATTACCGCCGCTATCTACCGTTATGCCGGCCGGCCAGTCGAACTGTCCGTCTTCGCTGCCCTCGCTTCCCCATTTGGCAATAAACTGGCCGCTCGATGTAAATTTCTGGATGCGATTATTTGCATACTCGGCAACGTAGACATTACCGCCGCTATCTACCGCTGTACCATAGGGCCAGTTGAAATACCACGACTGTTGCAATGCAGGCCACATGGTTTTGTAGCTGTAGGTATCCAACGCTGAAACATAATCGATATTCGTTACTAAAACGGATAAAAAAACTACAACCGCTGCACACAATGCGTAAAAACACCTTTTCAACATCCTTTTCCTCCTTGCGCTATTACTTATTGAGCTTTCCTATACGCTTTCCAAACATCACATCCCCTAATTTCCTACCGATACCGTAACGTAATCGTAATACAATTGGCCGGAATCGACCTGTCCGTTCATAACAGTGTCAACGCCAAAGGCAAACGTATACGTACCTGGTTGAAGCGTCGACGTAGTGTATACTGCCGTTAACGACAAATCGAACAATCCCCCCTGGTAAGTAGCTATTACCCCCGGAACCCAAGCAACTTTACCCAAATCGAAACTATAAACCCCCGTTGGCGATACCATCACTAACCACCAATCGGCGCTTGTTCCGGACATCGTGCCACTTGCGAGGCTTATGGATATCGAAAGCTTATCACCCTGCTTTACAGTCACGGTACCGCTGCCGCCGTTTGCCTTGACGGCGGGGGCTGGTGTACCCTTCGCGGAAGGCGTAAGCTTAACGTCCACCCTAACCTCTTCGCCAGAAGGAACATTAACCGTTTGAGTATGTGTTTCATAACCATCGGCAGTAAATGTAAGCGTATAAGAGCCTTGCGGCTCCGCCATAAGATACACACCGTTGGTTAAGGAAATGTGGGTATCTTTGTTGTCCGCCTTTACGATAGCCCCTGAAATTGCCGCACCCGTTACCGAATCCGTAATAAACCCGGTAATCGTCGCGATAAGGTCGGGAGCAATAGGCCTGTAGGCATAAAGATCATATTCCGTGCCCGATCCATAGTCATTGGAACTGTAATTTGTAATCCTTACGTAATAAACACCATCGTTCAATATCAGCTTTTCGAGCATCTCATCGTGCCCGTATTTATAGTCATCTATTCTTTTAATTAACGTAACGCCGTCGCGGTCGTAAAGCTCTATAACCGCATCACACTTCTGCCCGGCATTTGTAACTTTAAACGTGTAAATCTCTCCTTGCAGGCCATAAAACTTAATCCAGTCCTCATCCCCCTGACGATGGAAATTGTGCTTTTGCGGCATCGAATCGTTAAGAGTTATTGAGCTTGCCTTGCCATACGAGTCATCGGGCTCATAAGCATCCGGAGGATAGGTATCTTTGATGACTTTTTCCGCGTGGATTTCTGTATCGCTTTCTGTATAGCTTTCCGGCAGGCCGTTTGTTTCCAATGCCATGGATTGAGAATCGAGGGTGGTTAGGAAAAATATGGCGAGTATCGATAAAAAAATCGATAAAAAAGAAGATTTCAGTCTTAATGCTATCATAAAATAAAACTCCTCCATCAAAAATGGATTATCATAGACGTGTAAATTGTATGTTCCCTGACATCCTGCTTAAAGTCCATACCTTGTACGATTGCCCCTCCAACTCCGTTACCAAATCTGTACTGGTAAGCCACGTCAAAGACGAAGCTCTTTATTCCTATACCCGTTCCAAAAGTCAGGCCGTAGCACTTGTCGTACCCTCCGATGGTTGGCGCGGGGTCGTAAAATAATCCTGCCCGAAGGGGGATTACATGGTTTTGGCCTATGAAAAGATATTCACCGCCAAGTCTGAGTTGCGTAGTCGGCCTTATGCGCGATTCATCCACGGGCAGACCGGTTACGGGCGACGTTCTGTTGCCGGTTGCGTCCACATGCACGAAGTCTTCCCAATTGGTTCTGTATGCGTCCAGGGCAACGGTTAAGCTGTCGGAAAAACGATAGGCCCCGCCAAGGCCGTATGACGTTGGCATAAGGAGCTTTTCGCCGCTATCCGAGGAACTTGAATCTACGGAGTCCTGAGAAGGATAGTCAGGGTAATGGGTACTCGTGGTAGAACTGGAGCTATGCCTTAAACTGGCGGTAAACGGGGTCTTAAACACCGCTCCTATAGCCAGTTTGCCCGTCGGCTTCCACATGAGGCCCAAATTGGCATTGTAACCTCTGAAATGGTACGTATCATACTTGAAATACTCATAAGAGTACTTTATTCCGGTAGAAGCGGTGCCGGATACCGTTTCCCTGGTATTTTGTTCCCAGCCGTTGTCGTAAAGCCTGTCGTTCCAGATATTGAATGTCGCACCTAATGAAAGGGTTGGTATAACCTGGATTGAATACGCTATGCCGATGGCTGAAAGGCCGCCTTTTTGGGTAAAATCGTATTGTGCTTTCGATTGACTATCATTGATGGGAAAATTCCATTTGCGGGTAAAGTCGTAGAGGTGCTGGAAGTTCAGCGATACAATCATGTTCCGATTGAATAAGGCAAAGGGGTACGCAGCGCTAAGGTAGTTGACGGCAAATTTCGACACCGTCTGTTTGCCGCAGCTTTCCGGGTTTAAACCGAAGTCGTTATCCTCAACGCGATGGACGAAGGCTCCAACGCCGGATATTTCAGGCCGTTCGAGCTGTATCAGGCCGCCGGGGTTCCATGAGGCGGCGGTTGCGTCATCGGCAACCGCGATGAAGGCGCCTCCCATACCAAGAGCCCTCGCCCCGGAACCAACGGGATTTGGGCTCGACGATATTTCCACCCTTTCGATGGAGCCTCCAAATGCAGTTGCACTTAACAAAACTATGCACAATAGAGAAGTCGATAGTATTTGGAAAATCGACTGTATTACAGTCAATATTGCTTCAATCGCCTTTTTCACAAGTTGATTACCTCCAGCTCCCAGCCTGCGGGCCTGAAATTCTTTAGTAATATCATCAACGGCAACGCCTCTGATTTAAATCTGCCTAACCGGAAATCATTACTTTTCATTAGTAGCCATATCTAGGCTGCAAAACGGATAAACTCAACCTCAACATTGTGTATAACTGCCTGATATGCCATTTGAAGCACTCGCTCGGTAGTCTCCTCGTTAAGGTAATATTCTCCACAGTTTCTACAAACATCGGCAGGAGTTTCTCTGATAATCACAGTAGTTGTACCCCGCTCTAAAACAACTGTGGCAGTATCTGGATTTGTATCACCATGTTTACAAATTACACATTTCATATTTGCCTCCGTTTCCTAAAATTATCAGTCCATAATTCATCATTAGGTATATATGTGGTGATGACTATACATTCTTGCACATCACTGTTTATCCCAAGCACAACGTGAATTGGAATATCTCTTATAAATCCAAGCATAAGACAGCTTGGATATGGGGTATCAGAAGGATACTCAATGATAATTTCGCCGCTGACAATAACCGAGCGTATGTCGTCCTTCCCAATTCCTCTAAGAAACATACGTCGTACTGCATGAGCACTGAATAAAATAGACTTGCATTTTACAATCATAGAACCTTCTACTCACTCACGTTTATGGTGACGCTGCTGATATACGATGGGTTTGTTAGTTTGCCGTCCATCGTCAGGTCAACGCCAAAAGAGAAAGTGTAACTCCCCGATGGTAAACCACCGATGTTTAAGACTTCCGATGACGGAAAGTTAAATAAAGCACCTTGATAAGCGACTGCGTAACCAGGAGTCCAGCCTCTGCCTCCTTTGGCATCGAAATAATAAGACCCCGCAGTTGTAGCGGCATACAGCCACCAGTCGGCGTTTTCATTTGTATGGCTTCCGGGGTTGAGGCCTACTTTAAGCGATAGGGTATCGGAAGTCTTTAGGTTTACCGTGCCATTCGCTCCGTTTGCCATAATCGATGACTGAGGGTCTGTCGCGCTTCCCTTGCTCTGTGTGACAGAGGTTGCTTGAGGAAGAGACAGCGTTCCCTTGTCGTCAACGGCAAAAACTGCGATGTTGTATGTGCCCTTTACAGTGAAGCTGCCATACGTGCCTTCATAGGCATTTCCCCCTACGGAGTTAAAGTCGAATGTCGGCAGATTGGTTACCGGCTCTCCTGCTGTCGCAGGCTTGAAATCCGGCGGTGTGACCACTGCCCAGACACGCTGGATACTTCCGGTGCTTGTAACGTTATCGACACGAATCTTTGCCGTGGTTTCACCGTTTAGGGTTTGAACCTGCGATACGGAGCCAATTATCGGAAAATCGGCGGCAAAGGAATTTCCGTTGCCAATGGTGACATTTTTAGCAATGTCGCCGTCGGTCTTTTCACCTCCAACACCGTCACCATCGTCGTCAATGAGGGCGTTTTGCTTGATGTAAGTCTCGTTTATCGCGTTTTTCGCGGTTACGTAGGAGTCGTATAGTTTATAACCGTTAAAAACGCTTCCCCAGAAGTAATAAGAAAATGACACACTGCCGCTGCTTCCGAAAACCGCTTCTTCGGTTGGTGACGTGCTGGTTATATCGATACGGGGTTTTCCTTTGGGTGGAATAAGCTGAGAGATGAAACTGCCGGAATAACAGGCATCGTAAACAAATATTACCTTCCCGGTTATGGCTGCCTGAAGTGTATTTAACCATACAGAAAGATCGGAGGCCTTAAGTATTTCGTTCTCGCTCATACGGAAAGTCCCGTCTCCTCCATGGCCGGTTAAGTAGATAATAACGTCACTGGCATCTTTGGCCCATGATGTGATAGCGTATTTAAAGTTATCGTTTGAGGGAGAACCGGCTACGTCATCTAATAAGCCATTGTTATCGACGTCAATATTGGCAAAGCTTAGATAATAGATGTTTTGTTTCTTGAATCCCTGGTATGTTAGTGCTCGGTAAGCAAAATTGGTATTCATCTCGGTGGCATTCCAGAGGTTGTTGCCTTGGTACGGGCCGCTGCCCGCTACAATGATTGCTTTTTGATTTGAGTTCGAAGTGGCTTTTTTAAATACCTGAACCCTGTAATTATAATATTCGCTAACATATATATATCCATCTTTATTTATTGCCATGGAAGCAGGCGTGTACATTTGTCCGGGATTCGTGCCGCTACTACCCCATTTTGTAATAAATTTCCCATCCGATGTAAATTTCTGTACACGTCCATTCCAGAAATCTGTAATGTACACATTGCCACTATCGTCAAGTGCAATGTAATTAGGGCTGTTAAATTGCCCATCACCACTTCCACTACTACCCCATTTTGTAATAAATTTCCCATCCGATGTAAACTTTTGAATACGATTACTATCGCTATCCGGCACATAAACATTACCGGCACTGTCTACAGCTAACCCTCCCATACTACTGAATTGCCCATCCAGGGACCCTTTGCTGCCCCATTTTGTAATGAATACTCCATCCAGAGAAAATTTTTGGACACGCATATTTCCATCTACAGTGTAGATATAACCTCTATTTTTGTCTATCGCCACTTTAACACCTTGATTAAATTGGCCGTCCCCGGTTCCATAAGTTCCCCATTTCTTCAGAAAATTACCATTTGAATCAAACTTCTGGATACGATTATTATCACTATCTGCAACATAAATAGTTCCATTATCGTCTATCACTAAAGAATCAGCCAGGTTCATCTGACCGTCTCCGGTTCCCCTACTTCCCCACATTTTAATGAATCTTCCATCTGGAGTAAATACCTGTATACGGTCATTAAACTGCTCAGCAATATATACATTACCATCTTTATCAAAAGCAATACCCCCCGGGTTACTAAAACCGCCCGGATCACTGCCTGTAATATCACCGGCACCTTTACATGCCCACTTAGCAACAAATACGCCATCTGAGGTAAATCTCTGGATACGCGCACCAAAAGACTCAACCACAAATACATTACCACTACTATCTATAGCGACACCGTCAGGAAGCTTAAAACGTCCATCCAGGTCACCCCAACTCCCCCATTTCGTAATAAATTTACCGTCTGAAGTAAATTTCTGTATCCGATGATTTCCGCCTGTAACAGTAATCCGACCAGGTACTGATGTAGTATCTACTATTCCAGAATCCGCAACGTACAGGTTCCCGCTTTTATCGGAAGCTAAACCATATGGGCTGTAAAACTGACCATCTGCAGATCCGCTCTGACCCCATTGCATAATGAAAGTACCATCTTTCGTAAATTTCTGTATTCTGTTGTTTCCAAAATCCGCTACGTAAACGTTACCCGCGTTATCGACAGCCACTCCCCTGGGACTGTTAAACTGGCTCGCGCCGGTACCGGTACTCCCCCATTTCGAAATAAAAGTACCATTTGAAGTGAACTTTTGGATACGATTGTTATCACTATCTGCCACGTAAACGTTACCGGCACTGTCAACGGCTAATCCCTGTGGATATTCAAAACTCCCGTTTCCACTGCCATAGCTTCCCCATTTTGCAATAAAAGTGCCGTTAGAAGTGAATTTCTGAATACGATTGTTATAAGTATCCGCTACAAAAACATTGTTATTACCGTCAACCGCTATTGCACACGGATAATTAAATTGACCATCGCCGCTACCACCTGTACCCCATTTAGTGATAAATTGGCCGTCTACACTGAATTTCTGGATTTGATAGTTGCTACTATCCGCCACATAGACGTTGCCGCTATTATCTACGGCAATCCCATGAGGATAATTGAAATACCACGGGTTCTTCAAGGTTGGCCACATTCTCACGTATTCGTATGTCTCAGGAGTATCCGCCCAAATATAATCGTTATTCCCTATCGAACCCGATAAAAACACTATAACCACTAAGCACAACACGTAAATACATCTTTTCAACATACCTTGTTCCTCCTTTTGATCTCCAATAAGTCAACTGAACCACTCCCTATATACTTCATAATATTACTCCTTTTCTCCCACAGTCACTTAATGGTAATACAGTTTATCGTTGCAATATTTCCGTTAAATTCGCTTTACTTTAGCATAAACATCGAGCCCGTTGCAAAGTATTTTCGCACTCAGCCCCGATGAATTTCTTGTTCAATCTATCTATCGCCGCTTTCAGACTGGGCTCTCCATTACTTCGGCAGCTCGTTATTTATCCACAAGAAACGCGTTTATCGACAACGAAGAATAACTACATAAGACGATAAAGCAAGCCTCAAAATACCTGGGTTGCTTTTTCGTTCCATTGCCGTTCAAACCCTGTTTCGCATCGATTTGGGGTTATTTGTGCGCAGTCCATGTACCGGAAGCGGTACAGGGCATCGAATCACTATACGTTATGCTCCCGGACGCCGTCCCGTTGGAGAAAGTACCACTAACCGTTCTTGTATATGTCCCGGTATCTGTCCCGACAGAAAACGTACCTTTCCCTGTATAGGTAAAACTACAATTGGTTATAGGTATAGATGTGCTGCTGGCTGTATTTGCGGTATCTACATAACCACATGAATCATCGATTATTGTCAGTAAAGATGTCATCGTATTGTTTGAAACCGTGAAGGATATCGCTCCATCCTTACCCGTTGTGTTAGTGCCTGAATAGTTACCATCCGGACTACATGACGTAACCGATTGGTTAACGTTCACCGTCACACTTCCAGAGTATATCTTACCGTCAAGCACACCGTTTGGAGTCAGGTCAACCTGAAAGTTAAACGTATAAGAACCAACCGGAAGGCCGGTGATGTTAAGCAATTCGGCCGGCTGAAGGTTAAACAAAGCCCCCTGGTAAGTGACGGCATTACCGGCAGTCCACCCTTTTCCTCCTTTAACGTCAAAGTAATAGTTCCCCAAAGTTGAGGTTACATAAAGCCACCAGTCTGCGTTTTCGTTAGTATGGCTGCCGGGGTTGAGGCTTATTTTAAGCGATAAGTTGTCGGAAGTCTTCTGGTTTACGGTGCCGGTTGATCCGTTTACCGTAATCGCAGGCTGAGGGTCTATGTTCGTCAGGCTTCCGTTGCTTTGTGTGACCGAGGTTGCTTGAGGAATAGACAGCGTTCCCTTGTCGTCAACGGCAAAAACGGCGATGTTGTATGTGCCCTTTACAGCGAAGCTGCCATACGTACCTTCATAGGCATTTCCCCCTACGGAGTTAAAGTCGAATGTCGGCAGATTTGTTACCGGTTCTCCTGATGTCGCAGGCTTGAAATCAGGCGGTGTGACAACTGCCCAGACACGCTGTATGCTTCCGGTGCTTGTAACGTTATCGGCACGTATCTTTGCAGTGGTACCGCCATTAAGCGTCTGCGCCGGAGATACGGAGCCAATAACCGGAAAATCGGCGGCAAAGGAATTTCCGTTGCCAATTGTGACATTTTTTGCAACGTTGCCGTCGGTCTTTTCACCTCCAACACCGTCACCATCGTCATCGATGAGTGCGTTTTGCTTGTCGTAAGTCAGTTTTATCGAGTTTTTTGCGTTTACATAGGAGTCGTATAGTTTATAACCGTTAAAAACGCTTCCCCAAAAGTAATAAGAAAATGACACACTGCCACCGCTTCCGAAAACCGCTTCCTCGGTTGGCGACGTGCTGGTTATATCGATACGGGGTTTTCCTGCGGGTGGAACGAGCTGAGAGATGAAACTGCCGGAATAACAGGCATCATAAACAAATATTACCTTCCCGGTTATGTTGGTCTGAAGTGTATTTAACCATGCGGACAGATCGGAGGCCTTAAGTATGTCGCTATCGCTCATACGAAAAGTCCCGTCTCCTCCATGGCCGGTTAAGTAGATGATAACGTCGCCGGCATCTTTGGCCCATGAAGTGATCGCATATTTAAAGTTATCGTTTGAAGGAGAATTGGCTACGTCATCTAATAAACCATTGTTATCGACGTCAATATTCGCAAAGCTAAGGTAATAGATGTTTTCTTTCTTGAACCCCTGGTATGTTAGTGCGCGGTAAGCAAAATTGGCATTCATTTCCGTGGCGTTCCAGAGATTGTTACCTTGATACGGGCCGCTGCCCGCTACAATGATAGCTTTTTGATTTGAGGTTGAAGTGGCTTTTTTAAATACCTGAACCCTGTAATTAAATACTTCGCTAACGTAAAGGTAACCGTCTTTACTTACATTCATCTGAATAGGCCAACGTAATTGGCCAGGATTTGTTCCGTTATTACCTAAGCTTAAAATAAACTTACCATCTGTTGTGAACTTCTGTACACGATAATTAGCTGTATCAGCAACATAAACATAGCCATCGCTATCTGCGAATATTCCTTGTGGTCCATTAAACTTTCCATTTTCTGTCCCATTGCCACCCCAACTCGTTATAAAACTACCATTTGAAGCGAATTTTTGTATTATAGATTTTGTGTTGTCATATACGTATACATTTCCATTTTGATCTATTGCTATCATGCCAGGATTGTTAAGAGTGTCGTTACCGCTTCCATAATTTCCCCATTTATCGATGAATTGCCCATCTGAGTTAAATCTTTGAATTTTATAACCATCAGTTACAAAAATGATATTGTTTTTATCCATTGCAAAGGTAGGGCACCCGTTAAACTGTCCTGCACCGTCTCCCTGACTGCCCCATTTTTTTATAAATACACCATCCCCGGTAAACTTTTGTATTCTGTTATTAAGACAGTCTCCTACATAGATGTTGTTACTACCATCAACTTGTAAATGAACAGGCACTTCCATCTGTCCATCGCCGGTTCCCCAGCTTCCCCACATTTTAAGGAACTGACCATCCGGAGTAAATTTCTGTATTCGGCCATACCAAGAATCGGCAATATATACATTACCATCTTTATCAAAAGCAATACCGCCCGGATTACTAAACCCGCCCGGATCGCTGCCTGTAATATCACCGGCACCTTTACATGCCCACTTCGCAACAAACACGCCATCAGAGGTAAATCTCTGGATACGCGCACCAAAAGACTCAACCACAAATACATTACCACTACTATCTATAGCGACACCGTCAGGAAGCTTAAAACGTCCATCCAGGTCACCCCAACTCCCCCATTTCGTAATAAATTTACCGTCTGAAGTAAATTTCTGTATCCGATGATTTCCGCCTGTAACAGTAATCCGACCAGGTACTGATGTAGTATCTACTATTCCAGAATCCGCAACGTACAGGTTCCCGCTTTTATCGGAAGCTAAACCATATGGGCTGTAAAACTGACCATCTGCAGATCCGCTCTGACCCCATTGCATAATGAAAGTACCATCTTTCGTAAATTTCTGTATTCTGTTGTTTCCAAAATCCGCTACGTAAACGTTACCCGCGTTATCGACAGCCACTCCCCTGGGACTGTTAAACTGGCTCGCGCCGGTACCGGTACTCCCCCATTTCGAAATAAAAGTACCATTTGAAGTGAACTTTTGGATACGATTATTATCACTATCTGCCACGTAAACGTTACCGGCACTGTCAACGGCTAATCCCAGTGGATTCTCAAAATTCCCATTTCCGGTACCATAGCTTCCCCATTTCGAAATAAAAGTACCGTCTGAAGTAAATTTCTGAATACGATTGTTATAAGTATCCACTATAAATACATTGTTATTACCGTCAACCGCAATTGCACGTGGAGAATAAAATTGACCATCGCCACTGCCGCCCGTACCCCATTTAGTAATAAATTGGCCGTCTATTGTGAATTTCTGGATTTGCTCGTTGTCACTATCCGCCACGTAGACGTTGCTGCTATTATCTACGGCAATCCCATGAGGTTCATTGAAATACCACGGATTTTTCAATGTTGGCCACATTCTCACGTATTCGTATGTCTCAGGAGTATCCGCCCAAATATAATCGTTATTCCCTATCGAACCCGATAAAAACACTATAACCACTAAGCACAACACGTAAATACATCTTTTCAACATACCTTGTTCCTCCTTTTGATCTCCAATAAGTCAACTGAACCACTCCCTATATACTTCATAATATTACTCCTTTTCTCCCACAGTCACTTAATGGTAATACAGTTTATCACAACAATATTTCCGTTAAATTCGCTTTACTTTAGCATAAACATCAAGGCAGTTGCAAAGTATTTTCGCACTCAGCCCCGATGAGTTTCTTGTTCAATCTATCGATGCTTTCAGATTAGGCTTTCATTACTCCGATACTCCGGAAGCTCGTCATTTATCTACAAAAAACGCGTTCCTGAATGACACGGGTGAGATGTCATAATCCTCGAATGCAAATTGCTTGAGCCTCGTCAGGCATTCCGTCGCTACCATCCTTTTGCGAGTGCCGGCGGAGTCCACCACCTCTATCTCCGCCTTTCCTTCTTCGGCAATCTTCTTGCATACTTCATGGTATTGGTCTATATCCATTTGTTAACCCCCTTATCAGACTATCGGTTATATCCAGTTATATCAGTTAATAGCTTACTATATTATATCAGCCGGGATGAATAATGATCAATTTGTAGCTGTAATTAGTGCAACCAGATTAATATTACTGTTATAGGGTGTAGGTTTCATCTACCATTTACCTAATATAAAGCTTTGGACATAAGCGGATACAATCGGATATAATATGTCCTTACTAAAAGTTTATGCATAAAGAAGAGCTCATGTCGATTATCGAATCCCTGCTGTTCATCACGGGCGATTCTCTGGCCATAGAAGATTTCAAGAAACTTACCGGTGCCACGGAAGATGGCATCCGAGATGCCATCTATTCCTTAATGAGCCAATACAGGGCCAGAAATGGTGGTATTATTCTTGTAGAGCTTGCAGGCGGATATCAAATGGTATCGAACCCGGCATACGCGCACTGGATAAAGGGGTTGAAGAAGAACAAGACTAGCACCCGGCTCTCTCTGGCCGCTCTCGAGACACTCGCCATTATAGCTTATAAGCAGCCCATAACCAGGGTTGAGATCGAGGAGATCAGAAGCGTAAGTGCCGATTGGACGATTAAACTGCTCTTCGAAAAACGTCTGATAAAGATAGTTGGGCGTAAGGACGCACCGGGAAGACCGCTGCTTCTGGGTACGACCAAAGAGTTCCTCCAGTACTTCGGCCTCAAAGAACTCTACGAATTACCTACCCTCAAGGAGTTTACCCGGCATGAGTGAAGTCAGGTGGAAGTGAAAATGGAAGTAGAGCCGGGGTACCGAAATAGGTGTGAATGAAAGTCGATATATCTGAACTATGTGTTTGTGGCTATACTATATGAATGATTTCAATATTGCCCCATTTATCCCTAAGATATTCGGCAACTAATCTTCTATGGCAATTGTACGGTTGTTCGTGTCCTTCCGGCAAGCGTGCTTGGAATAGGTAAGCAAAGGGGGTATAATCGGTTATCAACGTTATAGGAGGATAGCCGATGGGGAACAAGGAAGTAGTTTTAGAGTCTGACTTGGACGAGGTTTTGGAACGATTCGAGCATTGGAGAGCACAACGCGGACTAAACGTGAGCCAATCCCGGAGGATCTGTGGTTAACTGCGGTTAATTTAACGAGGCGATATTCCGTTAACCAGGTATCGAGAGTTCTTCATGTAAGTTACGCAAAGTTGAGAGAAAAAGTTAGTCGCAAACAATCTGAGGTAGAAACGCCATTTATGGAGATTGGTTTGGGACGGATGATTTCTCCTGCCCGATGTGTAGTAGAAATTGAAAAGGCGGACGGTTCAACGCTGAAGATATGTTTTACTGGTGAAGGGGCACAAGAGATCCTGGAAATAGGCAAGGCCTTTTGTGGTAATAACTGATGATTCAGCTTACTGTCTTTGTCGAGGTCTTCCCTTACCATTTCGTAATACCGGGGCAATATCTCGATTCCGATCGAATTCCTCATCATTTTGCGTGCTACTTTTATGGTGGTGCCGGAGCCCATGAAAGGGTCAAGCACGGTATCGTTAACCTCGGTGAAAAGTTTGATAAACCATTCGGGAAGAGACTCCGGAAAAGCGGCGCTGTGATTTTTATTGTTGCACTCGGTTGCTAAGTGTATCACGTTGGTTGGGTAAGCCATATCCCGTTGGAGCCAGTTAGAGATGTTTTTTCCAAAACCGCTTCCGACTTTAGAGACATCCCTTGTCTTGTCGGTATCGCTAAGCCTTTTTAACCTTGCCTCCGCCCATTGTCCCATCGGCACCATGACCTCTTCCTGAAACATTTTAAACCGTCTGCTTTTGTTGAATTGTAACAGACGCTCCCATGCGTCTCTGAACCGATTTGGCCACTTGCCGGGATAAGAGTTTTTCTTGTGCCAGACGAACTCCTCCGTCCACAGCCACCCCTGCTGTTTCATCTGCAGTATGAGCTCTATTACGTATGTGTGCCGCTGCCCGTTCTCAGCCTTTTTCTTTATGTTCAAAACGAAGGTGCCACTCTCTTTCAGAACCCTTTTCAGCTCCAATGAAATTGGTAGGAACCACTCTACATATCTATCGGGATCAATGCCTCCATACGTGTCTTTCCTGCGATCAGCATATGGCGGTGAAGTAAATATTAAATCCACCGAGTCGGAAGGTAACTTTTTCAGTTCCTCACGGCAATCCCCTAAAATTATATCAACGGCAACTTCCATTCTCCGGCTCCAGGCTACTATTTAGTATATTAACGCGATGCCCGACTTAGTCCTGCCCGATCTTTTAGCGATTACGACTTTTACTCTATCGGCTTCGATGCTTATTACTACAGTTTTAGACATATCGTTATTCTCTTGATTTTCCTAACCTTTAATAATATGAAAAAGGATAACGATAATATTATAACATTTTGAGTGCTGCTAATACAGACTAGCCCAAATATACGGTCATATAATACTTGCCGGAACCACTTTGACGTTATATGACAGAAAGTGAAGGCGCCCAATATCTTATACCGGTTAGCATTCATACAAGTCGTACGAGATTATCGAACAGAAGTCCTTGGGGGGCGTTGCGGGGGAACTCCCCCGCAGAATGGGTAGCGGCGGCCGCGCTCTTTGCGGCCAAAGCGAGGGGAAAGCTTTCCCCTCCTAACCTCTTGTGCATGTATTACTCTTATGGCTACAACAAGAATTCGTAAGGCAATTATCTGTTGCAGACTACTACCTTTAAAGCAAGTGTGGTAAGTTCCGTGTCAATGAAGTTTTTGACGAAAGTCGAAAGCGTTGTCATTCGCTATCAGGAGATGGGCGCGTTTTTACTCTATCCAGTTCTTCCCTAAAGATTCTCCTAAATTCCCTGCAGATACTGTCTACCAAATCTTTAATGTCGGCCTTAGTAACCATGTCCTTGATGTCAGCCTTGGTAGCCAGATTCATTATGTCATCCTTGACAACCATTTTGTCATGTTTTCTATCAACGCTCAATTTAAACTCTCTGAAATCGCCAATAAGTTGATAAAGCAACATGGTAGGCTTGTCGGACGGTTTTAACTCTTCGGTGAGTTCGACATTGTATCTAAGGATTGACACAGTTTATTGAACGTCTCTGTATATTTAATGGATTCCAAGATAGATATTTTTTCATCCTTGCTTATAGGATTTGCCTTAAGATGTTGTGTTTGCCACAAACCACTTTCCTTAATTTTGAGAAGAGGAGAAGCAATCCCTAACCAAGATTGTGAAGGTTTACAAATAATGTTATATGCGACGGTACCAATCAAGCTACTCTCTAAATTAATTCTTTCCTCTTCTGTATTCACTAATAGATACCTGAATGAGAATTTCTCTCTTAGAATTTTAGATATTTCATCTTCAAGTGTTTCCTGAGTTTGTATATTTATATCGGTTTTGTATTTCTTTCTATTATTAGGTAGTGTTAAATCGACATCCCAAATAGGTAGGTAGTCAGGGTTATATTTGCTTAATAAAACTCTACCTATATTTTTTCGGAATATACTTCTATCCTTTGGCGTTGATTGGTCTATTTCTAACTTAATTTTTTGTGGAAGGTCCAATCGATAGTGCTGATTTATTCTACTATTGAATTCACCATCTCCTCGATGAGTACCTATTCTGACAATTCTTAGTTGATTTTCATCAATCGTTAAATGTTCACCCTGTTCGTAAAAAAAATATATACCGTTATTAGGTAATTTATCCAAATTGAAAGGATACCTTATAAGAGGAAGTTGTGCAAGCTGTTCATGAAGCCAAATACACAATTCAGTGTCTACTCCATCTACCCTATAATTAAGATCCTTTCCATTTACAGAATATAACCTCGGATTCACTATGCTTCTGTAATTATTGAACAGACGTATTCTGCTCGTTAAATCTGTATCTTTGAGTAACCTTTGGTACAATGAATGTAACCGTGGTAAGTTCTTGTAATAGAACCATATTTCATCATACTCGCGTAACGTTGTGTTAAAGTTTTGCAACAATTGTATGTATTCCTCTTCATTGACTGTGTTAGGATCTTTCTCATACCAGTAATTTGATTCTTTTGAAAACCATATTCCATATTTATCAGATAAGATAGCCCAATCCACTTTTGTATTCGAGCACTGTTGCATAAAAGGCTCAATTCTATCCTTTCCAAGATAAAGATTGTCTGGTGTTACTTTCTGTTGCGGTATAGTTACCAGTTTATCATTCTTTTTAGCAGAACAGTACGTTATATAAATTCTCTTCTTCTCCGAGTAATTTTCTAATGAAGAAAAGTCATTTGGTGCCGAGTCTATTTCTCTCAATCGATGTTTTTTCCCTTTATGAATAAGGTGAACTTCGTCAAAAGGATGTAATATAGGCTCTTCTTCCTCTATTGTATTATAATTAGGAGTATATTTATAAATAAGGATATTATTAGCTATATTTGTATCTCTTCTCCATGTGAAATAATCTCTCTCAACAGTATGCTTATTTGAATTATAAGTATCACCAAGATAAATACTAATATCTCCTACTTCATATAACCAGTCTTTAATCTCTCCTATGTTGGCTGAGAAAGTTTCATTAATTGCAATACCTATATAAAGCAGAGTATCTCTTCCACTTAATATATGCTCTCCATATACCTGAAACAGTCCGTAGTCATCCGTCCTGTCTTTTTTCCCTAATATTATCTCAGTTACAGTGAAGGGACCTGCCCATTTAACTTCTATTTCGTATGACATACTTTTCCTTCATGTTTATTAACAAATACTTCTCTCCCAGCTCATCAATTACCAACTGGAGAAGCGGATGTATTATAGACTGATAGTTTGCCATCTCAACAATCTACCATCCAGCATAGTTAGCTCTTCCTACGCTTGGCAAAGTCTCTTTTGAAAGCTCAGACTAACTGCTTCTTCTTAGCCAGGGCTTTTTCGAAGACTTCCATTGCGTTAAACGTCCCGTCTATTGCCTGTACCGGACATTTAGATGTACATATTCCGCAACCGATACACTTACTCTTGTCTATCGTATGTTTCTTCTTTAACTCTCCGGAAGCCGCGTTCACGGGACAGACCTTCATGCACATATTGCAACCGATGCACTTGCTCTCGATGACAAACGCCTTTGGCCTGACAGGCATGAGATCTACGATAGCCTTTGTAGGGCACTTCGTAACGCAAAGACCGCATACTCTGCACTTATCGATATTGATAATGGAGTAGTTGTTATTGATGGATGGAGCCTCGTAGGGGCAAACTTTCACGCACATGCCGCAGGCTATGCAGCCAACCTGGCAGTTTTTCCTGGTATCGGCGCCCTTGTCCCTGCTGTGGCAAGATACGAGTACCGCCTTACTTCCGGGGAGTACCTCTATAACCTGCTTAGGACATGCCGCTTCGCATTTCCTGCAACCAGTACACTTTACTATGTCTACGACCGGTAGATTAAACTCATTCATGTGTATAGCATCGAAAGGACATACCTTTTGGCAAGTTCCATAACCAAGGCAGCCGTAAGAACAGGATTTGTCGCCGCCGCCGGCTAACACCGCGGCACGGCAGTCCTCAACGCCGACGTAGTCAAACTTCTTCGTAGCTTTTTTTACGTCCCCCTGGCACATAATGCGAGAAAACTGGGGCTCGATCTTAGCAGCCGCCTTTCCGGTAATCTGAGCGACGTGTACGGCTACCTTGCCGCCACCGGGAGTGCATAGGTTAGGCGATACTTCGGGGCGCTGCACTACGGCCTCGGCGTACTGCTGGCAGCCGGCAAATCCGCACGCACCGCACTGGGCTCCGGCAAGCACTTCCCTTACCTCTTCGATCTTGGGGTCCATCTTAACCGAAAAACGCTTTGCCGCAAAGGCCAGTCCCAGGCCGAATATCGCTCCGATACCGGCTACGAAAAAGAGCGTGAACTTTATAGTAGCCACCAGGTCAACGCTTTCCCGAGCCTCCACACCGCCTCCAACTCCTACGGATGGCAGCGGTAAGTGCCCGATTACATGCCCTATCAGCAAACTGACAAAATGGCTTAAATGGCTAAAATAGCCCACTAAATTCCCTGATACATTTAAAAGCTCAAATACTTTGTAAGTTTCCGTCATATTTCCAATCCTTGTAATTTACCCTTTTGCCGCCTAAGTGGTTATTATCCCTGCAAAGCCCGTAAAAGCAAGGGCTATCAGGCCCGTCGTCACAAAGGCGATAGGCAGCCCCTGAAACGGTCGCGGCACGTTTGCAAGTTCGAGCCTTTCCCTTATGCTTGCCATAATGATCAGGGCAAGTGCAAAACCTAACCCCGAGCCAAGTCCAAGCGTTATGCCGTCGATAAACGAATAGTGTTCGCCTGCGTTTATCAGCGGAACCGCAAGTATAATGCAGTTTGTCGAGATCAACGCAAGGTATACGCCCAGCTTGTAATACAACCCCGGTGAAACCTTCCGCATTATAGTATCGGAGGCCTGGACGAAAGCAGCTATTATGCCTATGAATATGACTATCTTAAGAAACGTAATATCCAGTGGAATCATCACGAAGTTGAATACGACCCAACTGAGCGCAGCGGAAACCATCATGACCGCGGTAAAAGTTACGCTCATACCAACGGCAGTCTCAATCTTCTTGGTAACGCCGAAAAATATACACAAACCGAGAAACCTCGTGAAAACGAAGTTATTTATAAGAGCCGATGCTATGAATATCTCGAACAGTTTGGATAGCTCTTTTTCCATTGTCCAACCTCCTTAGTTTAAGTACGTACTAAAATATGCTGCAATAATATGATGATTAATTTCAATACCCGATTCCGATATTTTCAACATGCGGAATGTAGTCTCAGGCACTTCAATGGCCCGAGGCTCCACCAGCTCCCTTGCCTCCGTAAAACCTCATATCGATCCAGTTGAAAAACCCCATCAATACGCCGGTTGCAAAGAACCCGCCCGCGGGAAGCAGCATGATTAGCAGCGGTTTCGCGGCTATTATCTGGAAGCCCCACAGTGAGCCTTTACCGAGCAGCTCCCGAAAGAAGCTTATGCTCATTAAGGCGAACATGAAACCCGCGCCCATTCCTATACCGTCGAAGAAAGACGGTACTACCTTGTTTTTGCTGGCGAATATCTCCGCTCTTGTCAAAATCGACGCGAACGCTACGATGAGCTGAATATACAGACCCATCTGCTTGTAAGCATCGCGGGCAAACGCGGCCATCGTCAGGTCGGCCACGGTAACCCATCCGGATATGATCAGCATGAAAATAGGAACTCTTATCCTGGGGTGAATGAATTTTCTAATGGCGGACACGGTAATGTTAACCATAGTGTTAACGAACACTACGGCCACACCCATTAACACACCCGTTCTAAGCCCGGTGGTAACTGCAATGGCCGGACACAGGCTTATGGCAAGCCGGAATATGGCGTTTTCCTTAAATATCCCGGTTAAAACCAGCTTCCAGTAGTTCGCCTTTTCAGGACTTTCCATGGTGATCCCCTCCTTTGTCCTTACCACCTTCTTCGATATTGCCATTCGTCTGGCCGTTGTGCTGCTTGCCGTTATCCGTCCGGGCGTTATTCTTCAAGGCCTCTTTTAAGAAAATCAAGCCCTTTTTTACGCCGTCTTCGGTGACGGCTCGTGAAGATATGGTGGCACCGGTTAATGCCTGAATATTTTCCGTGGTCTCAATTTTTTCCACTTTAAGGTGTTGCTCATCTTTTCCGGCAAACTGCTTCTTAAACGCCGGCGTAGAGACGTCGTCACCGAGACCAGGCGTTTCAGCCTGGTGGAGAATCTCCATCTTCTGCACTATGAAGTCGTTGTTTACCGAAAACAATATGTCGATGTAGCTCGAATACCCCTTACCATAAGTCTCGACTACGTAGCCGATGGGTTTACCGTCTTTTTTCGCCACGTAGTACTCTGCGTGCTTTTCGTGCGGATGCCAGTCGCCGAGTTTTTCTATCTTGTCTGCCTCCGGCATCATCTTGCTTAATGCCTCCTTTTTTTCCTTGACATTGGCCTTGAAAATTATAGGGGAGGTCTTTGCGTAAACGGCGGCAAGCAACACGCCGCCAACTACGTAAATAATTACCAGGTTGAACGTTATTTTAATAATGTCTTTAGTGGTCATGGTGCCACCTTCTTCGCACCGAATATTTTGGTTACGAAACTCCTGTCTATCAGCGGAGTAAAGCAGTTCATTATAAGTATGGCGAACATCACGCCCTCAGGGTATCCCGCTTTCAACCTGATTAAAATCGTTATAAAGCCGCACCCGATACCAAAAACTAGCTGCCCCCTCTTAACTGTCGGGCAGGTTACATAATCGGTAGCCATGTAAAACGCTCCCAGCATTAAACCACCGCTAAGCATGTGAATGAGCGGGTCGCCAGTGAAAAGCCCGGCCTTACCTCCGAAAATCCACGCGCCAACGCCCACCGTAGCTATAAATGCCAGGGGTATCTGCCACGACAGGTAGCGCCTGTAAAACAGGAAGGCCGCCCCTATGAGTATGGCTATTACCGACGTCTCGCCAAGGGAGCCTGCCCTGTGTCCGACAAGAAGCTGGGTGTAAAGATTGCCCTTGTCGCCGAAAAGCTCGATAAGCTTCGATACGCCCTCTTCCTTAAGTATTCCAAGGGGTGTTGCCGTGGTCTTTGCGTCTATCGCGATAAAACCAGCCGTGGGTAAGGCCCACGTCGTCATGGCCCTTGGCCACGTGATAAGCGCAAAAGCCCGTCCCATCAGGGCGGGGTTAAAAATGTTATAACCAAGCCCGCCAAAAAGCTGCTTGGTTATTGCTACCGCCACGAACGAGCTAATCAGGGGAATGTAAAAAGGTACCGTCACGGGCATGTTCAGGCCCAGCAGAGCTCCCGTCAAAAAAGCACTCCCGTCTTTCAGGGTATACTCCTTTCCGGAGAGTTTCTCCACGAACGCCTCACTGAGGAGACTGCCAATTATGCACAGCGCGGTAACGTACACTGCCTTTGGGCCGAAGAAATAAACACCCATAACGAAAGCCGGCACGAGACTTATAGTCACGGCCCACATGATCCTGTCAACCGACTCTTCGCTCTTTACGTGAGGACTAACCGATACTACTAACTTCTGACCTTTCTTCTCTGCAATTTCCATACTATTATGCCCAACCTCTAATGATCGTCATACTCCACCTCTCAATATCAATCTTGTGCTCAGTCTCAATTTTCGGTGCTTAATATCAATCTTTGGTGCTCAATCTCAATCTTTGGTGCTCAATCTCATAAAGAATCGTAATTACATGTAACTATAACAGTGTGCTTTCGCAAATACAAAGTAAGCTCATCAGCGCTTACCTAGCATCTTCGCCAGCCTAATCTGCTGAACTATCGGCCTTTTGGCCGGACAGACGTAGGTGCAGGAGCCGCACTCGAAGCAATCCAGTAAATGATAGTCGTTCGTATCCGCGTACATGCCTTTCTCCGAAAGGACGCTAAACATAAGGGGCATCAACCCCATGGGACACGCCTCCACGCATCTGCCGCACCTGATACAATTGCCGAATTTACCAGACCGGCCGTTGCGCACCTCGGACTCAAGCATGACGACCAGCCCCGACGTACCCTTCATCACCGGCACGTCCAACGAAGAAATGGAAAAGCCCATCATCGGCCCTCCGGATATGACCTTCGACGCTCCGGCCTTCATACCGCCGCACTCTTCGATAAGCTGAGATACGGGAGTACCTATGCGGGCCCTCAGGTTCTTAGGCGTGGTTATCCCCCTGCCGGTAACGCTTACTACCCTTTCGACCAACGGCTTACCGTAACGGCAGGCTTCGTAAACCGCATATGCCGTACCCACGTTTTGCACTACCGCACCGACGTCCATGGGAAGGCCGCCCGATGGTACCTCACGACCGAGAACCGTCTTAATCAGCATCTTTTCAGCCCCCTGGGGATATTTGGTCTGAAGTGTCCAAACCTCTACGTCGGGAAATTCTTTTGCAGCTTCACTCATTTTCTGGATGGCGTCCGGCTTGTTGTTCTCTATGCCTATGTGGCCCTTGCCCACGTTGAGAACCTTTATGAGAATCTTCAAACCGTAAACGATTTCACGGGGTGACTCCAGCATAACCCGGTGGTCCGCCGTAAGGTAGGGCTCACACTCCGCTCCGTTTATAATCACGGCGTCGATGCGCTTTTCCTTCGGAGGAGATAGCTTTACGTGTGTCGGAAACGTTGCTCCCCCCATGCCTACGAGTCCAGCAGCCTTTATCCGCTTAAGGAGCACGTCGGCAGGTCGCTGCATGAAATCGGGATCATCTTCAAGGGGTGCCCACTCTTCCATCTTGTCGTTTTCGATTACTATAGCCGGTACCATCTTGCCCTGTGCGTTGGGGCAGTTCTCGATGGAGACCACTTTTCCACTTACAGATGCATGTACAGGGGCGGAAACGAAGCCCTGCGGATTACCGATCTGCTCTCCTATCAAAACTCGCTTTCCTACTTCGACCATCGAAACGCACGGGGCCCCGATATGCTGAGCCAGGGGAATCATTACCCTGGCAGGTGCCTTCATCGTCTCTATGGGACAATGACTGTCAAGCTCTTTTTCGTCTGGCGGGTGGATTCCACCCATTGGAAACGTTGCCGTACTCACTTATCTTACACTCCAATGTTCTTTTGTTCTTCGTAATAAAATCAAGCCAAAACTCAAACCAAGCTTTTTCCGGATATGCCGTCCACTATTACATCTTATGTCGTAAGCCTCATAGCCGAAGCCGTCAAAACCGCCAAAACCATCGAATCCGCAATTTACTGCCGGAATCAAAGCCGTCGCCTTTGTGCCAGCCATGTTATAGCCGGCTATACAGTTGATTTGGCAGCCGGAAATCCAGCGGTCATTTTGCTCGGTTTTCATTACCCTCACAGTTTTCTATTATATGATTATGAACAATGGTATTGTCAAGAAAATAGTTAAAAAAATATGCCTGAATTACTGCCCTTTCCGTCATCCCGGCATTCCCACCCTTTTCGTCATTCCAGACCTTTTTCGTCACTACCGGGCAAATCCGGGAATCAGAGCCGTCAGCCGCATTCGCGGGCCGGAATCGCCCTTGTCCTTGTCCTTGTTGTCCTTGTCTTTTCCCTGGTCGTCCTTCTCACGAAGCTTGCCTCCGGCTTGAACATAACGTGCCCCTGGCCTGAACACGGGGACATAACAAATACGGGGGCGGGAATGACATACAAGGGGCAGGCGCATTTAACGACTACTTCACTGCCGGGATGTTTGACAGGCTCGACCGGCCGACTCAGGAATTTTTTCTTAAAACGGCACTATTTCCCGAAATCACTCCGGATATGGCCGACCGCCTGATGGGTTTGAAACGCACCGTAAGCGGATTTTCCGGCAAACCTTCGGCCACCGAAGTACTGTCGGCCCTTTCGGATAAAAACTTCTTTACGTTAAGGCTTGACCGCCGCAGGGAGCTTTACAGGTATCACCCGCTTTTCAGGGATTTTCTGCTTTCCCGGGGGAGGGAATTTTTCACCCCTGAAGAGTTCTCCGAAATAAGGTTCATGGCCGCTTCCATTATGGAAGAGGCAGGCTATATAGAGACGGCCGCGGAACTATACGCAGAAGGCCTCATGTGGGAACGCCTCGCGGGCATTATCCTGGCTAATGCGCCGCTTTTGGCGGCACATGGAAGAACCTATATAGTCGAAGGCTGGTTAAAACATTTGCCGGAGGAGCTTCTCTCCCAATCCCCCTGCCTCCTCTACTGGGATGGAATCTGCCGCCTGCCTTACGATTTTAGCGCCGCCCGTAAATGCTTTAGAAAATCCTACGGACTCTTTCAAAAATCCCTGGCCGCTTCCGGATGCGAAACCTGCTGCATCGACGGCGCGTATCTCTCATGGTGCGGGATAGTGGATACCTTCATATACGAGTTAGGGAATTTTTACCCTCTCGACACATGGATTGACGAGTTCTACGGGCTATATTCTCTTTACCCGTTTCCGGACTCTTTAGAACTTAACGTGCGTGTAACCACGTCCATACTGCTGGCTCTCATTTTCCGTAAGCCAATAAGAATCAAAATCATGCCCTGGGCACAACGCGCCGGTGAGCTGGTGAAAAAAGACATGGATATGAACTTGTCGCTTATGCTTGTGAACGTACTGCTTTTATACTATTTAAGTGTGGGGAAATTCGACGATGCCACAATGCTTGCAAATGAGTTCAGGCGGGATGTGCCACATTCGAACGTTAATAACGTTTCCCTGATCATGTGGAAAACTCTCGACGCCATGGTGCACTGGAACACCGGTTATTTCGAAGACGCCCTCAGGTCGGTTACAGACGGACTGGCGATTGCCGAAAAAACGGGATTGATCTACTGGAATACCTTTCTCTACGCACACGGAGCCTATAGCTGCATCCTTGGGGGCAATCTCAAAGAAGCCGGACATTACATCTCGAAAATGAATCCTGCACTGGTGGCAAGCCGTCCTTTGGACTTATGCCAATACCATTTTTTAGCGTCGTGGTACAGCCTTATAACAGGCGATATACACGATGCCGCCGGACACTTGCAGATTTCCCTGAAACTTGCCGAAACCGCGGGCTGGCCATTCCCTCTTGCCCTCAACCACATATCGTCGGCAATATTGCTTTTTAAAACCGGCCACAGGACCGAGGCTTTGGAACAAATCGGAAAAGCCGAAGAAATTGCCGCACGAATGGAAAGCAGCCTTCTTGAGTTTAAGACACTTATGGCGCGGACTCTCCTGTGCTTCGAAAGGGTAGAAGGAAAAGAGGCAATACCGGGCGATACTTGCGTAAAAACGCTCAGGCGGCCCGTCTCGCCGGTGTCGCAGGCGGCGGTGCAATTGCCGCCGAGTCCGAATGACCTCACGGCTAACGGACAAGAGATTAACACGAACCACACGAACAAAAGCACGAAAAAGGACTATGCATTTCTCCACCTTTTCGCGGTAATCTGTGTCCTTTAATCTTTTGAATGCAACCTGGTATAAAAGGGCAAGGGCACCAATCACCCCCGCCTCTTTCCTAATAGGAAAGAGGAGCCAAAGGGGGCTCCGCCCCCTTTTGAAACCCCTTTAAGGACGTCCGGTTCTCCGGGGTTCGATGCCCACTGCGCACCGTATGTCTTAC
>JADFXJ010000163.1 GCA_015233615.1 Nitrospirota bacterium
TCGCACTGTGATTCGATATCATGTATGCCTTCAAGGGCTCTGGTGGCATCTTTTATAACGTTGGAAAGGGCATCCCTGGCCACAAAGGCTTCGGGTGAACTCTTAAATTCCTGTAGGACCGCGAGCTTCAACCGCGTTTCAAGGAGCACTCCGGAGCCCTCAACCGAAGTCTTCAACGCCTGGCCGTTCATCTGCTCCATGTCGGGCATAAGTTTTTCAAGCTGGCTGAATTCCGGGAAATTATCCTTAATACCGGGAGGAATAGCTTTTAACACGGCACTCAACTGCTGGAAATCGGCACTGGTAAGACGTGAACCGGAGAACTCCGACAAAAGGCTCTGCAGCCGTTGCTGGAGTGTGTCCAATTGCATCCTGGGTAGAGTGGTTTGAGCCTGGGACACGCCGAGAAACTTGAGTCTTATCTCTTTGTCCCCGCCTATTACCTGGAGAGTGACTCTGTCTCCCTCACTCATTGGAACGTTGGTCTGTGCAGTTATTACCTTGCCTTGTGTACTATCTCCCGTTGGTTGTGAACCCTCACCCTTGCCTACGGGTGGAGTTATACGCAGGGTTACCATGCCGGATGCGATTATGTCCAGTACGTCGGCAGATACCACGGAACCCAGTGTGAGAGGGATGGTCTTGCCATCCGGTCTCATAAGGGTAAGCATCTGATCTGTCCTGTTTACTATGTAATTGTCAATCATCTGTCCCTGTTATCCTTAAAATCCCTAACCTTATCCAGTACCACCTGGACACCCCTCATGTTAGAGGCGTTGAGAAAAAGGGGGCCTGAGAAATTCGCAATCACTTTCTCATTTTCCACCCTTATTATTACCAGCACCACCAGTGAGTCCATGTCGTCATCCTGAAGGTCGAGGTATTTCTTCGTGGCACTATCTATTGTGGGTACAAACGTGGGGCTAAGCACGCCGGGATCTGCTACTATAAAGGCAATATCCGGGTCATCCAGGGCCTGAAGCCACTTTACCGGCGTTTCCTTGTGATCGAGCATCATGTACCGCGAAAGCCCGGGAAAACCCAGGAGACCATCGGGAAAGTGGATTATCTTTCCCTCGTCGATTTCCAATAGACCGAATCTGGAAGTGTTAAATCGAATCTTATTTGAGTAGGACATCTTTTATCTTCTCGAATTCGTCCGTAGTCAAACCTGAAGAAAGTATATTTTCAGCTCTTATTTTTTCATAAAGCTCCTTCCTGTAAATCCTTACCACACTCGGAGCCTCTATACCTATCCTAACCTTGTTACCTTTTATCTCTACGATAGTGATGGTAATAAAGTCACCTAATTTTATGGCTTCTTCTGACTTCCTTGTCAATACGAGCATCTTGCCCCCTATGTAACGTTCGAAAAACCAGCATCGGGCCCGAAATACATATCGATTCTATTTTGTCTTTCTTTTGCCAGCCTCCGCTGTTTTCCAACATCCTTGTCGTTTATAAACTAATTATACGTTTTTCTCCACTTTTAAGCAACTGCCATACTTTATTTAATGAAATCAAGCAGCGATTGTGACAATATCTGAGAAGAAGATTGCCTGAGTGCCTGAAGGGCCACCTCCCCCTGAGAGAAAGCCGTTACGCTCTGAGTCATATCCGCATCCTGTACGTTGGACAACAGCTCTTGTGAGAAGGCGGTAATGCTATCGGTGTTACCGTTCACTCCGGTTATAAAGTTCTGCCTGGCCCCTACGGCAGACCTCACGGTAGTTGCCTTATCTATGGCCGAGTCTACCGACTTCATCAGGGCGGTAGCCATGTCTACGTCGTTATTGTTCAAAGCGCTGCCGATGTCTGCCGCTATGTCCATGTAGTTGGAGTAAGCAGCCGATTCGTATCCGGCTGCTGAGGGATCACTCGAAGTACTAAGCACCACAAATGTAGTCGACGTGTTTACCGATGGGTCAGACGCACTCACTGTGGGTATGTAGTGGGCGAAATTTCCCGAGCCCAGCCTTATGGTTTGAATCGTCGGCAGTGTATACGCAAAAGCGTCTGTGCCGGATACGTTCCTTATTACGTTGGACGTAGTACCGACGTTGACGTGGGTAACGTTATTATCGCCCTGGTACAGGTAAGAACCCGTGCCGGTGACGTTATTACCGTTTTGGAGCACACCGCTGGCCCCGCTGACGCCCGACATAACGTAGGTAAAACTCCCGGATGAAGCGAAACTGGCCGTATTGAGCTTGAATCCGGAAAATAGGGATTGGTTGGTGTACTTGCTGTTGGACAGGGCAAACAAGGCATCCTTGATCACTCCCACTTCCTGGGCTATGTCCACCCTGTCCGTAGGTCCGTTGGCGCCGTTTACGGCCTCCAGCGTAATCTCTTTCAGCCTTTGAAGATTATTTATAACCGAGCTCATGGCCGTGTCCGTGGCGTCGAGAAACGACGTGGCGTCTCCCATGTTTCTCTGGTACTGTTCGTTCGAAGATATGGTGACTTTGTAATCGAGAGCTTTCCTTATGCCCACAGGGTCATCCGAGGGTCTGTTTATCTTCAAACCCGTAGCAAGCTGCTCCTGGGCATTGAAAAGCTTCGTAAAGTTACTCTCAAAGCTCTGCTGGGTCTGTTGGTACATCATAAACGAAGAGATCCTCATGATCAGCCTCCGGAGCCAATTTTTATCAGTGTATCTAAAAGGGTGTTCGCTACGTTTATAAGCTGCGCAGCGGCCTGGTACCCCTTCTGGTACTTGAGCATGTTCACGGCCTCCTCGTCGAGGTTAACGCCGGAGACCGCACTCTGGCGCTGTTGTAAATCCGCAATTACGCTGTTTTCGAAATCGTTGCTGGTTTTGGCATTTGACGCAAGACTGCCTACGGTGGAAACGAGGTTATCATAGTACTGGCTCGACGAGGTGCCCGACATTGACGAGTTGGCGGCATGTTGCCTCTGATCGAGGTTATTTAAAACGAGAGCGTTAGTGTTATCTCCCGGCGAGGCCGCCGGAGAACCTGCCGCCGCAACGTCGTCCGTCTTTGTGATGGTTACCCCGGCTAAAGGCGGCGATATGGCATTCTGTATGGGAGATATGTTGAAAGTGTTCCCCACGTTGGGGGTGCCTGAAAAATGTACTTCCATCCCATCGACGAGTATGGAGTTATTGCCGTTGAGCGTACCCGTTGTCGTTGTGTTAGTCTTAATGTCGGTCAACTGGTACGTATTAGGTCCCGTAAAGGTTGCGGTATATTCTTTGTATGTCAGGGCTGTCTTGTCGAATATGCTTACGGATGGCGTAGCAGGTGAATTAGACGAAGAGGAAACGGAAGGAGTCAGCGGATTAAAGAAGTTTTTCCCCTCCGCGGCCACGTAATAAGTGTCGTCGGTCTGTGGTTGCACGCCAAAGGAGACGTTCATGCCGTCGAAGTTTATGGCAGGCGACGTGAACGAGACGTTGCTGCTGACCGGCTGCCCCAACGACACAGAGACGTCGCTGCCGAAGGACTGCCCGTTCCTGAAAATGTTGTATGTATTAGGCGAGGTAAAGTGAATCGTGTAATCGCCCGGTTTGAAATTCTGGAAATTGGTTATCGAAGTCGAAGTTATATTACCGGTCGTCGATGTGACCGGGGTGTTGTCTTTTATGCTAAAGTCGGAGGGCTGGGAGTTTAAGCCAAAACCGGTAGATTGGATAATGTTCGTTTCGTTGGTAATGGAGCCGACGACTCTGCGCAAGTCGGACAACGCCGCCGGCACACCGGTTTGATTGCTGTTGTTAAGATTAATCAGGCCCTCGAGCTGCCCTCCCTGTATGTTATTGGTTATGTCCATGTTATCCATAGTTATGCTCATACTGCCGTCCGGATGTGGAACCATGCTCAGGGGGTGGACGAAGGGACTGCCCACGAGATTGCGCTGCCCCACTACCACGGTAGTCCTGCCGGAGGTGTCCTCGTACGATTGGAAGTTCACAAGCTGTGCAAGGCTGTTGAGTGCACCGTCGCGCTGGTCCCTGTAATCGTTGGCCTTTTGCGTCGAGCCGGCCTCTACGCCGGAAATCTTGTCGTTTAAAGCGGATATCGTATCTGCCAGGTTATTGATCTGAGTCAGTATACCGGGAGTTTCCTGTTTTATCGAGATAGAGAGGTCCGACAATGTTTTTTCGGTCGACTGGGCCTTGGACATGAGTAGCTGTCCGTTTGTAATCAAAGAACTTCTTTGCTCCGGAGTAGAGGGGCTGGTCGATACTTCTTGCCAGGAATTGAAAAAATCGGTTACGGAGGTGCCCATGCCAAACCCCTTCTGCTCGTTAAAGGCCTCTTCCACGTTGGAATAGGTTTCGTTTAACACCGTTGCCTTGCCCTGGTTTGACCGCTCCAATTGTAATTGGTTTCCCAGGAAGGTGTCCGTATCTCTCTTTATTTGTGCCACGGCCACTCCACGGCCCATTACACCCAGGGTCGTCGAAGCCGGGTTGGCTACCTTGAGTATCACTTCCTGGCGGCTGTAGTCGGGAGTATTGACGTTGGCCATGTTGTTGCCGGTTACGTCAAGTGCCGCCTGATTCACGGCTAACGCGGAGCTGGCTATGTCGAATACGCCCGATAACGACATTTAAGCCTCCTTCGCAATCGAAACGCCGGCGGCAGTACCTTTGCCGGTTATTCCATGGGCCTGAAAAAATGCGGTATTAAGCCTTATATACTGTAGAGAGCGATCTATCAAAAATCTGTTGAATTCGTTTAGCTCCCCCACTACCTGAACAAGCGATTTAAAGCTGGAGCGGAGTTCCCGAAACTCTTCGTCTCCGGTAATCACGGCCACTTGCAGCAGCGTCATAGGCTCCCGGGACATTGTCGCTGAAACACCTCGCAAGGCCTGCTCTCCCTTGTCAGTTTCCCTCGCAAGTTTATTTATTAATCTTAGCCGCTCCTCTTCGAGCAGCCTCAGTTTGAGGGCCAGCGTATCTTTCTCTTTAGAGAGGTCCTCCACTGCCTGCCTGTCAAAGGCGGCCAGGGCGGCCCGCTCACGCCGCAAGAGATCCACCAGCACCTTATAACCCGCCAGTTGGCTCTGGAGAACCCTCTTCAACGAATCGGCAGTCTTCATAGTATCTCTTTCATTTTAAATTTTACGGCCTTTATATTGCCCGGCTGTTTAAATTTTACGGCCGCTTACATTTCCTGCATCATCTTGTCGGCTATAGCCGACGAGTCGATCTTATAAGTACCATTATCTATAGAGCCGCTTATAGCTCTAACCTTGTCTTCCCTAACGTCAGGCATCTGTCTTATGGCCTGCTTCATGTCATCTAGACCCTTTGCCGTAGAAGAGAGACTTACCCGGTCGGACTGCGACACCTTCTCGGCGCCCACAGAGTCCTGAGACGATTGGCCTTTATCAGCCTTCTTAGGAGAACTAACTACTTCTTTCGGGTCAGGCGGTTTATTACCGAATATTTTCATTTCATGCCTCCTGCATCAATTGTGTTACTATTCTTATCGGTTTTTCCTTTCAGTTTCTTTAAGCCGCCCTTGCCCGATTCCTCCGCCACCTGATCTGCCCCGGAGCCGTTTTTGCCTGAACTCTTTTCGTTCATCTTCGTGAGTTCCGACGTGAAAGCCTTCTGAAGGCCCAGGCCGCGTTCGGCCATGAGCCTGGATATTTCGGTATCGAACATACCGGTAAACATCTCCCCTCCGTTTTCCTTACCCATCAGGGGCCCTACGGTCTCTCTCATGGCCTTTATCATCATGTTGGCAAACATCGCCTCCATCTCTTTTGCCACCTCTTTTATGGCAGCCGGGTCATTCTTGCCGTTTACGGCCCGTTGTATGGTAGAGGGGTCGGATATGAGTCCGCGTACGTCAGCCATTACATTATCTCCAGTTCGGCTCTGAGAGAACCCGCAGCCTTTAACGACTGCAGTATGGCGATAAGATCGCGTGGCGACACGCCCAGTTTGTTAAGTCCGTCCACTATCTCCGCAAGAGTAGCCCCGGAGACGCTCGTCAGGGCTATCTTCTTTTCCGTTGCCGTTACGGCCGCCTCCGGCGCAGTGCCACCACCCGCCAGGGGAGCCACCTCTACTGCGGACGGTTGGGTTACCTCTATGGTCAAATCCCCGTGGGATATAGCTACGGGGGAGAGCTTCACGTTTTCCCCTATCACGACGGTGCCCGTACGCTCATTTATAACCACCTTAGCGGGAACGTCCACCGCCACTTCCAGAGACTCGATATTGTTGATAAGGCCCACCACGTTTCCCTTGTAATGCTCCGGAACGTTGACCTTAACGCTGGACGGGTCGTAGGCCTTGGCGTAGTCGCCCTGTAAGTATCTGTTTATGGCCTTTGATATGTTGGAAGCCGTCGTAAAGTCGGTTCTATTGAGAATTATGGAAATGTCCGGCGCATTCGATAAATCGAAACCGAACTCCTTTTCGATGGTAACACCTTCGGGGACACGGCCCACGGTTGTAAAATTCTTGGTCACCTTGCCACCTCCCGTGGTACCGGTGGAAAATCCACCGATTGATACGGCCCCCTGGGCTACGGCGTAGACCTTGTCGTCGGCCCCCTTCAGGGGCGTCATGAGCAGTGTGCCGCCCTGCAGATTCTTCGAGTCTCCGATGGCCGATACGACGGCGTCGATTTTTCTCCCCACTTTTGGAAAAGGCGGAAGGGCCGCGGTCACCATGACGGCGGCCACGTTTTTGGAGTTTACATCCTTTTGGGCTATAGTTATTCCGTACCTGTAGAGCATGTTCATCAAGCTTTGAACGTTAGCACCTTTCTTGTCCCCCGTACCGGTAAGACCCACCACCAGGCCGTAGCCTACCAACTGGTTATCCCTGACACCCTTGATGGATGCCACGTCCTTGAT
>JADFXJ010000164.1 GCA_015233615.1 Nitrospirota bacterium
TTCAGGAGACGGGTTCTCCTGGTGACATACAAAAGGGCGCTAAGGAATCTAAAGGATGTAGTAAACCACGTTGCCGTTGAAGTTGAAGCCATAGTTTGAAGCGTTTGATTGAAACCTTTGTTTAAAGCGTTTGACAGAGGACGTTTGATATAAACTAGGGCACGATGGCGTGTTTAAAGAGCAAAAGAGGAAAATGATTTCTGCACTGAGGCTTTGCGGGAAGGAGGCTGCTCCCCTTAGCCTATTGCCGATCCGGGTGCTTGAGGATTCATTGGCATTATTGAAACGTTGAGATGACTTTGGAGAACCGATAACACCGGGGTTTTTTGATAAAACTCCCCCAACATCAAGATATTTAATCGTAGTATACAAGGAAACAAGTGAAAGCCGCGTATTTTTTATACCAGGTGGCATTTATAAGAGTAATAAAAGTACAAGAGATGAGGAGGGGAAAGCCTTCCCCTCGCTTTGAATACCCCCCTCACGGGGGGTCGGGGGGGGGCAAAGGGCGCGTCCTTACGCTACCCCTTCTGACGGGGAACTCAGGAGCCACTGGTGGCCCCCCGCAACACCCCCAAGGATACCCATCGATAATCTCAAGCTTATGAAAAATGGAAGGTTATCAATACCATGAATAATGATGAACCCAAAATTTATATCTCGACATACGAGATAGTGTCATGGCTGGTCGTAACTGCGTCCCTCCTGCTGGTACTAAAATTTAACTTGTTGCCCGCCTTATTAGGCGGTCTGCTCGTGTTTGAGCTTATTCATATACTGTCTCAGAAAATCAGGTTTAAAGGCGTAAGCGGGCGTGGTTCTAAACTAATAGTCGTTGCTTTGCTTGCTATTGTTATAATAGTGGCTGCGTTCTTTTTGATTTTTGGCACCGTCAGTTTTTTTCGGGGCAGTGCCGGCAATTTGCCTGTTTTGCTCCAAAAGATGGCGAACATCATCGAGAATTCTTTGAATTCGCTGCCTGCCTGGATTGTACAATATTTACCCTCAGATGCAGAGGGGTTTAAGACGGTAACCGTGGAATGGTTACGCGAGCATGCAAGCGAATTGCAAATGGCCGGTAGGGAAGCGGTACGGGCTACCGTTAATATCCTTATCGGTATGGTTATAGGTGCTCTGATAGCTTTGGATGAGGTCAGAGAGGTGCATGAGTATGGCCCTTTGGCACAAGCGCTTATAAGCAGTGTATCGAAGCTGGACTTATCTTTCCGTCGCATAGTTTTTGCACAGGCACGCATATCGGCTATCAATACTATTTTTGCGGCACTTTATCTAGCCGTAGTATTGCCGCTATTCGGCGTTAACCTGCCCCTTACCAAAACCTTGATAGCACTTACGTTTGTTGCCGGTTTACTGCCGGTCATAGGCAATCTGATTTCCAATACGGTAGTCATAGTCGTGAGTTTAAGCCATTCGTTTAACGTCACGATAGCCTCGTCGATATTTCTGCTGGTAATACATAAGCTCGAGTATTTCCTGAACGCCAGGATCATCGGCTCTCGGATAAAGTCCAAAGCATGGGAAATGCTGCTTGCGATAATTATAATGGAAGCGGCTTTCGGCATGCCCGGATTAATTGCCGCTCCAATTTACTATGCTTATTTCAAGGATGAATTGGTAAGCAAAAATCTTATTTGAAATAGCGGATGCCGGTGGCCTTCCGATTGACACGACACATCAGCAATCTTTGGCGTTCTTGGTTTTATTGCCGCTAACGTACTCCAAATAATACGGTGGTATTTTCAATCTCTTAAATGCAGGGGTACGCTTGTGGAGACCACCCCGCGCTTAAACAGTATTATGCCCTTTATGAGCATAGCCGACTGGTTATGGAGAATGTGATGCCACCACTTCCGGGGAACGAACTCCGGAAGCACGACGGTTATGACTCCTTTTTGGTAACTTTTTCTAACCTCGTCTATGTAGTCAATCAGTGGTTCGATTATTGAGCGGTAAGGGGAATCAAGGATAACAAGCGGTATGCCCATACCATATTTTTCCCACGAAGCCTTGAGCTTCATCGTAGCGGCCGGATCTATGCACACGTATACTGCCGTTACGTCGCCGGATATCGCTTTTGCATACTTAACGGCGTTTAACACCGCACGTTGGAGGCCGGATATGGGGACTATTACGGAGTGGTGTATAAATTCCTCTTCGGTCGGCGCGTTTTCGATTGACAGTTGTTTTGAGACCGACTGGTAGTGCCGGTGGATTTTTTTTGTGATTATCATTATGATAGGAATGGCCATGATTACCATCCATGCCCCGTGCATAAACTTTGTCGAGGCGATCACGACCGCTACGACGGCCGTCGTTGTCGTTCCAAGGGCGTTTATCGTCAGCCTCGCGTGCCATCCGCTGCCTTTATGTTTAAGCCAGTGTACTACCATGCCTGCCTGCGACAACGTAAAAGATAGAAACACCCCTACGGCATAAAGCGGTATAAGCTCGTGCGTATCGCCGGCAAAGGCCGCCATGAGTACGCCAGAAACTATACCCAATATAATTATACCGTTAGAGAAGACGAGTTTATCGCCGCGGACGGCCAATTGTCTGGGCAGATAGCCGTCTTGCGCAATCAACGAGGAAAGCCTCGGGAAATCCGCAAAGGACGTGTTAGCCGCCAGTATCAGTATCAGAAACGTAGTGCCCTGAATGAAGTAGTAAAACAACCCCTCGGAAAATACGGCCTTTGCCAGTTGTGACAGTACTGTTTCGCTTTCGGACGGCATTATATGAAAGCGGTTTGCCAGTAAAGTTATTCCCATAAATAAAGAGCAGAGGATAACGGCCATCCACGTTAGTGTGATACCGGCGTTTTTAGACTCCGGAGCCCTGAAGGCCTTAACGCCGTTAGAGATGGCCTCTATACCGGTTAGGGCCGTGCAGCCCGAGGAGAAGGCCCTCATGAGTATAAATACCATCATAAAGCTTAAATATGTCTGGATCTCTTTTGGAGGGACGACGCGCTGCACGGGTGCAACACGCGTCAGTCCGACGCAGATAAGTGCCGCAATTGCGAAAATAAACATATACGTCGGCAATGAAAATATCTTGCCCGATTCCTTGACGCCGCGCAGATTGATGACGGTGATGATTAACAGCGAACCGATACACAAAATGACGGTGTGTTTGTGTAAAAATGGCAGCGCAGAGGTTATGGCGGCAACCCCGGAGCTGATACTAACGGAAACCGTAAGGACATAATCGATAAGAAGGGCAGCCCCCGCAGTAAGCCCCGCGTTTACGCCAAGATTATCCTTAGCCACAATATAGGCGCCTCCGCCGGAGGGATACTCGTGAATGGTCTGATAATACGAGACGGCAACTATCACTATCAGACTGGTTATACTGATTGCAATGGGCATAGAGTAGCGGAACAGCCCTGCCCCGGCAAGGACCAGAACGATAAGGATTTCCTCCGTTGCGTATGCTACAGATGATAAGGCGTCCGAGGAAAATACCGCAAGGCCCGTGAACTTCGTTACTCGTTCGTGTTTTTCTTTTACGGATTCAATGGGACTGCCAATGAGAAAAGTTTTAACGGACATATATCCTCCTTGTTAAAGAGCAAGGGGACGGCCGGAATAAACCAGCGTGGCAAAACCACGTTGAGTGCCAGCTTAACCGGTCAATCGATTGCCCTTCCTAAAGCCTGCGAGGTTAGCTGACGGGCTTGGACTATGGAAGTGTCCTATCCTGAGATAACAGGAATACGCCCCGATAAACCCGGGTCCCCCGCATTCATTCTTTGAACGAATCTCGGCTGCAATTATAATACGATTATGCGCCTTCAACGAATATAAAATCAAGCAGCAGGAGTGTTGGTGTTTAAGGAAATCGATGAGAAACTTTTTATGCTAGCAAAAGTTAACGGAATATGTTACACTCGTTATGCAGATGATGCCCCAAAATGAAGAAAGCCAATAAAAATACTGCCCGGCTAAGGCAGCCACAACAAAAGCAGTGGCGTCTGTCTTTTCCGGAGGACGAGATAAAGTACCAATGGCTCCCGTTGCTTCTCGACGCATATGCCATAATCGACAAGGGTGTCGCAAGCGCCATATCCAAGGCGGAGGAAAGCCGTAAGGTTAAGCTTGCCTGCAGGGAGGGTTGTTCCGAGTGCTGCACAACCCACGCAGATATTCCAGTTTACCCACTGGAACTGTTTGCCATATACTGGTATTGCACCGAGAAATTGACTCCGTCGGCCACAGATACCCTACTGCCGCGTTTATCCTCTTTTGGTAAGGGCGACCAGTGTCCGTTTCTCCTGAACAAGTCGTGCTCGATTCATCCCATTCGTCCGGTGGCTTGCAGGCAGTTTAACGTATTTGGCAGCCCTTGCGCACCGGGCGAGGACCCATACTACACGAGAAGGCATGACGTAATGGTTCCTATACAGGGTTACGTGAATCAGGCTTTTTTAGTAATGTTGCCATTTTATGGCATAAACGACGATTTGGCTAAAAAGGAGGCCATAAAGAATAATTTCATACACACCCAGGCAAGGAGCCTTAAGGAGCATAAGTGGTCCGGACTTATCAAGGCTATGAAAGACTCGCTTTAAGAGTATTTAAAGAGCCACTGCGTCTTGTTAAACCGTATTTTCCCGCATGTAGAAAAAAATATTTGCTTAACGATCTTTTGCCTGTATACGGATTAATATGTTATACTACAAACTTCAAAAAAAGAGTAAGCGTTCATGATGTATTTTACTAGGGAGTAGGGATAATAAACTATGGGAATTGAAATTAAAGGAATCACCATTCCAGCTTTGCTGATAAATTTCGATCCGGAGTTGTCGCTGGACGATAACCTGGCAGAAGTCGAAAAAAAATTATCCTCCGCTTTTTTTAATAATTCGAAGATCGTGATAAATCCCGAGGCGCTGGAGCTTGGGGAACCGGACAAAGAGAGGATAACCCGGTTGATGAAAAAGTATAACGCGAATTTAGTAGGCTACAAGGATGGCCCGTTATCCAGAGAGAGGGATATCGGCCACGACAAGATAATTGATAAGAAGACGTTGCTCACACTCAACAGAACCATCAGGGGAGGCCAAAACGTAGAGCACGATGGAGACATACTGATTATTGGCAACGTTAATCCCAATGCTTACGTCAAGGCTTCGAATAACATCATAGTCATGGGTGTACTAAGCGGCATAGCCCATGCCGGAGCCAACGGAGACGAAACCGCAGTCGTAATAGCATTGAAGATGAAGCCTCAGCAGCTTCGGATAGCTAGCTGTGTTTCCAGATCTGTAGACAATGAAGAAATGCCCGAATTTCCGGAAAAAGCTTGTATAGCGGACAATACGATTTATATTGAAAAATTATAGTTACATCGAAAATTATAGCATAGAGGAGTGAAAAGAATATGGCAAGGGTTATCGTAGTAACATCGGGCAAAGGCGGGGTAGGAAAGACGACGATAACTGCGAATCTTGGTATGGCATTGGCCATGGCCGGCAAAAGGGTGCTTACCATTGACGCCGACATCGGGTTAAGAAACCTGGACATGATCCTGGGCCTGGAAAAGAGAATCGTTTATGATATCGTAGACGTAGTGGAGGGTGTCATAAAAACGGAAAAAGCCTTCGTAAAGGACAAAAGGGGATATCCGTTGTGTCTCTTACCGGCTTCGCAGACAAAAAACAAGGAATCCGTTAAGCCGGAGCAGATGATCGACGTAGTGGACAGCGTGAGGGATAGCTTCGATTACATATTCGTAGACTCACCCGCCGGTATAGAAAGCGGCTTTAGGACCGCTTGCGCACCGGCAGACGAGGCAATTGTAGTGGTAAACCCGGAGGTCTCCTCCGTGAGGGACGCCGACAGGATTGTGGGCCTGCTGGAATCCATGGAGAAGACCAGCATAAATCTGATCATAAACAGGATCAAGGCACACCAGGTAAGAAAGGGAGAGATGCTGTCCGTCGAGGATATAGAGGACATACTGCACATAAAGAAGATAGGGATAGTGCCCGACGAAGAAAAGCTGGTCGATTACAGTAACAAGGGAGAGCCTATAGTTTTATCGCAAACCGGCCCCATAGCCAGGGCTATATTGAACGTTGCGGAAAGGCTTGAGGGCAACGTCGTGGAGTTTAACGAACTTAACGGCAAGAGAGGCTTATTCAACTGGTTCAGGTGGAGGTAAGAATGTCCTTTTTAAGCATGTTCAGAAAGAGCGCTTCGTCAGGTACAGCCAAAGACAGGCTCACACTGGTATTGTCCTACGAAAGACAGGGGTTGCCTCCGAATTTTGTGGAGCTCTTGCAAAGGGACCTCGACGAGGTATTCGCTAAATATTGGCAGCTAGACCTGGGAGGAATGGAAGTAGAGATATCGAAGTTGAATAATTCGCAGGAGTTGAGAATAAGTATCCCCTTCGATAAAAAACGTAGGAAAAAAACGTAAGAAAAGGCTGTCCGGTATATAGCGATCACCAAAAAAAAGAAAAGAAAAAACCTTTTCCGGCAACAGCCGTTGAAGAACTGGATTCCCTTTTCGCGGGAATGGTAAAAAACGCAATATACTTTTGTTGATCGCTATAATGAGCCTATTGGCAGGCAACGATATGTCAGATTCCCGGATCGCAGCCCCGGAAAGCCTCTGCGCTCAAGGTGCAGTCGATCTCCGTGTAGTAAATCGTCGTGCTAATCGTCGTGTAGTAAATCGTCGTGTTGTAAACAGTCGGTGCCGTTAGTTTTTTGGAGCAGTATATCTCTTCCCCTGGCGAGGAAATCGCGGGCAACCCCCTCCGTATAATCCCGGTAAGTATACA
>JADFXJ010000035.1:0-12974 GCA_015233615.1 Nitrospirota bacterium
GAACTATCTTAATCGTGAATCGGGTTTGTCCAATTCACGCTGAACCAAGACAGGGGGGGCGTTGCGGGGGAGAGCCCCCGCAACGCCCCCCAAGAATATGAGCATTTCCCGGAATTACTAAAAAAACCGGCCTTCTCTCCTGCCCGGCGAATAACCGGTAGTACTAGGCGAGAAGGCCAATCTTATATGCCAATATGCTAAATTTCAGGAAGACGTGCTATATTCTCATGCCGCCGTCGGTTTCGATGACCCTGCCGGTGAAGAAATCGTTTTCGGCGATAAACCTGGCCGTACTGGATATCTCGGCCATTTCTCCGAGCCTGCCCACGGGAATTTGCTCGATTATCTTGCCAAGCACTTCCGGGCGGATTTTAGCCACCATCTCGGTGTTGATGTAGCCGGGTGCGATAGCCCCTACCCTGATGCCGTACCTGGATAGCTCTTTAGCCCAGGTAACTGTCATGCCGACTACGCCGCTCTTGGTTGCCGTGTAGTTGGTCTGGCCGAGGTTGCCCGAACGGCTTATGGAAGAAATATTGATGATGACGCCCTTTACGTTGTTTTTTACCATGTGGTAAGCTGCTTCCCTGGCGCAAAGGAATACTCCGGTCAGGTTAACGGCTATGACTTTGTCCCAGTTGGACATGGGGAACTTGATTATATCGTCGCCCTTCTTCTTTATAAACAGCGCGTCGGCCGTTATACCAGCGTTGTTGATAAGGATATCGGGTGCTCCGAACTCCGCGGCGTAGCCGTTGAAAAATGCCTCTACGTCGGCCTCTTTGGATACGTCGAGAATTTTGCCGTCAATGCCGGTCTCCGCCTTAAGTGCGTCGAGGCTTTCCTGTACTACGTCTACAACGTAGGGCTTTGCCCCTGCGTTCATGAAGTCGACGGCGAATTGCTTGCCCATTCCTCTGCCGCCTCCGGTAACGATTACTTTTTTACCTTTTAAATCCATTTGTCTGCAACCTCCTGAATAGTTTTTTAGTGCTAAACTTTAGCGAGATATAAGTATCGAAATATAAGTATAATATCCGGCCCTTTATAATATCAACTTTTTTTACGTTCAATGTTCCCGGTGCCGGCAAATTTATTTACCCCGGCCGGGGATATCGCTTGCCGGCAAGACTTAAGAGCGTCTTCTCTTGTCCCTGCCAAGCCACGTGTTTTTTGGACTTTTCTGCCTTCTGTTTTTGTGCATTATACGCTCTACGTCCAGGCTCGTCAGGCCGATGCGGTTTGGTCCTTTCACGTGCTGTTTCTCTACGAGCATGGACAGGGCCTTGTACGCTATCTGGGATATGTCCATATCCTGGGAAAGGCGCCTGAATATGTCCAGGGCATCCTCGTTGATAGGCTCGCGGTGAAGCTTTTCCATTATAGTGGCATGGTACTGTTTTTTAACCTGTCCGATGTCGGGTATCTCTTCATAGATGATTGGCGCGCCGGAAAACTCCATTATCTTGTTGAGTTCCTTAAACTCAAGCGGAGTGACAAGGGTAATGGCTATGCCGCTTTTGCCGGCTCTGCCCGTACGCCCGATTCTGTGGACGTAGCTTTCCGGGTCGAAGGGAATGTGGAAGTTAAAGACGTGGGTGACGTCGGTAATGTCAAGCCCACGGGCGGCAACGTCCGTAGCCACGAGCAGCTCTATCTTGGCCTGCCGGAAACTGTCCATTACTTCATTACGCTGGTTTTGCTCCATGTCGCCGTGCAGAGCCTTTGCCGAATAACCGCGTGATATGAGCGTGGTGGAGAGATTGTCGGTCTCTCTTTTGGTGCGGCAAAAGATGATGGCCCTCTGTGCGCTTTCGGCGTCTATGAGACGAACGAGGGCTTCCTCGCGCTCGCGCTCCTCGATGACGTAGTACTTGTGTGTGACGTCCGGGGCGGTGGCCAGACCCTTCGGAGTAACGTCTATGGTCACCGGGTCTTTCAGGATGGTTTTGGCAAGGCGCCTGATCGCCTCCGGCACGGTTGCCGAAAACAGGAGCGTCTGCCTTTCTTTGGGCAGGAACTGAAATATCGCCTCTATGTCCTCTATGAACCCCATGTCAAGCATCTCGTCGGCTTCGTCGAGGACGACTATGGATGGTTTAAAACGTTTAAAACGCCCGGACCTCAGGTGGTCGAGAAGTCTTCCCGGCGTTGCCGTCACTACCTGGGCACCCCTTTGCACGAGGTCCACCTGCCGGCTAATGGATTGCCCGCCGTATACGGCCACAGTCCTGACCCCGGCAAAGCGGCCCAGGCGGTAGATCTCGTCACTTACCTGTGAAGCGAGTTCCCTGGTGGGTATGATTACAAGCAATTCCACGTCCCCACTGAAAGACATGGAATTCATGGCCGCAAGCCCGAAGGCCGCAGTCTTGCCTGTCCCGGTCTGGGCCTGGGCTATTACGTCCCGTCCCTTCATTACAAATGGAATGGCCTGCTCTTGTATGGGGCTGGGAACGAGGAAACCGGCTTCCTTCACTCCTTTTAATAACGCATCGTTAAGGCCAAAAGCCTCAAAGGTGGATTCACTGTTCATGTTCATATGCTTTTTGCTCTCTCTATGGTTTATTAATGGTTTATTAGTGGTAAACATTGGTTCAAACTATGATGGTTTAATTCGTCTCTAAGCATCTTCTTTTTGTATTATACTACATCTTCCACAAAAAAAACATTATAAAATATCACAATGAGAGAATTAGGTCAAGATATACAGAAAAAAAAGCAGGACTCCGATGGTATTATTCGCTTAGCACGTTCCGGGTAACTAAGTGTATTGCTGCGTATTCCGGGCGTATTCCGACGTATTCTGGCCGTATTCCGGAGTATTGGGGTATAGGCGGTCAACGTGTTGCCCGTGTTTGTCGCTCAAACGGAAGTTTTACGAACGCCGCCGGGACGCCATGCAGGGGAGATCACCGGTACCGGCCGCAGGGAGGCGCTTGTCTCTGCGCTCTTGTAAATAGCCCACTCTATCGCCCCGTCGCCAAAGCGGTCGTTTATTGCGTCCATCGCTCTCAGAAGCTTACGGCGGCGGCGCTCCTCTTCGAATAACGGCTCCTGGCCGCAATCTTCCACAATCCCGGAAAGGCTTATTCCCAAAAGACGCACCGGCTCCTCTAAGCGCTCCGAGTCGATTATCTCCATCGCCCTGAAATATATGTCGTGAGTGTCGTTCGTAAAGTTGAGCATCCTTTTTTGTCTGGTAAAGGTCTTGAAACTCTTGTACCTGATAACCACCGTTATTACCCGTCCCATTAGCGAGTGTTTCCTGGACCTTCGGCCTACCATCTCGGAGAGCCTCATAAGGCAGGCCTCTATTTCCTCCCGCTTGTATATATCCCGCGGAAGTGTCATCGAGTGGCCTACCGATTTGGCCCCGATCTGTTCGCCGGACACTACTGAGGCGTCAAGCCCAAGCCCCATGGCCTTCAGCCGGCTTCCGATTATGCCGAACTTGTTTCTCAGTAACGTTACCGGTGCCCTCCCCAACTCGCCGCAGGTATTTATGCCCATTAATCTTAAACGGCTCTCCGTGCCCCTGCCAATGCCCCAGAGCTTGCCGGCAGGCAGATCTTCGAGCACCAACGGGGCCTCCTCCCGACCTATCAGGCGCAGGCCGTCTGGTTTGGCAAGGTCGGAGGCAAGCTTCGCCATCAGCTTGTTATAACTTATCCCTATGGTTACGTTGAGGCCGAACAGCCTTTTTATCTCCTTTTTTATGTCGTTGCCGATGGCTATGGGACCGCCGAAGAGATGGTGCGTGTCCGTTACGTCCAGGAAAGACTCGTCTATGGAGTAGACCTCTACCTTGTCGGCGTACACGGCGTAAGTCTTAGCCAGTTCCGCACAGGTGTAGGCGTACTTCCTGTTGTTACCCGTGACGAATATAAGCCCGGGACAGAGTTTTTTTGCCTCGTACACGTTCATGCCCGTCTTCACTCCATAGGCGCGTGCCTCGTACGAGCACGTGGTGACCACCGTACGCTTGTCGGAGCCGATCACGGCTATGGGCTTGCCGCAAAGGGCGGGGTTGCACCTCTGCTCTACAGAGGCGAAATATGCGTCCATGTCTACCAGCATGACGTACCTCATTATACACTGATCTCCATACTATACCCGTATCTCCGCCATAATTCGTCCAACCGTAATAATCCGAATCTCCGTAATAACCCGTATGTTCGTAATAATACGTTTCTCCTTCATATTTTTACGATACCTGGGTCTCCACCTTTTCCAGCGTCCACGACATGGAAACGGAGTTAAAGCCAAGCTCGTAATAAGTGCCTCCGTCCGTTACGGAAAAGTGGTAGACCTTGCTCCGCCCCTGCCAGTCGGTCCACCGGTAAGTCACGTCCTTTACCTCTACGACCCTCCCGGCCCACCTGAACTTTACGGGCTTGCACCTCTGCTCCCCGCTAAAGACGGCCATAACGCTTATGAGCTCTCCCACGTACTCCACTCAACTCCTCCGGTGTTTCCCACTCTCGGCAGACCCTCCCCCCATTAAAGCCTCCTCATCATGCCCATCACCCGGCCCACGATTCTCACTTCGGAGGCGTCCACGATAATTGGCTGCATATCCTTGTTCTCGGGCACAAGACGCACCTTGTCGCCGTCTCTGAAAAAGCGCTTCACCGTGGCCTCCTCACCGATTATGGCGATGGCTATCCCGCCTTCCTCCACGCTCCTTTCGGGGTCCACAAAGACAATGTCCCCCTCCAGTATTCCGGCCTCTATCATGCTGTTACCCACGACCTTCAGGGCGAACCCGCGGTCTGCCCTGAATATGGCCTTGTCCACGGCTATGTAGTCCTCGATGTCCTCGGTGGCCAGGGCCGGATTGCCGGCGCGTATGCGCCCCACTACGGGGAAGATACCCGAAGTCGTCGGCGTGACAAGTTCGAGGGCTCTCTGCTTCGCGGCGGCCTTCCTCACGTAGCCCTTTTTAACGAGGGCGTCTACGTGCTGCTGGGCCGAAAGAGGAGATGAAAAGCCGAATTGGCCACATATCTCCCTTATGGTAGGCGGGTATCCGTGTGAGACCACGTGCCCCTTGATGAACTCGAATACCTCCCGCTGCCTGTCCGTTAATGCTTTTGCTTCCATAATATTTTTTCCTCCTTTTGTATAGTATAATCATACGTATAGATGTTGTCAACTTTTTTTTATAGTTCTCCCACAATTTTACGATTACGTTATAGAATAAGCCGCCGGGAAAAATTATTGGTGAATTATTGACGAATCATTCATGAACGACTGCACGTGTATAGCAGGAAACCCGCCGCAGGCGCGGATTGGATCGGGCCAAACGACAACCGGCTAACGAACCCGGAAGATTGCCACCGTAGGGTTATGCGTGCTCCGGAAATCCCATGGCTAAAGCCCGGGGGAGTGTCAATCCTCTACAATCTCAAGCACCGGAGCCCCATATTTATCTTTTGTAAGCGTTTTCGATTTCAAAAGGACGTACCACCGCATAAACACAATAACAAAGATAACGGACATAAGAACCATGATTATGCCCGAAAGTATCGCGAGGAGATAATTTCCCTTTGGCAGGTAATTGTTCGTAATGTTCAGATACCCTGCAACGAGCGTAATTACTGTCATCACTAATCCCGGTAACCCGCTAAGCCAGGCGTATCCTGCCTTTCCCATCCTTATAAGCATAGTGGTACATATAATGAGTGCCGAAGCCGCCAGGAGCTGGTTACTCATGCCAAAAAGCGGCCATATGGTGGTTATGTTGCCCGTGTATAACAGATAGCCCCAGGAAAAAGTGAAGATAACACTGGTAACTATAATACCCGGCAGCCATTTTTGTTGTGCGAATTTTGGATAGACTAACCCTATCAGTTCCTGCAGGAAAAACCTTCCGGCCCTTGTGCCCGTGTCTACGGCCGTTAAAATAAAAAGGGCCTCGAACATAATAGCAAAGTGGTACCAGTAAGACATAAGATTAGCCATGTATGGAATGGAAGCGAAAATATAAGCCATGCCTACCGCCAAAGAGACGCCTCCACCCGTTCTGCCCTGCAACTGTTCGCCTACCGCCTGTGACAGTGCGTTCAGGTGTACCGGGGTCATGCCCAGTTTCGCAAAGACTGACGGTGCAACGTTTATCGCGAAATAGTCGGCGGGCATCAAAACGCAGGCGGCAATAAGAGCTATTATCGCGACCATGCCCTCGAGGAGCATCGCTCCAAAACCTACAAACACTATATCTTTTTCACTGGCAATCATTTTCGGGGTGGTTCCCGAAGCAATCACGCAGTGAAAACCCGACAGGGCGCCACAGGCTATAGTTATAAAGATAAACGGAAACACATGGCCCGGTATTATTGGCCCACTGCCGTGTATATACGCGGTAAGGGGTGGCATATATAATCGTGGGTTTACGATAAATATGCCTATAATCAAAAAGACGATTGTTCCAATCTTGAGGTAAGAAGACAGATAATCCCTGGGGCAAAGGAGAAGCGATACCGGTAATATAGATGCAATAAGACCGTAGGCGGGTATGATAAGGGAGATCTGCTTTTTCGAAAACGTGAAAAAAGGTGCAAGTGCCGTGCTTGCCGCCACGTGGGAACCAAAATAAATCGAAAGGATAAACAGTGTTACGCCTATGATGCTTGCTCCCCTTACGTCATCCGGGTTTATTTTATTCATGTATAAACTCATGATAAACGCTATAGGTATCGTCGCAAACAATGTAAAGGTTCCCCACACGCTTTCATACATGGCGTTGACCACGGCCAGCGACAGGCCGGCCAGTGTGAAACTCAAAATAAAATAAACGGCTATGGACGAAAGCAGGCCGGCAGCTTTTCCCACCTCCAGTTGCGCAATCTTGCTTATGCTCTTTCCCTGGTGCCGGACGGAGGCAAACAGAACTATAGTATCGTGAACCGACCCTGCAAACACCGCACCGATAAGTATCCATAATGCACCGGGAAGGTAGCCGAACTGGGCGGCAAGAACCGGTCCCAACAGGGGGCCCGCCGCGGCAATGGCCGCGAAATGATGGCCAAAGAGCACGTACTTATTCGTTTTATGGTAATCGTGGCCATCCTCCATCGCGACTGCCGGCGTTGGCCGCTCCCCGTTAAGACATATTACCCGTTCGGCAATAAATAGCCCGTAATAACGGTAACCTATCGCAAAAACACACAGTGCTGCAAAAACTAAAGTTACGGCATTCATTTTACGCTATCCTCTGTCCTGTCCACTCTTTTATGGTAGCAGTATAGACCACAACTTAATTTAACATATTCAGACCATAAGTTAATCATAAAAATGTTAAAATACCGGCGGAATAACCTTGAGCCATGGCTCACAAAGAGCCATGAAATCGTAAGGAGGAACGTTATGACTAACGAAAAGTCGATGGCATCGACGGTCAACCTTCCACGGAGCGGCCAGACAACCTGCTATGACGCCGGCGGCGCCCAGGTCGCCTGCGCGGGTACCGGGCAGGACGGAGACATAAAAGCGGGAGTTGCCTGGCCAACCCCACGGTTTACGGACAACGGCGACCAGACTATAACCGATAATTTAACCGGCCTGATATGGGCAAAAGACGCCGGCACGCCTGCGGTAGGGGCATGTACCGGCGGCAAAATGGCGTGGACAAAAGCGCTCGATTATGTAGCCTGCCTCAATGCCGCCAATTATCTTGGCTATAACGACTGGCGGCTGCCGAATATTAACGAGCTGGAAAGTCTGGTAAATGCAGAGCAAAGCAGCCCCGGCCAATGGCTTGCGACACAGGGATATACGAACGTGGAGTCTGACCACTACTGGTCGTCTACTACGTATGCCCGCTTCACGTCGGACGTTTGGAACGTCATCGTGTGGTGCGGCCTCGTGGTCAACAGCGCCAAGTCGCTCAGTTTCTTCGTCTGGCCCGTTCGTACGGAACAGTCCGGATCTAATGGTAATTCGGCCGTTTGGGCCACGGGCCAGAAGCAAAGCTACTATTCCGGCGATGACGGCGCAATCGGGGCGGGAGTTGCCTGGCCAAGTCCCAGGTTTACCAACGACGGCACCGGCACGGTAACGGATAATCTTACAGGCCTGACGTGGACTAAAAACGCAAATCCGGCAAAAGAAACCAAAACCTGGCAACAGGCGTTGGATTACGTGGCGTCTATGAACACCGGCCGGGGTACTTATGGTTATATCGACTGGCGGCTTCCAAACAGGAGGGAGCTTAGAAGCTTGGTGGATCATTCTAAATATGGCTCCGCTTTGCCGGCGGGAAATCCATGTACAAACGTGCAAAACTACTACTGGTCATCCTCTACTAACGCCGGCAAACCGTCGTATGCCAGGAACGTCAATATGTACGACGGCGACGTCCACGCCGGCTATAAAGCCGGCAGCGGCTACGTGTGGGCCGTACGGGGCGGACATGTTGGTAACTTGATTAATTCGGTAATTTCGCACTCCGGCGATGGAGGCGCTTTTGGCAGCGACACGATAAATAGCCCCGATGGAAAAATAAACCGGGGCAGTGTCTGGGGACGGATTGTCCGGCTGCTGGGGTTACGGTAACGGCCTTGCCCGCAGGCTGCCGCATTTGCCGGAATGAGGCGCTGAGGAAGGCGCTTTTGGCCGGGCGGAGGACGCAATCGGAGCGCTTCGGCGGAGCGTGTTTGCCGGGGAGGCGCTTTGGGGGTTATCTATGGTGAGATCCCCCTATAGCCCCACATATGGCCTCGCTTACAGAAATCAACCCCTCAAAAACATCATCAAATCATTCACACTTGCCGCTTTTCTGACTTCCTCTTTAAATGCCTCCAGCTTCTCGATGGTTCCTATTTTCCTAAGATCTTTCATAAGAAAAAGCCCTTCGGAACCATATTTTATATCCAACGCAACCTCTATGCCTTCCAGCAGTCCTTTCTTTTCCCCTTTGCGCAGTCCTCTCTTTTCCCCTTCCAGCAGTCCTTTCTTTTCCCCTTCCCGCTTTCCGGCAAGGAAAGTTTCATCGTTGCTTATGTCAATCGTTACAGGCATTTTATCTTCTACCTCCTTTTTTACCAATGACGTCAAGCCCCTAAGTCTGGCGAGGTTTTTTAGGCCCGCCAAATAATCCTTCTGTTCCTTTTCGGGCAATAGCATAAATCTTTCCCTTATAGCCACTAACGTCGCAATAGTATCTTCCATACTGCATAAAATAGAAAGCATAGCGTCGTCGGGATTCTTATTGCCGGTTAGCAACTCTGCACAGTTAATATCCCGAATGTCCTTAAACACGCACGAGTAGTTTAATGTCTCATGTTGAATCCTGTCAGCCATCCTTAATGGTCTATCCCCAACGTAAAGCAAAATCTGGCGGATTTTACATTCGTCCTTTTGAAACATCAGGGAATAATAATCGTGCATCCTCCATACCATATTATTTTCGTTATTAGATTCGAGCTCTAAATGAAAAATGCTGATATCGGGTAGTTTTATCACTAGATCTGGCACTCTGTTTTGGACGGTAGGGAAGGTGGTGTCCAGAAACTCGCCTTCCTCAAACCCGGTAAGTATTTTTAGAAACCGCTTGGGTATATTCTTAATCGTCTTCTTAAGCGTGATGTCGTAAAGCTGGCTCATCTGCAAGTACCCTCCTTTACCTATCTTAACCAAACAATTAACCGAATATCAAGATTTTTATCCATACAAATCGTGAAAATGTTAGAATATTGGGGGAATAACCTAAGAACCATAGCTCACAAAGAGTTATGAAAACCGTAAGGACAAAGGACTGGATTCCCGCTTTCGCGAGAATGACAACAAGGGCAAGAACAATGACAGAAAATGACGGAAATGACACGACCCGGTCAGTCAAGGGAATATACGGAGAACGGATGTAGCGAAAAGTGGCAAGCATTCAACATAAGGAGGAATGTTATGATTAGCGAAAAATCGATGGTATCAACGATTAATCTTCCACAAACAGGGCAGACAACCTGCTACGACTCTGACGGTAACAAGATCGCTTGTGCAGGTACCGGGCAGGACGGGGACATCAAAGCGGGAGTTGCCTGGCCAAACCCAAGGTTTACGGACAACGGCGACCAGACTATAACCGATAAGTTAACCGGCCTGATGTGGACTAAAAACGCGAACCTGGCGGGTGAGAAAACCTGGCAACAAGCGCTGGATTATGTAACGTCTATGAATACCGGATCAGGTACTTACGGTTATACCGACTGGAGGCTGCCAAACAGGAAAGAGCTTAGAAGTCCGGTGGATTATTCGAGATACGATGCTGCTCTGCCAGCAGGAAATCCATTTACGAACGTAAAGTCGATGAATTGCTATTTGTCGTCTACTACGCGCTCCTGCAATACGTGCGACGCCTGGTGCGTCTGGGAGAGTGGCGGCGTGACAAACAGCTTTAAGTCGACCAGCTACGATGTGCGGCCTGTTCGTTCAGGACATGTTGGTAATTTAGTTAATTCGGTAATTTCGCACTCCGGTAATGAGGCACATCTGACATCGGCACGGTAAAAAGCTCCGACGAAAAAATAAACCGGGGTGGTGTCTGGGGAAAGGTTCTCCGGCTGTTGGGGTTACGTTAACGGCCTTGCCCGCCGCTACTGCCGTCTTTGCCGGCAGTGAGGCGCCGGTGAAGCCGTATCTTCATCCGTGTTATCCGCATCGAAAACGCTTGATGCCGCAGACATACGCCAAATGTGCATTGACCTCGGAGCCGACGATGCCGGTTTTGTCGAAATCGGGAGGGAAGAGATAGCCGGGCAGAGAGAAGATATACTTAAGTTTTTTCCTGCGGCAAAAACCTTAATCGGATTCGTTTGCCGTATGAACCGGGAAAATCTCAGAAGCCCCGCCCGATCCATGGCAAACCTTGAACTGGCCAACACGGGCAACCGTACCGACTCGGTTGCCTGTAGTATAGTGCGGCGCCTAGAGCGCATGGGAGTTCGCGCAGTATCTCCGGCTATGGGGTTTCCCATGGAGGCCGACCGATGGCCGGGAAAGATGCAGGTGTTGTCACACAAACCTATAGCGGTTGCAGCCGGTCTTGGTAAGATGGGTCTGCACAGGAACGTTATTCATCCGGTATTTGGTAGTTTCGTATTACTGGGTACGGTTGTTATGGATGCGGAGGTGGACATATATAACCGCCCGCTTGAGTATACCCCGTGTCTGAACTGCAAACTCTGCTCGATGGCGTGTCCTACGGGGGCAATATCACCGGACGGCTTTTATAATCCGGTAAACTGTCTGACCCACACTTACCGTGACTTGATAGGCGGATTTACCGACTGGGTGGAAAACGTCGTCGATAGCAAAAACTCATATGATTACAGAAGGAGAGTAAGCGATGCCGAAACTATATCCATGTGGCAGAGCCTGGCTGTGTCAAGTTGTTACAAGTCCGTATATTGCATGGCGGTGTGCCCCGCAGGAGAGGATGTGATAGAGCCTTTTATCGAAAACAGAAAAAAGTATATAGACGACGTAGTCAGGCCGCTGCAGGGCAGGGAAGAGACGGTTTACGTTTTACGGGGGTCCGACGCCGAAGATTACGTTGCAAAGACTTTTCCCCATAAAAAGATAAAACGCGTAGGTAACGGAATCAGGCCTTATTCTATAGAGGTTTTTCTCGGGTTTCTTCCGGTGGCCTTTCAACGGAATAAGTCGGATGGTTTGAATGCTACTTATCATTTCACTTTTTACGGTGATAAGGTGGAAGAGGCCACCATCGTTATCGGCAACAAAGCTATTACGGTAACGCATGGACACACGGGCACCCGCGACGTGCACGTCCGGGCGGACGAAAAGGCGTGGTTGCGTATGCTCCGTAAGGAAAGCCCGATGGTGAAGGAGATAATTTTCAGGCGGATACGCGTTCGGGGGCCGATTAAGCTGCTCAGGGCATTCGGTAATTGCTTTGCATAATCTCGAATAAACCTAAAGCCTAAAACTTAAAAAATAAAAGGGGCTCCCCCAGAAAGCGCCTCATACTCAGTGGTATTCAAAAGAGTAAAGGACAAAAGATTAACACGAAAGGCACGAACAAGGGCACGAAAGACACGAAAAGGTGCAGAAGCGCATAGTGTCGTGTCAACAGTGATATGTCACCACCCCCTATACGTCATTCCGGACAAAGCCGGAATGACGTATAGGGGCGGCTGGCGGCACCAGCCTGAATGCGTCAATTTACACTTGACAGGACAATAGTCCTTGTTCGTGCCTTTCGTGTTAATCTTTTGTTTGTCCTTGTCCTTTACTCGTTTGACCGCAACTTGTTATCAATTCGCCTCCCCATAGGGGGGCCTCACCGGGAATCGCCGGCACCGGCCACTGAGCTTTGCCCTTGCATAAGGGAATGATGTATAATAATTTCGACTATCAATCTTAGATTAACATTAATAGCTTAACACTATAAATTAACATTATAGATTTGCTGGATAAACCGGCAATCGAACTGGAGGATTACATGGCTGACGAGCATTCTTTTGACGTCACCTGCAAAGTGGATTTGCAGGAGGTGTCAAACGCAGTAAACCAAACTATGAAGGAAATAGAGCAGCGTTTCGATTTCAAGGGCTCCAAAAGCGCTATAGACCTCGATAAAGCCAAAGGCGTCCTGACCGTAACAAGCGAAGACGATTATAAACTGAAAAGCGTTGTCGACATTCTCGAAACGAAAATGGTCAAACGTGGCATAGCCATGAAGGCTCTGAGCTACGGAAACGTGGAACCTGCCACCGGCAGCACCGTAAGGCAGAAGATCACCCTCCAACAGGGAATTCCAATCGAAAAAGCAAAGGAGATAGCGAAACTCATCAAGGAGATGAAGATGAAGGTAAACGCCGAAATCCAGAGCGACCAGCTTAGGGTCAAGGCGAAAAAGATAGACGACCTGCAGGTGGTTATCGAAAAGCTCAAGGAAAAGGATTTTGGCATTCACATTCAGATAACCAATTACAGATAACCGGGATTAC
>JADFXJ010000035.1:13074-28479 GCA_015233615.1 Nitrospirota bacterium
GAAAAGGATTTTGGCATTCACATTCAGATAACCAATTACAGATAACCGGGATTACTGGTAAAACCCTAACTTTATATGATATACGCAATGTTCGACTTTTTTGATAAAAAGAACGGAAAGGGGCTTACAGGCAGATTCCGCCCTCGAATGCGACAGACGGTTTTAGCCGGAATGACGGGAAAAAGTCAAACATCACGTATAGATATATTATTTTACATATACTTATGGATTATGGATGCTTTTTACCTAAAAACCAATACCGAATCAAGGAGATTAATAAAATGGGAAAATTCGACGACCTTATAGAGACAACCGCTGCATTTGCGTTGAAAAACAAAAACGCCTTCGACGGTGCCAACATGCTCGAACTCTATGCCGAGTTGCAGAAAAAGGGATTTGAGGTTACCGAGGATTTAAAGGCTTACGTGGGAACGGTTTTCGATGCCATGAGAGACTTTTACAAGATACTATTGGATACGAAGAACATCGAGACCACCACGTTGAGTATAACCGACTTCATGCTGGATTTCATGAAGCGCAACAAAGGCCGCTGGGGATATGGCGAGTGGGAAACCTTCACCAGGGAACTTGTGGGCAGGGGGGTAAATCTAAACCAGGAATTGATAGTGTATATGAAGGGCATATTCGACGCGGTAAGAAAGATATACTCTTTCCAGTTATGGTAAAGCCCGCTTATGAATATAGAAAACCTTAGAGAGATAGGGAAGGCCCTCATGGGCGTGGCAGGGGATTTACGTTTCGCCAAAAACGCCAGGGACGGCATAAAAGTGGGGGCAAGCGGGGACACCACGTTTCCCATGGACAAAGCGGCCGAAGATGCCATAGTGCATTACCTCGAAAACCTTGGGGAGCCCATGACGATCATTTCCGAAGAACTGGGAATACGTCAGATAAATGGCGGCACCATGAGGGTAATCGTAGACCCGGTAGACGGCAGCAAAAACGCCATAAACGGCCTGGCCCTCTTTTGTGCTTCCATAGCCGTGGCCGACGGCAGTACCATCGGCGACGTTAACATGGGTTACGTGATAAACCTTGCAAGCGGCGACGAATACTGGGCCCAGAAGGGCAGCGGCACGTACCTTAACGGCAACAGGGTGGAAACACGCCGCGATGAAAAACTGGAAATGGTACTCGTTGAGTGCCAGAATCCGGCACGTGAGTTGCCGGGCCTTACCGGAGTGTTTTCCATGGTATACAGGATGCGCTGCCTGGGCAGCATCGCCCTTGACCTGGCTTACGTTGCCAGTGGCTCGGCCGGGGCTTTAGTGACGATGTCGAAGTCGCGCCCCTTTGATTACGCCGCAGGGCTGCTACTGGTCAGGGAAGCCGGTGGAATAGTGACGGACGTGGAGGGTAACTCCATCGACCACTTAGAGACGGGCCTTAAGAGATCCAGCTCACTCTTAGCCTCCGCCAACGGCGTGATACACGAAAAGGCACTCCAGGCCATCGACAAGCACCGTCAGCCAACAAACACAGGTCGTCAAAAAAACTTAGGATAATCCGCCGAATAGACTAATGAACCGGATAGATAATGAACCGACGATAAACAGTGAACCGAATGGACAATGAACTGATAGACCTTTTGAAGAGCATTTCCCTTAAGCTTGACTCTCTTGTTGACACGGAGGCCGGAACAAGACAGGTCACGGCCAGCCTGGAGAAATTTACCGCCTTCACGTGGCACGTAAGCGGTTTAAAGCAAGCCCTTGTGGGAATTGCCGAACCCGATCCCGTGAGGTTCGAAGAGCTGCTGGGCATACAGAGCGTGATCACGGCTCTCAAACGTAACACCGAACAGTTTCTCATGGGCTACCCGGCCAATAACGTGCTTCTGTGGGGGGCGCGGGGTACGGGAAAGTCTTCGTGCATAAAGGCTCTCCACGCAACATACCACCATCGGGGGTTAAGGCTCATAGAGGTTGACAGGGACGACCTGGTCAACATTCACATGCTGACCCCGGTTTTACGCAACCGGAAAGAGAGATTTATTATCTTTTGCGACGACCTCTCTTACGTTAACGACGAATTCAGGAGGCTTAAGACTGTCATTGAAGGCGGACTTCAGAGACGTCCCAATAACGTGCTATTTTATGCCACGTCAAACAGGCGCCACCTCGTGCCAGAAACATTTTCCGAAAACGCACCCATAAAGGACGAGGACGGAGAGCTTCACCCCGGCGATACACTTCAGGAGAAGACTTCCTTCAGCGATCGTTTCGGCCTTAAAATAGGTTTTAACCTTTTTACCCCGGAGACGTACATGGACGTTATCCGCTACCAGTTGAAGGCAAGAGGAATCGAAATAGAGGAAAAGATAGTATTTGAGCAGGCAATGCGATGGTCCATCAAACACGGCGGGTACTCCGGCAGGACCGCAGTTCAGTTCGTCGACGACCTCGAAGGCAGATGGAGGCTGTGACGGACTGCGTGGAGGTTTGATGAACGGCGTGGAGTCAATCTTCACACTGTTTGCCCGTGCCGCCGACGAGTTCAAGGACAAGACTGCCTTCATCTGCTACAAAGACGGCCAATGGCAAAGCATGTCTTACTGCGAGTTTTACGGAAAGACCGTCTCACTGGCGCGCTATATAAGGCAAAGAGGCATCGTTGCGGGCCGGAGTGTGGCCATATGCGCCGAGAGTATGCCCCAGTGGTGTGCTTCATACCTGGCCATAATGGCACTAAGATCGGTGGCCGTACCAATCGACTCCGAGCTTGGCCCGGAGGAAATAGGAAGGATATTAAATAGTTCGGGTGCCTACATGGTGTTCGCTTCACCCGGGACTATGGAAAAGGTAAGACAGGCCGTTTTATGGATTGCATCGGGGTCGGAGTCCGGGACTATCTCACGATCGGCCCCCGGCATACAGGTAATTTCCTTTGCGTCCGGGGAGTTCACGGACATATGGGAAAATCCCCGGCAAATAACAGAACCGCCAAACCAATCACCGGGCCATGTATCGGAGCAAACAATATCCCGGCCAACTCCCAAATGCCCATCCGGGAAATGGCCGGCCGGGCGATGGAATGAGCTCCCACTACTTCCGGCAGACGAAACCGCATCCATAATATTCACATCCGGCACGACGGGCCGGCCAAAGGGAGTCATACTAACCCACTTCAACGTGATTTCCGACGCCCGGGCGATTACGGCCACGGGGCTTATAAGCCGGTCCGACAGAGTGATGTGCGTGCTCCCCCTGCACCACACCTACCCTTTCATGTGTACCTTTTGCGTGCCCATAACCGCCGGCGGTACCATCGTCTATCCCATAGGGTTAAAGGGGCAGGATCTGTCCCGCTCCATAAAGGAAACCGGCACGACCATACTGGTAGCCGTCCCCAGGCTTATAGAAATGCTGATGCGTGGGATAGACAATAAAGCAGGCGCCTTGCCGCTACCGGGGAGGATTTTAGCCGCGGTCCTAACTGCGGTATCCGGAAAGATCAGGCACAGTACCGGTTTAAACGCGGGCAAAAGGGTTTTTAGAACAATCCACGATGCCTTTGGAGACCGGTTGCGGTTTATCGCCTCCGGAGGGGCCAGGCTCCTGCCCGAGTACATGGAGCGGCTCGAAGCCTATGGCTTTACCATCGTGGAGGGCTACGGACTTACGGAAACCTCCCCCGTCGTCACCTTCAACCCCCTTGACAAGAGAAAGCCCGGCTCCGTCGGTAAGCCGTTAAATGGTGCCGAAATACGCATCGCCCCCCCGGAATCTGGCAACCCGGCCGGGGAAATCCTCGTCAGCGGCCCCATGGTCTTTAAGGGTTACTATGGCTCCCCCGGTGAGACGGCTCTGATTGTCGGGGAAGGAGGATGGCTCCATACGGGTGACCTAGGCTATCTCGACGACGACGGATACCTCTACGTAACGGGGAGGCTCAAGGACATCATCGTCCTTAGCTCGGGGAAAAACGTATACCCCGAAGACGTGGAGCTAAAATACTCGTCCATACCAATAATTAAGGAAATATGCGTTTTTTCTAAAGACTCCGGGACACTTCAGGCCACTATAGTGGCGGATCTGGACATGGCCAGGGCGCTGAAGGTAGCCAACCTGAGAGATTACGTCAAGTGGCAGATTAACGCCGTTTCCCAGAATTTGCCCCCCTACATGCGGCTTAGCGGCTTTACACTCAGTTCCGAACCGCTTCCGAAGACAAGACTCGGCAAGCTCAAACGCTTTCTCATCGGCAACATGGCCGAAGTTGGAAAGACCGCGCCGTCTGCCGTCAGCGAAGCGGTAGATCCCTTCGCGCTGAAAGTGGCAAGAATCGTCGAAAAAGCGGCGGAACTCGACAGGCTGCCTTCGCTGGATGACAATCTCGAACTGGACCTGGGCGTGGATTCGCTAAAGAGGGTAGAGATAATGGCGGCCATAGAGGAAACGTTCCGGGTAAGTTTGCCGGAGGCCGAAGCGGTAAGCCTTCTGAGCATACGCGACATAGTGGACGCTCTGAAGAAGATGGTCAAATCCGATTCGACGGAGGTGCCCCTGCGGGAAACCTTCACAAGTTTCAGAGAAATCCTTGAAAAGCCACCCGATGACAAAGACATAAAGTCCGTGGGCATACTCAATACCGCGGGCGAGCGTGCCCTGATAAGGGTGTTGCTGGTACTAGCAAAGTCATTTTTCAAGGCACTTTACGGGGGTCAGGCAAAAGGGCTTTCCAATCTGCCACCGCCTCCGTACATTCTTTGCCCAAACCATACCAGCTACCTGGACGCCTTCGTAGTAGCCTCTATTTTGCCATACGGGATCTTTAAATCACTCTACTTCCAGGGAGCCGAGGACTACTTCAAAAGCCTGCCGTCGGTGAAGTTTGCCAAACTGGCCCACGTCATACCAACCAACCCCGACACCCACGTAGCCAGGGCACTGAGAATGTCCGCCTGGCTACTGCGCAAGGGCTTTTCCCTTTGCATATTTCCGGAGGGAGGCAGATCGCCTGACGGCACACCACAGCAGTTCAAAAAGGGGATTGGCATACTGTCCTCCGAATGCGGCGTACCCCTCGTACCCGTACTAATCCGGGGAACCTTCGAGGCATTACCCAGGGGAGTCATGGTACTCAGACACTCGAAAATCACCGTCACCATCGGTAAACCTGTACTTGCCGGCGAACTAGCGACAAGCGAACTAACGGAAGGCACGCTAAAGGACAACGGCAACGTAAGCGGTAATGCAGGCAGCGACGTAAGCGGCAAATCAAGCGCCGAATTAAGCACCAACACAGGCGGTAACGTAAGCACCGACTTAAGCCAGGTTATGGCCGATTCCGTGCGGGAAAGGATAATCCTCATGGCGGCGGATATTCATACCGGACGTTAAAAAAACGGGAGTGCATCGGTAAGGCCAAGGCCATTATCGGGCCAAAGTCCATTATTCGAACCGCTGTCGAGACCGCTCTTGAAAATTTCCTCGAACCGGGTGTGGTAGGCCCCGGCACTCGGCATCACAATGTCACCAAGATCGTTTGTGGTAATGAAGTCTTCGTCGATCCTGAGCAACCGGACATTGTTTTTCGTAACCCATAAGACGGAGCCGTTTCTTCTCATCGTCTCACGCCTCGAAACTATTTCGGATTTTATGGCTTCTGCGGTTCTGTCGATTATCTTAGGCCAATAAAGGTCCCACGTACCCATTTCGATGTAGGCTTCCACGTTTGCGTCGGCCAGGTGAATTCTCCGGGGTCCCAGGGGTATGGCCCAGCGAAGAAAGAGGTTGGCTTCGTGAAGATTTATGGGGGTCATGAGATAGGCTACGGCTACGGCTGATTTTTTCCTCGCCACGAGTTCTTCGGCAAACCTTAGAGTCCTCTTCAGGTCAAGTCCGGTCATTCTCTTGTAGGTCTCCGGCTGAAAACCGACTATCGTAGATACGCCCACCATGTGAAAAAGTTCTTCCACAAGAGGTATTTTGCTCAGAGGATAGTTCCCGTTTGTTACCAAAAAGAATTTTATATCCGGATGCCTCTGCCTCATGGCGGCTACCCAGTCGAGGGCTTTTTTCTGCAGGAGCACCTCTCCTCCCATAATCTTCAGCACTATGGGCCTGGTTTCGTCCACGAGGCGGGTAAGTTCCTCATAGTAATCATAGCTTCCTTTCCACGAGGGGGCATCGGCGTAGCACATGGGGCACCTGGAGTTACACTGGAGGGCAACCTCGATGTACAGAAGGACGTACCGCTTTGGGTCATCCGGCCCCACACGCCTTAGCCTGGAGCGGCTACAACTACAGCACGCGTTAAAGTTTCTTATTTTTTCCGCCACGTTGGCGTCGCCAATATGGCCGATTTTCGTGGACAGGCGCCTGACGCCTACGTCGCAGCAGGGGAAGATATCACCGTTTGTCCTCACGAAAAGCTCCCGGTAGTGGCAAGGCTTCTCAGGCCTGTCAGAGAGGAATCGCTCTCTGAGTGCGTCCAGTTCGTGGCAATCGACCAACAGGTAATCCCGTACGCCACGTTCGATTAAAGTAGTTTCTATGTCGGCCCAAAAATCAGAGGCAACGAGTATGATAAAACATCCGGCTTCGGTGGAAGCCCTAAGGGATTCCAATTGCTTTACGTTTACCACTTCAAGGGAGTCCACGACGCCCGAGGCAAAGGAATCGACGAAGGCGAGAACCCTTACGTCCGGCCTCAACCCGCCAAGGAGCTTCCTTAAGGCCCTGCCCGATTGCCCGGCCCCGTATATTGCTACGGAGCAATCACAAGGGAGTTCGGCAAGCGAAAACAGAGTCTTGTCGATGCTAACCGTCCCCGGATGGATATATACATCATTCATGATATATTATTATAACGCGATGCTCAACTTTTTTGCCGTCCTTGTTCTCCCTTGACCCTGCCCGTCATTCCGTCCGCTTTTCGTCAAACCCACCCAAACCCACCCTGCTTCGTCATTCCGACTTGGCCGGCAGTCGCCCTTGCCCTTTGCCGGCGGGCCGCAATCGCAGTCAAGAACGGGTTCCCAGCCGCTATAGCCCCGTGTCAGCCTTGGCCTTCATATCCCGCTGCAAAAGACCTGCGGACGGCATCGGGACATATCGATTTGTTGTTTTTTTTGCAATAGACATGATACACTCATAATCGATTGCAAGCTCAAAGAAATAAGAGTAATCGATGCTCAAGGAGATCGCTTTATTATTTTAGAGCGTGGAAATTCTAAGGAACCTCTACCGTTAAGTCAAACCGGAGCTCCCGACTTCATAGCCGGGGACGACAATGTGGAGCAACTGCTTCCTTATTTTCGAGTGGTAGCTTATCTTTATCCCAAAAACCGGAAGTCCCAAACTGCGTCTCAAAGGAAAAGATTGTCTCAAAAAGAAAGCTCGGCTCAAAGAGAAAGATCATTTTATGCCAAAACTCGATCTAACGTTGCCAAACTTGTTCCGGACAAACTATCCCCCTCCGTAAGAACTCTAAATGAAGACGATATCGAAAAAGCGATATCCGATGAAGACGCTAACAGGAAAGCTTACCACTCCCTTTGTTACTCTTTGCTGAGAATAATTCTCTTACACGATAAGTGGAGGATTGCATATGTAGATCCTTCCCAATTCGAAGATAATGTTTTTGGTATGGCACTGCGGGACATAAGTTCCGTTAAACCCGATGAAGTGCCTGAAAATATAGCTTTTATCGCCCAAAATGACAATAACCGCAACGGCAATAAGATGATATTGTTCTGCTTTGATGATCAGGGATCGGATTTGTTGAGGAAAGTATCATATGAAGTTAAGAAACTTGACGATGGAAAATTCGACAATATATGCGTGATGGTAGTGCCGTCCCCGGAAATAATGCAGGATAAGCGAAGAGTTTCTAAAGCGGATGAATGGCGAAGAGGGTTTTTTCTGTGTTTTCCCGAAATTCGAAAAAAAAGCGAACATTTAAACGAAAAGGAATATCTGCAATTATGTGTGTGCACTTCAAACCCAATCGCAGATTTCGAAGAACGTTCCGGGATACTGACCGAGACGGTAGAGGTACTTGATAATATTGCGGTTGGACAGGAAAGCCGCAGTCATTATAAATTAAGATTCAGGACGAGCCATAGCTTCAACATAACACCGGGCCAATTTATAATGACGGCCACGTCTTCTCATAGACACGAGGAAGCAGTGAGTCGCCCAACCAGCCTGGATAATCTTAAATCTTCCTTTATAATTAAACCAACGTCTTATTTAAAGAGGCCTTTCGGTATTCATAGAGCGTTCTATCCTCATTTTGATTTACCCTATCTGAAAAGGTTATCGCTTCCTCCCGAACTGGCAACGGTGCTGCACACGGTTTTCCCCAACCAATTCGAAATCTTCTACAAGGTTCTCGAAAACGGAGTAGGTACGAATGAATTAACCAAACTCAAAAGGGGAGATAAGGTTCAGATCATTGGCCCGCTTGGCAAGAGGCTGCATATGAGAGAACTAAGAGAGCAGGGTTTTGAGGAAATACATGTAATTGGAGGCGGAGTGGGTATGGCACCCCTGATATTTATGGTTCAGGCGTTGAGATATTATTCATACCCTGTAAAAGCTTTCATAGGAACGGAAAAAATAGGAATGTTGAAATACAAGTGTAGCCGCGATGGTTTAGACAACTGTGACGGATTGGACAATTTAGACAATACTTTTTCCGAGGAACCTCGGGATGCTACGATATATGTCGACGACTTAATTGACGCCGGAGTAGATCCGGCCGATATTTACGTTTCAAGTACGGTTTTAGAGAACCACGATTGGACGATTCCCAAAGATAATTTATATGAAGGCGTTGTTACCGGGCAATACAACGTTTATCTGCAAAGTCGGCAAAGAGAGCGGCGGCAAAAAAAGCAGCGGCAAAAAAAAATATTAGCGTTTGCCTGCGGTCCGACGGGCATGATGAAAGCCTTAACACTAATAACCGCCGAATTTGGGATAAAACAAAAAGTCTTGATGGAAAAACGCATGGCTTGCGGAATCGGCGTATGTTTGTCCTGCGTTTGCGAGACAAAAAACGGTGAAGGCGGCGAAAGCAAATATTCACGCGTATGCACGGATGGACCAATTTTTGACGCCGCGGAGATAGTATGGTGAAAAATCCCTTGGAAGTGGCTTTAAGGAATCTGCGGCTGAAGACGCCGCTCATGACGGCATCCGGTACCGCCGGGCATCTCGATGAATTAACGGCTCTCAAGGATTACCGAACAGTTATAATAGATGCACTCGGTGCTTTTGTAACAAAAGGCGTCACTTTGAAACCCAAAAGAGGAAATCCGGAGTTACGTGTAGTAGAAACACGCACGGGTCTTCTCAATTCGATTGGATTGCAAAATAGCGGAGTGGAGATATTTCTGAAACAGGAGCTGCCACGAACGTTGCAGTATGAGCTTCCAATTATCGTGAACATTTCTGCGGACACAGCTCAGGAATTCGAAGAACTTGCCGCTTACTTAATCGATAACGACGCCGGTAGAATCATATCGGGTATCGAAATTAATGTTTCCTGCCCAAATCTTAGCGAGGGTGGCGCAATATTCGGCACAAACCCGTATGCCGTAGAAAACGTAGTCAAAGCCGTAAAAAGGAGGGTTGGCGATGAAGTCCTGGTTATAACAAAACTTACACCAAATGTCACGGACATCACCCAACCTGCCAGGGCTGCGATTGCAGGAGGAACGGACGTTCTGTCGATGATTAACACTCTTCGCGGTATTGCAATCGATGTAGATGCCGGCAAACCGTTTTTGGGAAACGTGTATGGCGGACTTTCGGGACCTGCCATTAAACCCGTAGGCGTGTATATGGTATATGAATGTTTCGGGAAAATAACGGAATGTAAGAATAAGACTGTACCGATAATCGGAATCGGGGGTATCTCTACCTGGCGTGATGCCCTTGAGTACATAATGGCAGGGGCGACCGCCGTTGGTATTGGAACGGCATGGTTCGTCGATCCCGGAATATTCGGGGAAGTGAAAAAAGGTCTCGATAAATATCTGGCTAAAAATGAAAAGACTATCGATGAATTGGTGGGTAAGGCCCATTATTGCTAAATATCGGGAGTACAATGCCCCTTTTAAGGAGTAAATTCCCCGGATTATTATGAGACTGTTAAACAAACCTTATCCCCTCTTGCTCTATTTCCCGGCTACATACCGTCCATATTTTCCTACTGCGCAAGTTGAGTAAACAATTAAAGAAGACCTCGCTTAAAAGGGATTGATTGGAAGTTTTTGTGCTTTTCGAACTCAAAAACCGCCTAAATACTACTTTTTCAGCCACCTAATGTATCTATTCGCCCAAAACGCAAGCATCAAATGTTAAAAGTGAAATCGCACGTTTATGGTTGCAAATGATACCGGCCTATATGTTATTTTAGTGTAGAGGAGTCGAGGAAACTGGCAGAGTAATCGAGAGTAGCCCGAGCCTAAAGGAGACAATGGAACCGGAATCGAAAGGCCCGGTTGAAGCTAAAAACCTGGCGGAATTAGAAGATAAAAACGTTTGCACCAAACCCGTAAGCTCCCGGTTTGCCGCCGAGGCCATATATATGCTGCGTGAGGGAATGCAGATGTTTCCTTCCATATACGGATTGGACCACGTCAAGCGCCGGTTAGTGGAAGTGCTTATGACCGGCCACGGTGTCATTTTGAAGGGGGATTTCGGCGTGGGCAAGACTGCCCTGGCAAACGCCATATTTGCCGTTGTCAAGCGATATTACGACACACATCCCGTGTACTCCAACGTGGGGTGCCCCGTGAGAGAGAACTCAAAATACCTCTACGACTACCTCGTGATGGGGGAGCACTCTGCCTTACCCGGCGTCTGTCCCGTATGCAGACACGCCTACCTGCAGACTGAAACCCGGCCTTCGGACATACCCGTGGAGAGGGTATACCTTGCCGAGGGTGCCGGATTTGCCCGCGTACAGGGTAACGAAGACGTCGATCCGGAAAAAATCCTGGGTATGTACCATCTGGGCAGGTACGCCGAGATAGGCGACCCATTCGACCCACGGGTACTCGTGCCCGGCAAGATAGCCCAGGCCTCGGGGGGAGTCTTTTTCGTAGACGAACTCGGCCTGCTTAACAAGGAAGCCCAGTACGCTCTCATACAGGGACTCCAGGAAAAGCATTTCAGCCCTACCAACAGCAGGATGACCTTTCCCATAGATTTCCTCTTCGTCTCCACGACGAACACCGTAAACGAGTTTCAGATACACAAGGCCATACACAACCGCCTCGTGGGGCTTCGCATAGACCGTGTAACGGCCTTCGAGGAGGCTGCAATAGTAAGGGAAAACCTGGCCGAAAGGCAATTCGGCGTGTACTTTCCCGAACTATTCATCGAGTATCTTGTAGAGGCCATAAGGCAGCTCAGTGACGTATCCGTGTATCTTGGCCCGCGCTCCACGATTCGAGCCTCGCAGATAGCCGCGGCCAGCGCCCTCCTTGAAGGGCGCCACGCCGTAAGCTACTGTGACGTCAGGGAGGCCATTTACACGGAGGTTCTTGGCCAGGCCGACGATGAGACCTACGACGAATGCCGCAAAACCCTCTCCATGGGCATCCTGAAAATAAGTGACTTTCTGAGGGACAGGCTGCCGTCGGTGGAAGCCCTGGCCCTTGCCCTCGAAACGGAAGGCGAAACTCCGGAGACCGTAGACGAGTCACTTCTCGTAGGTATGCCCGAAGCGGCTGGGCAGAGGCGGGACGTGGTCGGCCTCTACGTCGATGCGTATTTAAAGGAGTGCGGGTAAAGGGAACGCGGGCAGAAGGACAACGGAATGCAGGTAAAACGTGTGCAGATAATGAAGGAGTATAGGTAAAACGTGTTAACGAAAATTGACGATTGGTGTACCGGGGCAGACGAGTTTCAAAGGCGACTCGAACTTCCTCCTTCTCTACTGTGCCAGCTCCTTAACGACGAGCTCAACACCCGGGTAAAGTTCGTCGAGTCAGTGAAGTCGAAGATCCGCAGGAGGCCTCTGAACATCGACGTAGCCTTCAATCCCCCGGTATTTCCCTTTGACAATAGTCTCTTTTTGGACCCTTTCTTCCTGGTCGAAGACTTTCCGGACGAGCCCATTGACCTTGGGGCTATCAGGGCAATGGATGACTTGCAACTCAACGAGTACCTGGAATCCGTCTACCAGCGCTTTACATGCACAAATAACGGCCGGAGGATTTTAAAGAAAAAGGAGCTCCTCCAGTACGTGGGTAAGAGCTACTATTTCGACGCCGTCAGGGCAAGCGAACTTAAGTCGGCCCGCAAGACCGACTCCGGGAGGCGCCTGAAGCGCCGGAGGAGCTTTGTTACCGTCAGGGACGGCGCCGTGGTTTGCATGCCGTCGGTACACGTGCCGGAGACCATGAAACGCTCGATACTCCGGCGCAAAGTCCACAATGACGGCCGCCTCATAACTCAGGACGACGTGATGGTCTGCAAGAGACGCTCCGTAAAGCGGGTAAACATCCTTGTGGCTATCGACCGGAGCAAGTCCATGGAGCAGTGCGGCAAGCTACAACAGGCCCAAAAGGCGGCACTGTCGTTCCATTACTACAAGTCCACCTGCCACGACAACGCCAGGGTGGAGTTCGTAGCCTTTAACGACAGGATAATGCCGATTGCCGCACTCGACGTTCTTACCTTAAAACCCTCCGGCATGACACATATGGCGGAACTTTTCGGCTACGTTTACTCCTATTTTACAAAGGGCTCGCGGGAAAATCCGGAGGTCTACGTAATAACCGACGGCTATCCCCAGAAGACCGGTATAAAGGACACTGTATATCATGCCATCACCTTTGGCGTGGCAAAAAAATTGAGAAGTCTCAACGTTAAGTTAAAAGTCATCGTAGTAAATCTGCCCGGTGATAAGACCAATACGAGCTACTTAGCATACAATAAACTGATATGCGATACCCTGAAAGGTGAACTCGTGCAAATAGAGGCGGGCGACCTCACGGAAACACTCATAGGGCTATAGTGCCGGCTTTTCGATGACGGTGAAACAGACGGTGTAAAAATAAACCGGTGCAAAAATAAATCGGAGCATACTATGATTCGGAGCACGCTATGATAAGGAAAACGGCAACGATACGGCAACTTGCAAAAGATCTGTCGATTTCTAACGATTCTCTCCTTGCCGAGATTGACGAACGAAAACGTGTAGAGGAAGTTTTGAAACTCAATGAATTGCGCCTCGAGGCAATGGTGCAGTTAAGCCATTTGCCGGATACCCCGCTAAGTAAAATAATGGATTTTGTGCTCGAAAAAGGCATTGTTTTAACGGGCAGTAAAATTGGTTTTATAGCTTTCGGCAATGAGGATGAGAGTTTATATACCATACAGGCGTTGTCGGCAACCGTAATGAAAGAATGTGCCGTTACGAAAGAAGGGGCCGTTATGGAGGAAGGGGCCGTTATGAAAAAAGGGCTGCACTTACGGACAGAGACGGCCGGTTTGTGGGCGGAGGCGGTACGTCTGAGAAAACCGGTCATAGTTAATAATTATGAAAATTGTGCAACCGGGCCCTTTAGTAAAAAAGGCTATCCCGTGGGGCACGTGCCGTTAACAAGCATAATGGCAATACCCACTTTTGCAGACAATCGGATTGTGGCGGTCAGCGTTATCGGCAACAAAGAAAAAGATTACAACCAAACCGACGTTTACCAGTTAACGTTATTAATGGATGCAATGTGGTATCGTGTCGAACGCAGAGACGTCAGCGAGAAATTGAGGCTCACTAATATCTATAACAGGAGCTTAATAGAGGCAAGCCCGGATCCGTTTGTGACGATTACTCCGGACGGCAGAATTGGGGATGTAAATTCGGCGACCGAAGCAGTTACGGGATACTCACGGGCCGAACTGATTGGAACCTGCTTTTCGGACTATTTTACGGAACCCGAAAAGGCCGTTGCAGGTTACCGGAAAGCGTTATATAACGGCAAGCTGCGCGATTACGAACTTTTTTTCAGGCACAGGGATGGGTATACCACACCCGTAGTATATAATGCATCCGTATATAAGGACGGCACCGGTAATGTCTTAGGGTTAGTGGCCACTGCACGCGACATTACGGAACAGAAAAGTATGCAGAGTAAGCTAAACGATACTCTGGATAATCTGAGGCAAAGCCAGGAACTTCTGATACGTTCCGAAAAGATGTCGTCATTCGGGCTGCTTGCCGCCAAAATGGCCCATGAAATAAATAATCCCCTGACAAGCGTATCTATTAAGCTTCAGACGTTGAAATCCAGAATAATTCAAAGAGGGTTAGGTGGCGACATTCTCAATAAAGTCAACATGATAGAAGGAAGAATAGATAAGATATCCTCTATAATAAAAGAGTTACTGCTTGTTTCCCGTAGCGGAGACAATGAATTTATTCCGGTAAGTATAAATGACGTTATAACGGGATCCATTACGCTTCTGGAACATAAACTGTATGGTATAACGGTACATCGTGATCTGTCGAATATTCCCGGTATAGACGGGGATCCTTTAAAAATGGAAATGGTATTTATAAACCTGCTCGATAACGCCATCTCGGCGATGTCGGGTAAAGGTGATATTTTTATTAAAACGTATTATGAGGAGAAAATGGTTATATCCGAGATAACGGACACCGGCGAGGGAATTAAGGAGGAATATATGAAAAACATATTCGACCCGTTTTTTACGACTAAAGAGGTTGGTACCGGGATTGGACTTGGACTATCCACATGCTACGGTATAATAAGCCGGCACAACGGAACGATAGATATAAAAAGCTCCTCCGGTAAGGGAACGACTGTAACTATTAAATTGCCGGAGGGGGGAAAACAGTGAAGAGGATACTTATCGTAGACGACGATTTGGAAATAAGGGAAGACCTGTCCGAGGTGCTGAGGGAATCCGGATATGAGGTAGACGAGGCCGTTTCAGGCAATGACGCGATAGGTAAGGTTAGCGCACATAAGTACGATATTGCTCTTCTGGATTTAGTCATGCCGGGGATTTCGGGAATCGAAACGTTAAACGAGATTAAAAAAAGTTCCCCTAAAATAAAAGTGATAATTATAACGGCCTTTTCGACTATTGGAAGCGCCGTGGAATCTATAAAAACCGGTGCAAGCGATTATATATCCAAACCCTTTAAAATAGAAGAACTTCTTACTATAATAAGCCGGGTGATTGAAGAGACTAAATTCGAGGAGGATATGAAAGGCTCGGACATCGACAACATACTTAGCTCGATAGCTAACCCGATAAGAAGAAGAATCATAAAACTCCTTAACCTGAATAAAAAACAACGGTTTATGGAAATTATAAAAGAAATCGAAATGGAGAACGAACACCAGAAAGTGGTATTCCATTTAAAAATGCTCAAACAAGCGGGTAT
>JADFXJ010000036.1 GCA_015233615.1 Nitrospirota bacterium
GATTACCGCCGGGTCGTTTCTTAAAATCCGTCTGATTGCTGAAAATGCCTTGAACTTCTCTTCCGGTACGGGAAGAGAATCTTCTTCCAATGCTTTGATGTATCCTTGAACAGTTTCCTTTATATTGATAATCGCTTCCTCTTTAGTCTTTCCTATTCCGTTTACGCTGTGAGGAGCCGAACCCATAGCGCCGTCGGTATACTGCCACAACGTCCATTTATCCCGGTTAACCGGGACAACGGCAGTAGGCCGCCTCACGGGTGATGATGTACCCGAGACGCGGATTAGCCGGCACCAGATCTATCAGACAACGAAACCCTAACCCTTTAGCATCTCCCTGGCCGTCTTCAGAACGTTGTCGACCGTAAAGCCGAAGTGTTCGAATAACACGCCGGAGGGTGCCGATAATCCAAAGCGGTCGATACCGATTACCTTGCCCTTGAGTCCCACGTACTTATACCAACAAAGGGTAGCTCCGGCCTCTATGGCAATCCTTTTTTCGACGCAGGCAGGCATTACCGACTCCTTGTATTCGTCCGTCTGCTTTTCGAAGAGATCGAAGGAAGGCATACTTATCAACCTTACGGCATGTCCTTCCGCGGCAAGCGTTTCATATGCACCCACGGCGAGGTGTACCTCCGATCCGGTGGCGATAATGAGCATTTCGGGGGTTTTGCCTGAATTCGGGCCTGAATCCGGGGTTGAATCAGTGCCTGAATATGCGCGTGAATTTGCGCCGGAATCCGCCATGACGTAAGCCCCCTGCTTTAGCCCGAAGTGAGAGGCGTATATGATCCTGTCTATAACGGGCAGGCTTTGACGGCTAAGCACCAATGCCACGGGGCCGCCTCGCTGTTCGAGTGCGAATTCGAGGGCTGCCACGGTTTCGTTGGCATCGGCCGGCCTGATGACCGACAGGTTGGGAATTGCCCGAAGTGCCGTCAATTGCTCTATAGGATGATGGGAAGGGCCGTCTTCCCCGACGCCTATGGAGTCGTGGGTTAAGATATATATTACGTTTGCCTTCATTAGGGCGGACATCCTTATGGCAGGCATCATGTAACTGGCAAAGACCAGGTACGTGCCGGCGTAAGGGATTACCATCTTACTGAGGGCCATGCCCGTAATAGCCGCTCCCATGGCAAACTCTCTCACTCCGAAGTGAATGTTACGTCCGGGCTTGTTGGGGGTGAACCGGCTGAACTTTTTAAGGTAAGTCAGGTTAGATGGAGAGAGGTCGGCTGAACCGCCCACGAGATGGGGTATGACGGAGGCCACGGCGTTGAGCACGTTGCTCGAAGCGCTTCGTGTGGCTACACTGCCGCTTTCTACTTCGAAATGGGGGAGTTTTTCCTTCCAGTCGTCGCTGAGGTTGCCTTTAGAGATATAGTCCCACTTCTCGGCCTCTTTGGGGAACTTGTGCTTGTACTCGTTTAGGAGATTCGTCCACATGGACTCCTCTTCGTGCCCTTTGTCGATGGCCTTCCTGTAAAAATCCAGGACATCTTGAGGGACGTAAAAGGATTTTTGTGGCCATCCCAGGTTTTCCTTCGTAAGGCGGAGTTCCTCTTCGCCCAGGGGTGCACCGTGAATGTCCGACACGTCCTGCTTGTTGGGGCTCCCATAGCCAAGGTGCGTGTGGGCTATAATGAGGGTAGGCCTGGTGGTCTCTTCCTTGCCGAGTGCAATGGCCGCCTCTATAGCCGGCAGGTCGTAGCCGTCGACGTACTCCACGTGCCACTTCAGGGCTTTAAATCGTTTGCCTACGTCTTCGGTAAAGGTCAAATCGGTAGAGCCGTCTATGGTCGTCAGGTTAAAAGAGTAAAGATAAATGATCTTGCCGAGCTGTAAATGGCCCGCCAGTGAGGCCGCCTCGTTCGAAACGCCTTCCATAATGTCGCCGTCGCTCACAATACCGTAAATGTTATGGTCTACTATCTTAAACCCCGGCCTGTTGAACATGTCGGCCAGGTACTTCTCCGCGATGGCCATACCGACGCCTACCGCAAACCCGTAGCCAAGGGGGCCGGTGGAAAGCTCTATTCCCATGTCCGGGTCGTATTCGGGGTGGCCGGGAGTTTTGCTGCCGAACTGCCTGAAATTTTTTATGTCGTCCAGCGATATGTTATAGCCGGTTAAGTGCATCAAAGAATACAAAAGGATAGAGCCGTGTCCGGCGGACAGGACGAAACGGTCCCTGTTTTGCCACTTTGGGTTTTCGGGGTTGTGCCTTAAAAACTTCGTCCAGAGCACGTACGCCATGTCGGCATCACCCATCGGCATTCCGGGATGTCCGGATTTGGCTTTTTGTACGGCGTCCACCGAAAGCATCCTTACGGTATTGATACACAAATCGTCTAACTTGGTCATTTATTTGCCTCCATATTAGTTTAATTTTTTAGAATAGACAAACCATGCTTATTTTTTAGTTCTTTTTCAAGTCCTTTCTTAGCTTAAATAGGCTTAGCTTTAGGTTTGCGATTGCTTCGAGTATGCCGCCGCTGCCGTATTTCGATTGCTCCGTATCCTAACATAAATAATTCCGGTTCATCAATAAATAGCCGATCAAATAAGTATCAAATAAATAGCCGATCAAATAATTTTATTATCTCTGAGTGCGTTTAAGGCGTCTGATCTTACGGACTGGTCAAAGAGCACTTCCACGTGGTTCAGAGGATAGACCAGGTGTACGTCCGCGTAAGGGATGCGCGAGCTCTTTACGCTCACCATGCCGTCGCCAAGCGAGTCGAGCAGCTCCTCCGGGATGATATTATCGGGTATGAAAGGCAAGAGTGACTCGGGCACTGACAATAGCTTCTTATATGTGACCGACGAAAATCCTTCCCTGACGGCGTCTGGAGTTTTCTTTGCCCTGTATATTGTGAAAAGTCCGGCCTTGCTGCAGCCTGCCGACATGGCGAACATGTCCCCGGGCTTAACTCTGGACAGGGATGCAATGAAACTGGACTCAGGAAGAAGCTCTTCGACGGCATTACTCCCGATGTAGGTCAGCAACCTCTTTGTGCCGTGCATGAGAGTACCCTTTTCCGTGTTATTCATGAGTGGCAGCACGACGGAGGTAAACCTGGAAACTGATTTTGCCCATTTTGCCAGATTGGAGCCGCCGTGGGGGGAGGAGAGAGTTATGAAACCCAGTACGCCGCCGTAAGTTTCCGCATAAGTCCTCGCTATGACGCCACCTCGGCTATGGCCTACCAGAAAAACGCCGCTACGTGTGTAATCCGTGAATTTGCCAATTAACTCCATGATGTCGTCGATGGCATAGGCGATTACGTTGGCGGGCCGTCTTTGGTTGAAGGCCAGACAGGAAAAACCCCGCTCCGACAGGTCATGGAAGAGGGTACTTAATCGATTCGGGCCAATGCCCGAAGTCAGGGGTTCTACGGGTTCGTCCTTTTCGACGACTCTGTCGGGGGGCGGTTTGGCGAGCATTACCGATATTGGGTAACATCCGGCCAACACCATCGACTTCTCCGGGGTGATCCATACGTTTTTGTCCAGCCCCAGGCCGTGTACGAATATGAACATCGGGCCTTTGCCTTCCACAAAATCGACGTCTATCTCTTTTTCCATTGCATTTAGCTCCGTAATCTGCGTTAATCTGCGTCATCTGCGGATAAATTTCATTGTCTTTATTATCCACATATTAACGCAGATAAAAAAGACAATGACAACATGCTATATCGGACTTTGGGCCTTGTAACAACATCGGTAAATAAGTTATTATCACATATGATAGACAGATTTGCAACAACCGGTATTGGCAGTCTTCCCCATACAGACAGAAGGGTAGGGTGCGAGTTGGTCTTAAACCACGTGGATATACCCTTCTGGCCTCAATTTCCGAAAAACTCTTTTCTTGAGGGAATGGTGGCACAGTTTTCCGAGGGATTCCCTTTCGTAAAGATCGACGCCAAAAAAGAGCGGATATGGATTGAGCATGGAGAAAGGGACGCTCTCGACAGGTTCTACGAAGCCGTCGGCTCTGCCGCAGGCGACCCCTGCGCACTTGCCTTCCTCCTAAGTGCGGCTCTATCGGAGCAATATGCTCCGGGGTTTTTCGGGATGCGCGATATGGCCCGCGAATCAAATAAACGCTTCGATGTTTTCAAGGGACAGATAACGGGGCCGCTCACTTTTACCCTGGGGCTTAAGGACGAGACAGGGAAAGCCATATACTATGACGAGGAACTCAGGGAACTTGCCCTCGTGCACCTTGTATCGAAGGCCGCCTGGCAGGTAAAGGCCCTTAAGGAGTTTGCCGGGGAGCTCATCATCTTTATTGACGAGCCGATACTGTCGGCGTTGGGTAGCAGCGCTTATCTTGGCGTCTCCTCCGGGGAGTCGGCGCAACTGCTCGAAAGGTGCATAAAGGATATAAAAACCACCGGTGCTATAACGGCCATTCATTGTTGCGGCAAAACCGACTGGGATATGATATTCGATTTACGTCCTGACGTCATTAACTTCGATGCTTATGCTTATTTTGATTCCATAGCCATGTATCACGAAAGGATAGGGGAGTATCTTTCCTCCGGCGGGTACTTAGCCTGGGGCATGGTACCTACGACAAACGATATACTGGCCGAAACCCCGGAGAGCATACAAAAAAAGTTCATAGAGCGGTTCAGGAGTTTATCCGGTCGCCTCGCGCCTTCACTTCGGACTCTCCTGGCATCCAGGACACTTTTTACGCCATCGTGCGGGACAGCCTCGTTAGCTACCCCCGAAGCCGAAAAGGTTTTTGCCATCCTTAAAGGGTTAAAGGCTTTTGCACTGGCTAACGTGGACGGCTGACCAGGTTGCCGGATTAAGCATAAGAATGTATAAGGAAGTGGCCCGCGAATGCGGCTGACGGCTCTGCTCTCCCGCGATATTCGCGACAATGACATATTAGAGAAGGAAGTGGATTGCCGCTACCCGGTTGCCGACGGGGACAAGTTTCGCGACATTGACATGTTAGAGATTGTATACTGTGGATTGTGGATGATTAATCCGGATGATTAACCACGTGCGACCGGCCGGGTATGGTTAACCCGGTTGCCCGGTATGCCAGATATGATTAACCCGGTATATCCACGTGCGGAAATGACGCTAAGCGGAATTTCAGGCCATAAAAGGGCCAGAAAGATTCTTGCCGGTACAATAGCCAGCGGTAGGATCTCCTCCGCGTACCTCTTTACGGGGCCGGACGGTACGGGGAAAAAGCTTGCCGCCTTTATTTTTGCCAAAGCCATGAACTGTACCGGCGGCAAAACTTCCGATTTTGGCGGTAATTTCGAAAATACGGTAAACAATCAGACAAGTGAAAGCGGCTTACCCTGCGGTAAGTGTTCTTCGTGCAGGAAAGTGGATTCTTGTGTACATCCGGATCTGAAGGTTATTTATCCGGATGGAAACTTCATAAAGGTCGAAGCCATCCGTGAGATAAACGCGTTTCTTTCCCTCTCACCCATGGAGTGGGACAGGCACGTTCTTATCGTCGGGGAGGCCGACAAGATGAACTCTAGCGCGGCCAACGCTTTTCTTAAAACGCTGGAAGAGCCCCCGCCCAATTCGGTTATAATATTGGTGAGTGCTTGCGAGGAAGATCTAGCCGACACTATTCGGTCGAGGTGTGTAAGGATTGCTTTTAAGCCGATTCCACCTGACGAGCTGGCCGGCATAGCCAGTGCAATGGGGCTGCACGTTACGGATACACACGTCAGGCTCTCCCTGGGCAGCGTCGGGGCACTCTTAAGCGACCGGGTCGTGAATAAACGTGACGCAGACCTGTCGGTTTTCTCGGACATGGTACAGGGTAAGACGCAAGTCCAATGGAAGGACAACGAGGAGATGGAGAGCTGGTTTAATTCGGCTATAGAGTTTCTCAGGGACATGGTGCTTTTAAAAATCGATTCCGGCAGCGATTCCGGGAATTTGGATAGTTTTTCGGGAAATCTCCTGATTAACGCCGACAGGAGGGAGGAGTTATCGAACTTGTGCAAAGGCACGGACATAAAAGTTATAATAGAATGTTACGAAAGATTGCCGGTTCTTATGAATAGCTTTGTATTTAACGTCAACAAAAAGATAGTAATTAACTACGTGCAGTCGATCCTGAGGAGCGCCTTTTCTAAAGATGCTCGTGGCCGGGCTTTGGCCCAGGGTTTTCCATACGTAGGAGAAAGAAGGTAACGTTATGCCAAACGTAATAGGAATAAGGTTTAGAAGATGTGGAAAAATATATGACTTCGAAATAGATGCTTTGGAGGTGAACCCTGGTTCTCAGGTGGTTGTCGAATCAAGCTTTGGTTTATCTATAGGTACCGTTGTCTCCGGGATGAGGTTTGTCGAAGAGACTGACAAGGAACTAAAGAAGGTGCTTCGCGTTACTACAGAGAAGGATTTTAAAACCAAGGCCGACAACGAGGAACTCGAACGGGAAGCGAAGCAATTCTGCCACGAACGCATTGTGGCCAGGGTACTTCCCATGAAACTCGTCCACACCGAGGTGACTCTCGACAGGAAGAGGGTTGTCTTTTACTTTACCGCCGACGGCAGGATAGATTTCAGGGATCTCGTTAAGGATTTGGCTTCCCGTTTTAAGACCAGGATAGAGATGAGACAGATAGGCGTCAGGGACGAGACGAAATTCATAGGCGGTATGGGCGTATGCGGCAGGGAGGTATGCTGCAGGAGTTTCCTGTCCACTTTTGCCCCGGTATCTATAAGGATGGCAAAGAGGCAGGACTTAGTGCTTAACCCCGGTAAGCTGTCCGGTTTGTGTGGCAGACTAATGTGCTGCCTCGGATACGAGGTCGACGAGGGACTTACCGAGGACGTGGTCGAGCTTACCGAAGATTCCCCTATTTTAAACACTGACGAGGAATTTATTTCCATCGAGAAGCTCTCCGCTGCCTTTTTGTCTGCTCGCGGATGTACGGCCTCTGACGTTCAATGCTTTAACGTTGCGGGCAGCGGCATTGCAGGCCCGGAGAGTGTCGTTGCGGAGGAGTCCCGCAGATCGTCCTATAAATCGTCTATAGATAGTACTCCTCCTTATGAACCTGCTACTGCCGATCGTCCCCATGAACCTGCTACCCATGAATCTGCCGTTGTACAGGGAAAACAACAGGAAAAACAGGGCGAAGGGAAAAAGCCCACACACCGCAAGAAAAGATTCCACAAGAGGCCTCCACAAGAGAAGAAGGTTGAAGATGGCCGTCCGAAGAAGACTCATCCCGCCCCGCAGGCGTCAACCCCTGAGGGTGCCAAGCCGGGTGCTAAACCGTCGGGTGCTCAGCAATCGGGTGCTCAACAGGCCGGTACTCAACCGTCGGGTACTCAACCGGCGGCTGTTTCACAAGATGGAACTCCACAAGATGCTGCAAAAAAGAAGTGGAGATATAAAAAGCACCGGGGCAAAAAGAAACCGTCGCCTTAGAAGAATATATAAAAAATAGAAGATAATATAAACTACCGGAGGGTAATCGATAGATATGGAAGGGAAGTTTTACGTAACCACACCGATTTATTACGTAAACGACGTGCCTCACATAGGTCACGCCTATACTACGGTTGCGGCGGACATACTGGCCCGCTTTAACAGGTTGATTGGTAAAAAGGTCTTTTTCCTGACCGGCACCGACGAACATGGGCAGAAAGTGTACAAGGCGGCACAGCAGACGGGCCGTACGCCCAAAGAGCACGCGGACATGCTTTGCGACAATTTCAAACGCCTCTGGAAGAAACTGGATATAACCAATGACGCATTTATAAGGACGACCGACGAGGAACACGTCAAAGTGGTGCAATCCATGTTGCAGGCCCTCTTCGACAAGGGTGAAATCGAAAAGCGCCTTTATTCCGGCTGGTACTGCACGCACGACGAGCGTTTCTGGACCGAAAAAGAAATTATCGACGGCACCTGCCCGGAGTGTAATCGTTCGGTCGATAGAATAGAGGAGGAAAACTACTTCTTTCTAATGTCCAGGTACTACGACCCTCTGATTAAGTTTCTCAGGGACAATCCGGGTTACATAGAGCCGGAATCGAGGAGAAACGAAGTGTTGGGTTTTTTGAGGAGCAATCCCCTCGGAGACCTCTGCATATCCCGTCCCCGCCGCAGGCTTTCATGGGGCATACCGCTGCCCTTCGACGACAACTTTGTAACTTACGTGTGGTTCGACGCGCTTCTGAATTATTATTCGGCTACCGGCTATCTGGCCGCCCCGTCGGATGGGGCCAGTTGGTGGCCGCCCGACCATCACATTGTCGGTAAGGATATCCTTACTACGCACGCGGTCTTCTGGTCCGCAATGCTCATGGCACTGGGATTGCCGCTGCCACGCAACCTGTTTGCCCACGGATGGTGGACCCTCTCAGGCAAGAAGATGTCCAAGTCCCTGGGTAACGTGGTCGATCCCTTTGACATCGTCTCCAGGTATGGCTCTGACCAGTTCCGGTACTTCATGTTCCGGGAGGTCTCTTTCGGCCTTGACGGGGATTTTTCGGAAAGTGCCCTGGCAGGCCGCATAAACAGCGACCTGGCAAACGATCTGGGTAATCTCGCAAACAGGACTATCGCCATGGCCAATAAATATTTTGACGGTGTAATTCCCCAGCCGGATGGCGTAGATCTGGAGCTGAAAAGCCTGGCCGAGGGAATTTTGCTCAAACTGGAAGACAGTTTAATGAAGCTCCGTTACGAAAAAGCCCTGGATGCCATCTGGGAACTGGTGACTTACCTGAACAAGTACGTGGATACCAACAAGCCGTGGGTGCTGGCAAAAGACGAGGCCACGAAGGGGAGGCTCAGGACCGTCATGTACTCTCTCCTGGAAGGGTTGAGGTTTTTAAGCCTCTATCTTTATCCGTTCATGCCCGGGGCCGCAAGCTCGCTCTACAAGGTTTTGACGTTGGGCGATATAAGTGAAGCCAACATTCTGGATGCCACCAACTGGGGCAGCCTCTCCTATGGCGTGAAACTTGTCGGATTACCCCAACTGTTTCCCCGCGTCGAACTACCCGGTGCCGCCGCCCACGTCGATACGGTTCATGGCACTGTGGCCGATGCTGCAACGTCGGCGGTGTTATCCGACCTGATTTCCATCGAGGACTTCGCCCGCGTTAAGCTAAAGGTAGGCAGGGTGATTTCGGCAGAGAAGGTTAAAGGGTCGAACAAGCTGCTAAAACTCCAGGTTGACACGGGACAACCCCGGCAGGTGGTAGCAGGTATAGGCAAGCACTATTCGCCGGAGTCGCTCGTAGGCAAGTCGGTGATCATAGTGACCAACCTGAAACCGGCAAAGCTTATGGGCGTGGAGTCGCAGGGCATGATACTGGCGGCCTCAAACGGCGATAACCTTTCGCTCATAACCATCGAGGGAGAATTACCGCCGGGAAGCACCGTGAAATAAGCGATGTTAAATATAGCGAAATTCATTTAATTGTCCTGAACTGTGATTAATAATGATTAAATGAGGACTATGATAAATAACAAATATCCGCTTTCCACATTATGAATCATAGTAAATCAAAAAATCATTTAAATCACAGTTCAGACAACTGAGTAGTTACGTTAAATGTTCTCTTTCTCCGGTTTTATGCTGACGGCTACCAGTGGTGCCGCTCCTCCGTCGTGGGCGTAAGTTAGCTCGTTTAGCCTGGCATTCGAAAAGTGGATGGGAGCGAAGATCATTCCCTCTGTAACCTCATCGGTTACCTTTGCCAAAACCCGCGTAGAGCCTCGCCTGGACTCGATACGAACCTGAGATGAGTCGGTTATGCCGTACCTGGTGGCATCCTTTTCGTTTACCTGGATAAAGGCGTCGGAAAATACTTCCGTGAGATTTTGTGACATTACGGATAGTGCGCCGGAGTGCTGCATAAGGTTTCCGGTGACCATAATAAGCGGATACTGCCTGCTGGTACGTTCGCTCTCCTCGAAAGGCACCGGGGTGTAGCTCCACTTCTCTTTGCCGCGTTCGACTTTGATTTCCGATACCTCGTTTCTGAGAGCTGCGATGTTTTCGGCCTTTATCGGGGCTTTCATGAACCTTGCCAGGTTTCTGAGTATCTGCCAGCCGGGTAGGGAATCACCCGTGGGTGAAACGCTCTTCTTAATCCTCTGCACCATGCCGGCGGCGTTTATGAAAGAACCCTCCTTTTCCCCCCAACTGGATGCGGGCAGCACAATGTGGGCCATACGGGCCGTTTCCGTGAGTTGTATATCCTGGACGACCAACAGATCGAGGCCTCTGAGAGCGGCGCTTACCTTTATAAAGTCCGGGTACGTTGTAAGTGGGTCGTCGCCTATTATATACAGAGCATCTATGGTGTTTTTTTCATAGAGCATTTGGAAGAGGTTTTTACCCGGATTGTCTTCTATCTTCACGTATCCCGGCAGGTAATCCGGAGTGACGCCTATCTTCCACATTCCGAAGGTATTGGCGTAATCGGCCGGCATATTCAGAGCCGCCGGACCGTCTCCCATCAGTATGGCTAAATTTGCGGCCGAGAGAGCCGTGTTCAATCCCTTGTTGTTTTCCACCGAACCCAGTGTCATGGCTATCAGGCGGCTTTCGGCACTTAGGAAAATGTGCGCCATTTCAAGAAATTCTTCCTTGTCGATTCTCGCCATATCCGATACCAGCTCAGGGGTAAACTGCCTTGTAAGCTCTACCATTTCGGAAAAGTTAGCTGCTTTGGTGGACATCTCGTTTTTTAAGTGGTATCCCTCTTCTATCGCTATGTGCATTATGCCGTTTAATATTACCTGCGATGTGCCGGGCCGTATACGTAGCCATGAGTCGCTGTGCCTGGAGAGTTTTGTCTCCCTTGGCTCGATTGACAGGAGCTTCGCTCCCTTCTTTTTGGCGTCTAAGAACCGGAGCCCCCAGATGGGGTGAGTGGACGTTATGTCGGATTCTATTATTAATATGGCTCCCTTGCCAATGGGTGAGTACAGGTTGATGGGAAGGTTTTTGAGGCCGAAAGCACGGTAGGCGGCCTCCTGTACTTTGGCAAAGCCGAAGCGGGCGGAGGAGTCGATATTGTTCGTGCCTATAATGTTTCGCATGAAGTGCTGGAGCATGAAATTGCCCTCGGTCGTGAACCTGCCGGAGCCTATGGCTCCTATGCGATCGGGCCCCTTGGTTTCAATTATATGTTCGAGACGCTGGGCCAGTGTATAGAGTGCTTCTTCCCAGGTTGTTTCTGTCAACTCACCGTGTTTTCTAATAAGCGGTTTTTTTAACCTGCGTTCGGAATAGATAAAGTCCATACCGTACCTGCCCTTGACGCAGAGGTCTCCCTTGTTGACGCCTTTGAAACTCTCGCCCCTGGTTCTTATTATCTTCCCTTCTCTCATGTCGAGAGTTACCGTACAACCAACGCTGCAATAGGGACAGATATTGTCCTGGCTTTCGAGAAACCAGGCACTCGCGCTGTACTTGAAGGGTTTGCTGCCCAATGCTCCCACGGGGCAAACATCCACGCACTGGCCGCAGAACTCGCAGTCGAGTATCTCCTCGAAGGCCGGGCTGACCTTCGTGTTAAACCCGCGGCCTATGAAGTTTATGGCGCCGACGCCCTGATGATCCCAGCAGATCGTCACGCACTTGCCACAGAGGATACACCTGTTGGGGTTCCTCTCTATGAAAGGGCTTCCGGTGTCTTTTGCGATAGTAAATTTTTCCTCGCTGAACCTGCTCTTTGTAGGGCCGTACCTTTGTGCGAGGTCCTGGAGCTTGCACATCCCGGCCTTGTCGCATACGGGGCAGTCCAGTGGATGGTGTACGAGCAGGAGTTCGAGCATCGTCTTTCTGACCTTGTTCAGCTTAGGCGTGTTCGTGTGGACGACCATACCGTTTCCTGCGGGGTTCGAGCAGCTTGCCAAAAGCTTCGTCTGTCCTTCTACCTCCACGAGGCACATGCGGCAGCCTCCGTATGGTTTTAGCCTGGGGTCCCAGCACAGATGCGGGATATATATGCCGTTTTCCAAAGCCGCCTCAAGTATGGTCGAGCCTTTGGCCACCTTTACCTTTGTGTCGTCAATGGTCAGCTCTATCATCCGGCCACCTCCTCGCTTTCCTTTGACTTTATGTCTGACTCGTTTTCATTTTCGCTTTCCTTCCCGCTTTTGCCGAACATGTCTGCCGGGCCTACCTTTACGGAACCGAACCGGCAGGCGTTAAAACAAGCTCTGCACTTTACGCATTTTTCCTGCATTATACTGTGCGGTTCCTTTCTTTCTCCTATTATGGCACTACGGGAACAGGCCCGTGCACAGGCGGTGCAGCCGGTGCAGGTCTTTTCGTCTATGTAAAAGGTGACCAGCTCTTTGCAAACTCCGGCTATGCACCATTTATCCCTTATGTGGGCCTCGTACTCGGAGCGGAAATACTTTATCGTGGTGAGTACGGGATTTGGTGCCGTCTGCCCAAGTCCGCAGAGAGACGCAGTCTTTATATCCATGGCTAAGTCTTCGAGAAGTTCTATGTCGCCTTCTTTTCCATTGCCTTCGGTGACGTCCGTTAATATGTTGAGCATCACCTTCGTACCGACCCGGCAGGGCGTGCATTTGCCACACGATTCGTGGGCGGTGAATTCGAGGAAGAATCTGGCCAGGTTCACCATGCAGTTTGTGTCGTCGAGGGTTACCATGCCGCCGGAGCCGACTATTGCCCCGGTCTTTACTATGTCTTCGTATGTAACGGGTGTGTCCAAAAGTTCTTCGGGAATACAGCCGCCGGAGGGGCCGCCAAGCTGAAGTGCCTTAAAGCTGCGTCCCTTCTTCAGGCCTCCGCCGATGTCATATATAATAGTGCGCAGGGTGGTGCCAAAGGGGATTTCTATGAGTCCGGTGTTTTGCGCGGCTCCGGTAAGGGCAAATACCTTCGTGCCGGTGGATTTCTCAGTTCCATTGGACTTGAACCAATCGGCCCCGTTAAGTATGATTTGGGGTATGTTTGCGAACGTCTCCACGTTATTGAGTACCGTGGGTTTCTCCCAGAGGCCTTTTTGAGCCGGAAAAGGCGGACGGGGGATAGGTGAGCCCCTCTTGCCCTCTATCGAGCGCATCAGTGCCGTTTCCTCTCCGCAAACGTAAGCTCCGGCGCCCAGGTACAAGTCTACGTCAAGTGAAAAACCGCTTCCAAGTATGTCTTCCCCCAAAAGGCCATACTCCCTGGCCTGTTCGATGGCCTTTCTGAGGCGCTTTACCGCCAGCGGGTACTCCGCCCTCACATAGATGTACCCTTCGTGGGCTCCTATGGCCTTTGCGGCTATTATCATGCCCTCCAGCACTACGTGGGGGTCCGCCTCCATGATGCTTCTGTCCATGAAGGCTCCGGGGTCTCCCTCGTCGCCGTTACAGAGTATGTACTTGACGCTGCCGGCAACGTATGAGCATAGCTCCCACTTAAGGCCCGTAGGGAAGCCGGCTCCGCCCCTGCCGCGCAGTCCGGAGTCCGTTACCGTCTTTATTATCTCGCGGGGTGACATATCCAAAAGGGCTTTTGCGGCACCCATGTACCCGTCCATGCCTATGTATTCGTCTATTTTCTCCGGGTCTATGACTCCCCGGTTTCTGAGGGCGCCAAGCACCTGGAGATTGAAAAATGTGATGTCCCCGATGCCATGCGCGTAGTTGTGGGTGTTTGGGTCTCTGTACATGTACTTTTCCATCGGCTGGCCTTTGACGAAATGCTCTTCCACCAGGTTGGGTATATCGATGAGCTTGAGCCTTTCGTAAAAGACACCGTCGGGATGCGTAACCATCAGCGGGCCGTGTGCGCAAAAACCGTTACATCCGGTGTGCACTACCTTCGTGTCTGCGCTTAACCCCCTTTCGTCTAACTCATGTTCGAGGGCTTCCTTTATTTTGAGGCTTCCGCCGGCCAGACAGCCGGTGCCGCCACAGAGCATGAGCTTTTTGTCGCTCATGCGCCCCGTTTGCGTCTCTTTAATGCGCTTGAGATCTATAACCGTTATTTTTGCCATTGAACAATTCCTCTTACGTATAATCTACGTTAGTCTATATTCACTATATTATAGTTACCGTGTAAATTGTTTGTGTAAGTTGCCAATGTATAAGTTATTTGCGCGGGTTACTTGTAATTTTCAAGCAGCTCGTGGGCTTTTACCGGGTTTACCTCGCCGTGGGTGTCGTTGTCTATGACCACTACCGGGGCCAGGCCGCAAGCGCCTATGCACCTCACCGTTTCAAGGGAGAACAGGCTGTCCCGGGTGATTTCTCCTTCTTCGATGCCCAATGTCTCTTTCAGCTTTTCCAGGATTTCGTTTGCCCTTTTAACGTAGCAGGCAGTACCCTGGCAAACCCGTACGTTATATTTTCCCATAGGCTTCATGGTGAAGAATGAATAGAAAGATACCACGGCATGTACCTCGCTGACGGGCACTTTAAGCCCCTTTGCGATGGCCTTCTGTATTGAAGGAGGCAGGTAGCCGATCAATTCCTGGGCCTCCTGGAGGATGGTAATAAGGGAGCCGGGCTTCTTCTTGTACTTCTTTACGATGGCGTTTAGTTTCTCCATGTCGAATACGTCGGGTTGTTTGGAAGGCACCGGCACTTTCGGCGGAGTATTAAGGGCCTTGGTTATGGTATCTACGAGGGTATTAGGGAAAAATGGTTTCTGCATGAAGTCCACGATGTCCAGCGCTATAGCGTCTCTGAGAACGGCCTTGGACGAATAGCCCGTCATGACAACTATTCGCGTGTGGGGGAAGTTGTCGTTTGTCCATTTTATCAGCTCAAAGCCGTCTATGGTAGGCATGATGAGGTCAGTTATTACAAGGTCGTAGGTGTTTCGCTTGATTAGCTCCATGGCGTCCCTGGCATTCGTTACGCCGGATATCTGCCAACCCTCGGCCGAGAGGACCGCCTCGCAGCTTTTGACTACGATTTCGTCATCGTCTACGACCAGGATGTTCTTTTCCATGTGTTACCTCCATAAAACGTTTCCAGGCAACAAAAACCTGATTAAATCGAAAAACTGCCGGTATCCTTCGCGATCCCGGTCGTACTCGTCTTAAAAACCCGGTCTGCCTCAAGAAATGACGGCATCACTCTACATTACAGACGGGTGTCGGCTTGCCAAAAATATCTTATCACGAAACAAAGCGGTATTTCAAGGACGTAGATCGCGGTTTTAGGTGGTTTTAGATTGCGGTTTAGATTGGGCACTAGCGGAAAGTAAAGCGATTACCGGTGTTTTTCCAGGATAGGAGGGTATTTGAGGGTGGCTGAATTAAGCTGTCGTGAATTGCCGGTTCTTTTATTAACACGCATGTTTATGTTAAATTAGAGTTGAGTAATAACTTATTCATATTCACACCAAAAATGGTTGAGCTATTGGAAAAGGCTAGGATTCCTCAAGATACGGAGCTGACCGTTACCTTTGAAGATAAAAAAGCAAGCCTGTTGTCAGATTAAATAGTATCTATTGCATTTGAAATCTATAAATGACAGTATCTTTTGGGGTTATGGCAATTTTTGCTCAACTATACTATGCCGATAGACTTCTTTATCACAATATTATGAATGACAACTCTTTGATATAGCCATGATAATAAATATAATAACTATTATGATCCAGCTTGCATCACTCGTTTGGCTTTTAGGGACCAAGCCGGGATTATGTATCATACAATTCGGACATTGCGCGGCTTGATCTGAGACTTGATTACCACATTCTCTACAAGTTGTTAGTGCCATAAGTATATCTTCCTTGCCTAATCTTTATTCATTCCGCTATGGTGGTCTTGCTAAAAACAAGACCATCATATTGTACCATACGACAGGTTACAGATAGGATACATTTCCCCTCATTTATTACATACAAATAATATTTTTTGAAAATATCCCATTATGTTTCTTCTCCTCCCTCCGTTTGGCACCTTCTCTACATCGCCTATTACCTGTAAACACGCTTGACCAACGGTTAAACTTGCTTCTTTGGCATACTTGTATACGTACTGGCAGGAATTACCAATGTATTGTTGAGGGTCTCTATCTGTGAGTCTACAAAGTAAAGCCGCACTGGTCTCAGCTACAATTTCTTGCATCCTTGTCCTGGCCGCCTTTTAAGGCGCTAAAACCCTTTTGTGGGCGGCATGGGCTAACTCGTGGAAAATTTACAGAATTTTGATCAAATTGTAAGAAAACATATTTGGGCCGAAAAAGTATGAAGAGAAAAAGACCCGCCTTCGAACAATTCGGTCATAGAGCATTTGGTCAACCAAACACGTTCTGGAAAAGGCTGGTTAATAAACTTGACAGAGATGGATGAAATATAACAATATCATAATATGACGTTGTCAGAATAAGTGGGGGAAGACTTTAAGTGGCACATGTTGACATCATCATATCTTTTTTGTATCCTATAAGTAGGGAGGTGTCAAAGATGCGCAAAGGAGCAACAACATTAGGATTGACAAATGTCAGTGCTTGAACAATAGCATGTATGCTCTGCAAGGAGACTAACTATGTCAACTACGGTAAAAGCAAAATATATCCACGGTATACTTGAGCCAATGGAAAAGCTCAATTATGAAGAAGGCGAGGAGGTTATGGTCGAAATAACTAAAATTGATCATGTAATTAATTTCAGACCAATCACGGAAAATGACCCAAGTCAGGCATATTTCTGGACGGAGGAATGGCAAAAAGGAGAAAAGGAAGCAGAGGAAGATTTAAAGCTTGGAAGATATAAAGATTTTGATAATGTTGAAGACACCATTAAATGGTTAAACGGCTCTGAGTGCGATGAATGGCTAAAAGATTAAGATATTCGAAATCTTTTCTAAAATATTACAAAAAATTACCTAAAGAAATACAGTGCAAAACCAATAAACAGTTGTCTTTTCTGTCAAGCAATCCGGGGCATCCGTCTTTAAATCTTCACAAACTTGAAGGTTTCAGTGGTATATGGGAAGGGTACATTGATGACCAATATCGATTTACATTTGTTATAACGGACGATTATTATATTTTACGTAGTGTTGGAACTCACGAGATATTGAAGAAACCTTAAACGGTAATATGACACATTCAGATTATAGCCGTTAGTCTGATTTGCGGGCCGGAATGACGATGTGTGGTTGGTTTACGAGGTAAACAGGCATAACGAACAGTACGGTGGATGACGAAAAAATGGATTAAAGACTACAGTCGGACAAGTCAGAATGCGACATTTCACGCTTGACGGAACACTAGTGTCGTGTCAGGCGTCCAATGTCGGTAACTACTCAGGTAAAGGGCAAAGGCTGGATCCCCGCTTTCGCGAGGATGACAGAAAGGGCGATTCCGGGCAAGTCCCGGAATCGTGCGCCTATATTTCCCTTAAGTTAATGACATTGAACATACCCCTGACACACCCTCTTAATCTTCTTCTTTATAAATGGAAAGTCTGTTGCGGCCTTCTGTTTTTGATTTATAAAGAGCCACATCGGCCTCGTTTACTAATTGAAGGTAGTCCTTCAGGGTTGGTCTGAACCGGCTCAAACCAAGGCTTATGGTTACTTTTATTTCCTGGTTTTTATAAACGGCGACGCTTTCTTCTATCCTCTGTCTGATTCTGTCGGAAACTATTTGAGCATTTTCGAATTTTGTTTCCGTAAGTAACATTATAAACTCCTCACCTCCATATCTGGCAAAAACATCCGATGTCCTTAGCATATTAGAGGCAATTTTGACAACGTGCTTCAGCACTTCGTCTCCGGCAGGATGTCCGTAAGTGTCGTTTACTTTTTTGAAGAAATCTATATCGAGTAACACTACCGCAAAGTCGTTTCCATGTCTTTTAGACTTACTGAATTCCTTCTCAACCTGTGTTTCGAAATACCTTCTGTTAAAAGCGGAGGTAAGAACGTCGTATTGGCTAAGTTGTTGCAGAGTCTCATTTATTTCCTTTAACTCCTCAAGCTTTTGTTCATACAGGGCAATGTCCGTCATGTCCTGAACTACTATACACGCATAGTTGGCCGAGGTTTCAGTGTCGAGTACCGGTAAAAACACGCAATCCTGGTACATGAACTCCGAAGATCCGGTAATAGGGCGGTGATGGTAAAACTTGAATAAATACGGACGCTGCTTCCACGTGGTAAAGGAAAAATTCTTAAGCATAAATACGCTTCTTAACTTCAAGTCGAGCCAATCCTTCGGTAAATATGGAAAAGATTCGAATAATTCTTTTCCCGTTACGGCTTCACGTTTGATATTACTATGTTTTTCCATGAATTGATTCCAAACGATAACGTGATATGAAGAATCGACGACCACTATGCCGACGTTTAAGTCCTGAATTACCTTTGCTAATATATTATTGTTCATATGTAGTTACAACCTCTTGTGTTTTACATTTCCTCAAGCTTTTTATCCAGTGCCGCCTTAATGGTTTCGATGGATTTTTCCGACATGAAGACAAGGAGACCGCTTTTAAAATCCTCGTGCTTAAGCTTGAATTTTATTTTAATCAATAAAGTATAGGCCCATCTAATCTGGCTGCGCATAAAAGTGCCGTAAAGCAGCTTGTTTAATGGCGTTTTTTCGTTTAATATCGTAGGGGGGGTAAAAGTCATTTCATTACCGAAGAGCTGATTCGAAAATCCGTTTATACTTGCTCCGCCGACTATATTGGCAATTTCTAAAAGCAGCTCTTTTTGGAAATTTTCATCGGAAGTGCCTGCAAGACCCAAAATTTCCGCAATCGTTACAAATGAATTATCTCCAAATAGAACTATGGTTTCGCCGTCGACATGGTTCTGGTTATAAAAGGTTTGTCTTACTGCGGTGATTATTTCGTTTTCGGTAAAAGGAGAATTTTCTATTATAGTATTAATGACTTTTTCAGCATGTACGATTTTTATATCCGGTACCGAAAGCTCTACAAAAGACTTCAGAAGAAGGGCCAGACTCTTCCCTGCCTGTCCCATAGCCACATTGAATAATTCTCTCAAAATATCGTACTCATCCTCACTATATTCAAGTTCTATCATAATAAATTATGCTCCTTAAGAGTTTTTTTAGCGTATTCGATATCCAACGGTTTGCTTAAGAACTCAATAGCACCCAGCGCTTTAACGGTCTTTTGAGCCTCCGGCTGAATATCCGCCGAAAGAACTATAACCTTCATTTCAATAGATTCCTCCTTTATATGTTGTAGAACCTCAAAGCCGTCCATTATAGGCATAGTCAAGTCTAAAAACATCAAATCGTACTTGCCGGTCCTTACCGCTTCCATAGCTTCCACTCCATTTACACCCTCATCGATAATGATATCCCTGTCACCGTATATTTTTTTAAGCTCTTTTCTTAATACTCTCCTTACGCTTTTAGAATCGTCTATGATAATTATCGCTAAACTCATAATGTAGTTATCCTCCAAAGTGTAGTTCCCAATAATATATAATAATCAGACAAAAAAGCAATTTCACAATTATTTAACTCAACTTTTGCGGTATGAAAACATGGATAGAACAAGATGGAATAAGGGTTTACGAGGAAAAAATAACAACTCTGGCTATGATAAACGCATTTTAATATAGATTCCAGTCCCTTTTCACGTCATTTCGGCTTGTCCGGAATCTCAGACAACCTGACCTGCCAGCAGAGGCGATAACGTGAAAATGCCATTAAAATCAAATCATTACATCGGAAAATTACTTTTTTTAGGTGTCGGGAGGTGGGATTATAATGTGATCCCAAATTACATCGGAAATGCTGAAAATACGCAGACTTAACGTTTGATTTGGTCTCAATTATAATCCGCCGGGTCAGGTTGTCTGAATCTAGTGTCATGTCAACATTGTAATGTCGCACCCCCCAGTCGTCATTCCGGACAAGCCGGAATGACGACTGGGGGGGGGGGGAATACGAGCAGGGATGGTAACAACGGACAGAGGACAATTGACAGGACAATAGTCTTTATTCTTTTTGTTCTTTAAGGAGCGTTGGACTCAATTGAAAGAGTTCAACAGATCTATGACGAATTCGATCGATGTGATTTTTTTGTCGATTTTTTCGTAAAGATTGGTAATCTTTTCGTCAGGCGACAAATATTGCGAGGTGATGTTTATCGTGCTTCCACTCAGCTTATAATTTTTAACGAGTTTGTCGGTGGTAAACATTTGCATGAGAAGGTCGGTATTGTACGAGTCCCAGTTTGTGAACTCCCAATTGGTAGCAACAAACTCCTTTTGAATGTTGATTTGCGGTTGCTGAATGCCGGTTTGCAGCCGTTGAATGCCGGTTTGCGGCCGTTGAGTGCCGGTTTGCGTTCGGATGAGTTCCCTGCCTATCCCGATCCGCTCTTGCAGCATAGATTTCGCTTTTTCTATCGGCATGGTTAGCTCAGGCCGCTTTGATTCGGTTGGTTTGCGTGCTGGTTTGCGTGCCACGGTTGCTTCTCCTTAATGAATTGGATAGTAAGCCATTAATTATTATACGTAGATAGTCATAGAAATTGCCGTAATATCCACAATTATTTTTAGCCCGACTATTCCAATATAAAACCTTCCTTAACGTCACTAAGCAGGTTATTTATCTCTTTTATCACGTCGGGGGGCACGGTCTTTCCATCGCCAATTTCGATTCTGACGAGAAACTTTAAAGGAATTTTTGATTTTGTTTTAATATTCAGAAGATCTGACATGATGTCTCCGAGTTCCTGTATCTGTGCGGCCTCTAATTCCGATTTTGCCACAAGAACGTTAGCTTTTAGCGGCGGTGTGGGCCCTTCGAATTTTTCGGGAACCCTAAACTTTGCATACCGAGCCGAGGAAAAGTCACACGGCCACGTCCATGAGCCTGGTTCAATTTCAAGAAAACGGGCTTGTAAAGCGCCATCGATAACGTCTTTTACGGTCTTCCAGGGCAGTGTCTCTCCCGCCTTCATTGACAGGGCCGTAGCCACTGACAGACCGGAACAAGCGCCTTCCTTCCAGGCTGCGGGCAGATTTTCCGGAAGTATCTCCGGGGCCCCGACCGCCTCAGGCGGAGCGAGCAATTTGGCACTTGCGTTGAGGACTCCGGCGGGAATATGTTCGCCCAAAATACTGGCCGGGCCGGAAATCAACCATAGAACGGCATCTTCAACGGCTTTATCGATGGTTTTTTCTAATACCGGCGATGATATTTTTGGAATCGTAAGGGGCTCCCGGTAGCCTCCTTTGTCTATCTGGACAATCGTTGATCCGCTGAAATACTCCTCCAATTGCCGTACCGTAATCTCATGTCGTACCGTACTCTCATTCCGTACGGTAATTTCATGTCCTGCCGTAATATCATCACCCGGCCAAAGTCCAGGCAATTTTCCCGGTGCCAACAGTTCGGCGGAAAGCTCACTGAGTTCTGCAGCATTGGGAAGCACGAGTTCCATGGCACTATCGCTCAGTGCATTGTCATCCGGGCGTGACATCCACCACGTCCTGGAGGTTCCGTCAGGTCTGACTATCCTCAGAACAAATGTACCCCTGGCACATCCTTCGGCAAGGGTGTCAAGGATGGCTTTGGTTTTCAACATCTTCGGCAGATGAGGGAGTTGTGCAAAAGCTCCGGCAAGATCCTTTACTCTCCTCGACGTTTCGCCCGGTCTCCACAGATTGTAAGGCCCGTCGGGCAACAAAGCCTCGCTTGATATCGCAGTATCCTGAACCCGCGAGCGTGAATCTTCCTTTATGATATTGAAATGAGATTCTTCGGTTATTGTTATCCTGAACGCATGATCCTCATTTTTCCCGGAGACGGTAACTACAATGCAGTAAGCATGTTTTATAGCCTCAGGTATACGACCCCTGGCCTTTTCGATGTTTATCTGTAAGATTTGCGCACGGGCCGGCTCTACATTACCATCTTTCTGCTGTTTCCTGATGTCGTTCCTTACTATTTCCCAGGCAAGAAAATCCCGAACCCTTGACAGCGCGAGTTCCACACCATCCTTAGAAGGGGTTAGAAGAATTACGGAATTACGGTAAACCCTTGGCTTATCCGAACCCGTAGTTTCATCGAGGAATTGCTTTGCGAAAGAACCTGGTTTGCCTGACTCTGATGCGGCATCCGGGCTAAGTATAGCATAATGGAAAACCCCGTCATCTTCTATATCCTTTGGTTTTGTCGGCATGGTATGCACGCGCACTCCAGCGGCAGAGGCATTTGCGGAAAGGCCTTTTACTTTCACGATTTCATCCAGCAGTCTTGCGTGTACAAAGTCATCGGCAATATTGGACGAAGCTATGGCATGCATCTGATTGAGATTAGGTTTGTTGCCCAGGCGCCATGTATCGGGTAGGCGTCTTTCGGATACTGCCGTATATTGGTCATCGAGCCAGTGGCTTTGCTGAGCCCAACGCATAAGCCCCTTCTCAAGATCAATCTTATCGGGCCTTGTGCTTCCAAGTAGCACGATAAGGTCTCTCGTTCCGGCACTTTTCCCTATAGGCTGAGAATGCAGGAAGGTTGCCATTACGGCCTGTTCTATCTCCCGAAATTCGAGTCCAATCGAATCTTTATCTATCTCTTTTGCCCGTGAAAATTCGCTCTCCAGAATTCCCGTCCAGGCTTGTTTATGGCCTTCCCATTCCTCCGTATCGGCAACGGTTACCAGTTCACTTGCAGCTTCGGAAAGAGTGCTTACCCCAGGAGCTGACAAGAAGACCTCCGCTCCAATAAGAGGACTGGCATCCCACTTTTCGGCTTCACGCAGGGCAAGGGCAAACGTCCTCAGTATTCCCCTGGTCTTCTGAAAACGATCGAGATTTGTCCATTTCTCGTAGAAAACGTCCGTCAGGTCGGGGTGAAAAGGAAAGCTTTTCAAATACTTTTCCTCGGCATCCGCACCCTGCTTAGCGGTTTGTTCGTCAATCGCAGTGATTCCCTTCAAGGCGGCCACGACGTGTTGCCTGAAATCCCCCTTTTCCTTAAGCGATTCAGGGGTAAAGAATCGACGGCGCAACACCTCGGCCACGTCTTCTTTAACCACGGGCGTCACCGCTTCTTCCCTTTGCCTCTGGAATATGTCATACAGTTCCCCCTGCAGTTCCCTGCCAAAGGTATCGCTCTTAAGGGGATCGGTTGCCAGGAGAGAGGCTACTATACAGCACCGATCCACTTTTGTAGCAGCCTGGGTCAGGTATTGGAAGAAATTTATAAGCTTACTACGCCAGTTGCTGTCCTGAGCGATTTTCTCCCGAACGTACATAAGCACTTCATCGATGAGGATAAGAATACCCAGATTCTGTTTGATGGGGATCTGAAGCAACTCGATAAGAAGATTCTCCGCCGGTGCCGTATCTCTTTCTTCGGCTTTACCATCGGCATGCAGGAGCTTCAGGCCCTCGTCGCCGGCAACCTGATAGGCAAGAACGCTCCAGGGCTGCTTTAAAACCCGCGTTCTTCCATCGGGGTCAACAATTTCCATACCCTTTTCAACGTCAAGTTTGTCAAAACAGAGGCTTGCTATACGGCATTTGGGGGCTGGTTGCCCTATTTCCTGTATAAACTCATGTACTGCGGGAAGATCGGGTAATTTATCGGGATCATGCACTAAATGGCGAAGAGTAATGAGAGTATGGGTTTTGCCGCCTCCGTAGGTAAGCTCAAGCTGCCTGACCGCCTTGTCATTCTTCCCGGCAAGACGTAAGACAACGTCGCGCGCTAATTTGCGAAGATTATAGGTAGGGTAGGTGAGGGCAAAGAAATGCCCGGGTTTTTCATATACCGGACGCTTCCCTTTCTGCATCATGACCTCATAGAGGTCCGCTGCAAACATCGAAAGTGATAACTCTCCCGACCGTAGATCCTCACGCAGCCTGACGACTTCATGCCAGGGTCTCCAGGGTAATTTAGCCATAATATCCGTTCCTCCTATTGCGGTGTTTCAAAAGATATTGTTGATCTGGTTAGTATTTGATTTCGTCAATTCCTGCGATATTTAACTTCTTGTCGTCCTTGTCCTGCCCTTGTCGTCATTCCGGCTTGTCCGGAATCTATTCCTTTTCCTTTACTGCCCTCCATTCTGCAGGGCTTATCTTGGCTGTCTGCACGGAATACGCAGCATATGCCGAAGAGTAAGGACTAGATTCCGGACAAGCCGGAATGACGACTGGGAAGGGACTATATTTCGGCCCGCAAATGCGGCTGACGGCTCTCTCCGGCAGTGACGGACGAGACAAGGACGACAAAAAAACCGAGCATCTCGCCAATTCTATTTTCTCTAAGCAAAAAGGGCAACTCATTTCATTTTGCACATAATTCAGTTATGGGTAACTTGATTTCAATGCCGGTTTCGATTATCTCCTTTGCGAAAAGGCTTTCCTCCGTGAATTCCTCCGGTCTGTACGGAAATATTTGAAGTCTCCAATCAACCTTCAACTTGCATTCAGTTAACATGCCTCTATCGTGGAAAGGAATACCTACAAAATCCGAAGACGTGATTGCTAAATCTATATCGCTCCACTCGGTTGCCATACCTCTAGCGTATGAACCGAACAAAACTGCCCTCTCAATTTTTATACCCTTTGATGATACCAGTGTTAAAAATTCTTCTATTATTTCTATTGCTTTATCTGTAGTAATAACCATCGATAAATCTCCTTTATTTTCCCTAAATATTCGCGTGTAAATTCCTTCGTACAAAGATTGTGAAAACTGTCTTTTTCATTGGGATATCTTGCGTCTATGTTAAAATCACTTATTCTTGATAATAAAACTATCTGTTCCTCTGTTAAATGAATTTCTAAATTTTCGGTGAGTCCAATGAGATTATGTGTTTTAGGAGGCGCTATATTTTTCTTCTTCATATATAATGCCTTTAATGCTTTTTCTATAACAAGATGTCCAATAAAAAGGCACCAGTCATACTTTGCGTTTAAAAACAAAGAATCGGCTGTCTTGAGATCGCGTTCTGCCGATTCCAACCAATTGTTCATATATTTTACCGTATCCATAGTAATTTCTCTCCTGTACGGATAACTATGGCTATTATAGCTACATTAGTAATAAATAGTCAACGTTCAGGAAGTAATTTGTCTATCTAAACTTACCTATTCCGGTATTTCAAAAGGTATTGTCGTTTGATCATCTCTTACCGCTCCTCTTGCCTGCACGTGGTTACTCAGGCTCTCAAGTAAAGCTCGTTCCGTGCTGCCATGAGGCGACAGTTCAATAAGCGATTGCAATAGCCTCTTAAAAAGCTCCTGCCTTCTTAAAGCATTATTATCAATATATTCATCCACTTTGTAAAGGTCTCCACCCTTCCAAAGATGCATGAGACAGTGTACCTGGTCAATGAGAGGTATAGGCTTGTTTCCAGGGGCATTATAACCTAACGATTTGCCTTTGCGCTGAGCCCAAGTTTTAAGCTTTAATTTGCTTCCGGAGTCTTCATCCGAATCCAAATCGGCTTCGGCATCTACGTCAGCTTCCTCTTGTTCCTCATCTACGGATTTCCCTTTTGTAAAGGCCAGGATGTTCCAGGTTGTTGCGAGTTCTCTATCGGATAAACCACAGGATATTGCATAGAGAATGCACGCTCCCGCCGGAGCTTCATCCAACCCGAAGTCATGGCGATGAAGAAGGTAATAGGCGGTGGGTTCATCGAGACAGTCGGCAGAAGCAAGCTCTGCGTCACCGTCCTTATCTCCGGAGAGAACGCGGCCAATTACGAAGTTTACGACCATCCTGCGCACGTGATTCAGGAACTCATTCACGGACATAATTTGCCCGGGCTCGTTAGCTTTCTTTACAACGGGATACTTACTGTATGCCTCAAGAGCAGGCCCGGTGGCGGCCCACACAAAGTCCGGTCCGCGTATGCCGGCATCCCAAAATTCACGCAGACAAACCTTAATGCGTTGTCGCATGTCTGCAAGAACTTTGGCGTCCCATCCTACACGGGCCGTTTCAGGGCGTTTCTTACATACGAGCCAGACGGATGAGGAAAGAGCGGAAGATGAAAGCGCGCGAGTTCTGGTTCCCATTTCAGTTTGAATGGGCCAACTCCCGTCAACAACAAAGCCTGAACGAATGATTGCCGAAACAAGAGTCTCCCATGCATCCGGATGTTTATGTGCAAAGACAACGACGAACTTTCCATCATGGCGAAGCGCGTTATAACACGACTGAAATACGCGAGCCATACCGTCTTCATAGACGTCTTTTGACCTACTTTTGTCTCCGCTATGTCGGCTTGCATCATCAATAAGCTCACCATCATTCTCAGATTCGTTCCACTTTGGGGATAATCTGTGAGGAAAAGCGTCATCTATATCTTGTGTTAATCCATTCAATATCCGCCTCAACCAGACATAGTAATAGTCCATTAAATCAGAGTAAGGAATTGCATCGTAATAAGGCGGGTCGGTGATTATACAGTCCATACTATTTGACGTGACTTTTATCGCACTTTGGCAAATAATCGTCGGTTCCGGACAGTTCGCCGCGGCTTTCATAAGATGGTCGACAACCAAAGTTACCCATCCAAAGGCACTGGGATATCCGCCACTGGTCTCACCTAGTGGATTACATTCAGCGTAATCCCAAAGAATGGGCAAAGCAAAACGTGCAAATGTCCCTTCGATTTTCTCCCCGCCCTGGTTCCACCGCGACAGGTTGCTCGATTGATTTGCTAACCGGTCAAACATGCTAACTAAATAGGCAATGATTGATTCTTCCCATATTGCAGAGTAGCCATAATTTTGCATTACTTCCCGAACGGTACGAGAATATTTAAGAAAAGTTCCAAGCGCTAAAAGCTGGCGATCCGAAAACATTTTATTCCACAGATCAAAGCCATACAACGGTATTCTAAAGCCTAAAGCTTCTTTCCCCGGAAGTGGGTCCTTCGGCAGACCGAATGGAATTTCCGTAAAGACTTCTTGCAGGGATTGCTCGGTCTCTTTAGCCATTTGGAGTTCATGTGACGTCGGCAAACGATATTCCTTACCTTTCTGCGTATCAACTACAACCGCCGTCATCACAGCACCCAGCCTTCCCGCCTGTCCCTCAAACCGAATGTCTTCCATCGTCATAATCGCTGAACAGCATGGGCACTTTGCTCCGGAGCGGGACATTGTACCCGATCCAATACGCTTATCATGTTCACGCTTTTGCGCCGCATTCCCGCCATTAACCGGAACATTCGGATCTATGCCGAAGATGACACCGGTTTTTTCTTCATTAGGTTCCATTGTCAGCACAACCCGCTTTCGATCCTTCTTGCAAAGCCATCGAGTTTTTAGGAGAGGTATTGTTGCCCGACAGTTTTTGCACGTTACCGTCCGAGCCCAAAGGTACGCAACCGTCGGTTTTGCTATCCAGCGCGGATTCTTCTTATTGTCAAGGTAGTCCTTGCTGAAATCCTTGTTCAGCGAATCAATATCAGCCGTACCATCTTCCTTTAGAGGTACAAGCTGTATAGGCTGCGTTTCATAGGTTCCTGAATTTATTCGATCTATGGGTTCAAATTCAGCGTATGTTGGATAATATTTAGCCAGCTCCCTGCGGGCCTTATCGAGTACCCAATATCCCCACGCCCGCACATGCCAGGCAAGGTCGGCCTCAGGTGCCAATTCGTTATCATCACAGTGAGATTGCCAAAGTGTAGCTTCCTGTTCTTTAAGTTGCTTTTTCGTAGGCTTAGTGAAACCTACTAAATGAGGATGTGCCTTATAAAAAGCTCCCATGAATTCTTCATTCGACAAGATAAAGTCAGGAAGTGGGAGAATCTTTCCGGCCAGCTTCTGCGGATATTCCAACGTACACTTCAAAATGAACCATGCAACCGGGTTAATGTCTACGGCCGTTACTTCACACCCTAACCGCATGGCCTCCAGCGGGATAGCTCCTCCACCGGCAAAAGGATCTAAGACTTTTGGTGCTCGCCCTCCATAAGCCTTTTTTATCTCTTCCCGAAACCAATCCAAAAGTTCTTTGTTTTCCGTCTCAAGACCCCAGTGCAGAATACCGCCTTCCGTGACTTCCTTCTCCCTCTCGACGATCTGGCCGTTGGGCATCTTCTTTTTCTCTGTCTTTTTGACTAATTTGCCACCGATCTTTTCACAGAGTTCCCTGCGTTTCTCCGGCGTTCCCGGATCGGGTAGCAGCGTGGCTATCAGTGCAGCCCTGCATGCGGCAAGCGGGCGGCGTGCGGGCCAGATATGGAGTGTGGATATATGCCCATGCCGAACGTTCTTCTCGTGAACCGAATCAATCGAGGCCTGTTTCAGCGGAAAAGCATGTTCTATAAGACGAGAATTATCACTCATATTTTCTTTCGCTCTTCCTTTTCCTCTTCTTAAAGGATTTTCGCTTCACATCTGGACCAGACGACGCCAATAATATGTAACAGTTCACCCGCGAAATCTGCTATGCCTAAAACCACCCCGCCCTTCGGGC
>JADFXJ010000165.1 GCA_015233615.1 Nitrospirota bacterium
TTAAACGGGGAAAGGTCGTCGGCAGAGTCACGGAGTCGGAAATGATAGAGTCGCTGATGAAAATCATATCGGAGGAATAATTGTATTGAACCGTGATTAACAATGATTAAATGAAGGCTATGATTAATAACGAATATCCGCTTTCCAAATTATGCATCATAGTAAATCAGGAAATCATTTAAATCACAGTTCAGACAGTCTAGTTGTTTCGATTAACATATCTTGTCCGTAGAGAGGGAGAAAGCGAAGCCATTATTAAACAGTTCGACACATGTATCCACCACGTCGGCATCGTAATGGGTTCCTTTGCGTGAAGTTATTTCCGCCATGGCAATGTCCGTGCCAAGGGCGGCTCTGTACGGACGGTGTGACGATATGGCTTCCACCACGTCGGCAACGGCTATTATTCTGGCACCTAACAAAATCTCGTCTCCCTTAAGTCCCCCGGGATAGCCCGAGCCGTCGAGTCTCTCGTGATGCTGGTGTACAATATCGGCTGTCATCCAGTCGGATTCGATGTTTTTCAGGATATTGTAACCTACCTCGCTGTGGGTCTTTATCAGGCTAAGTTCTATTTCATTAAGCCGTCCGGGCTTCGAGAGCAGCTCCGAAGGAACGTAAACCTTGCCAATGTCATGAAGTATCGAAGCTACGTAAAGGCCCTCTACCTCGTCTTCGCCAAGCATCATAGCCCTGGCAATTGCACACGTGAGCTGTGCCACTCTCCTTTGGTGTCCGGCGGTATAGGGATCTTTGCTCTCGGCCATGGTTGAGAGTGCATCTACGGTACCATTAAACAGGCGCTTCATCTTGTGCAGGTTTAATTCGACCATATTCTGAAGTACCTTACGTTCGCTGATGTCTCTTATGATCCCTATGGCGTTTCTCTTTCCTTTCAGCATTACGGATGATAGCGAAATTTCTACGGGTATCCCGGTGCCGTCTTTTTTTATGGCTGAAAGTCCTACTGTTTTACCTATCGCATTGCCCTCTCCGGTGCTCTTGAAAAATTCGAATCCTTCTTTGAATTTCTCATACATTCCGGGTGGCGTGACAAGCCTGTGAAGGTACTTACCCAGTATTTCCTTCTCCGTATAGCCGAAAATTCTTTCGGCGGAACTGTTCCAGAAAGAGACACTTCCATTGCTGTCCATCATTACGACGGCATCCTGCGCCGAGGTGCTTATCGCTCTAAAAGTTTCCTCGTGCTGTTTTTGCAGGGAGATGTCCTCGAATATCTCCAGGAACCGGTATATATTCACATCATTGTCAAATTCGGGAATAGTCGTAACCCTTACGAATTTCCCATGTAACGGTCTTTCGATGACAACTGGCGCTTTAGAGGAAAAACTCTCCTGCTTCCTGCAGTGTAGAAACTGCATATTTTATCGATACCTTGTCTTGTGCCGTCGTGTAATACCAAAATAGAAATGTCCTAAAAAGCACGGCGTTTTGTACCTTAGAAGGAAAGGGTGGTACAATGGCCAAAGAGGACATGCTGATGGTAAACACGAGGGATCTGAAAAAGCTGCATGTGATGAAAAAAGTTGAAGAAGGCGCGCTAAAACAAAGAGAGGCCGCGGAGTTGCTACGTATAAGCGAGAGACAGGTAAGAAGGATCGTAAAGCGGTTAAAGGAAGAAGGAGTCGCCGGAATAGCACATAAGCTGAGAGGCCGGGAATCCGGCAGGAGCTATTCGGCGGAAATGAAGGCAAGAGTAAAAGTTATAGCGGAATTCAGTGGGATGCAATACAGCAGCCACACGGATTCAGGGCTAGATTCCGGGACTTGCCAGCAATGACGGCTATCGCCGAGGCAAAGGGCATACACGGCACGCCCTCCGGGCGCAGGTTAAGGAAAACTCCGTAATCGATTACGCGGTAGGTAACTATATCAGCGCAAGGGAGTTAGGGCATTAAATCTGCCGCAATCCATATCTTTGTTGCCCTTACGGGCGCTCATATTTAACGCTAATAGAGCCATTATTTTTTCTGATTGAGCATGAATTGGTTTTACTCACAAAAAAGAATACTTTTCGCGTTGTTTTAACACCTAAAACCGTTAGATACAAGGAGTTCGCGTTGTTTTCACTGAGAATTGCTGGATAAAATCGTTTAGTACGTCTGTCATCATTGAAATTCTTGCAACCGGACATGACTGTCCATCAGCCGGATGCCATGCTCCAAAATGTTCGGTTACCTCCGCTGTCCTGGGAACCTGCAATGTGCTGCCATCAACCGCAAGAAGACGAAAACCCTTCCACTTCTTTTTGAATACATGGCGATAACCATAGGTTTCTACGTCTCGTGTCAATTCCTGAAACGCCCCATACTTCAACTTTTTTCTCGCATTGCATAACGCACTTTTCGTTACCTCTCTTACTGCTATATCAGATTGGTTCAGAATTTTGAAAAAATTATCCAATTCGTCTTGTAAAGATCCCTTCACCAGGTTTATCAGAAAAAGCAACAACGTATGGAATGGCAACTTCCTGTCACGTGTAAAATCTTCGGCTTTACTACGATGTTTACTGACGAATTCATTGGAAAATATTTTTCCTTTAAGAATACCTATCAAACTGGCACAACTTTTGAGAAACACTTTCCATGCCAACTTTTAGCTCAGTCATGTTATTTCTCCTCATTATTATAAAATAATTTGCCGTATAGACTATTATATTATGCCATATTATTACTATATTTATCAACACTTTATATGATTCCTCACGGTAAATTTATTCTAACTATAGGATCTGAATTATATAAAGGTTTGCGATTGTTTCCGGACATTGCCATTGAAACGACGTGGGTATTCAACCCCATAGCAGAGCATCCATCCTCCCCGCAAGGGGCTTCGCCCCCTTGACCCCCAAAACAAGACTGATGAACCCCACGTGTCGCGGCATACGCGTCCTTATACCATGGGAAGGCTTATACCAAGCTTGCAACCTTTCCCTAACGTTGTCTTCCCGTTAAGGACGACAGGCTTGGATTAACCTTGTCCCTACCCTGGCTTACGTGAGACGGTACTGGTTATAGCAATCACCGAAAGTCTTTTCCAGAACAGTTGATAAAAGAATGGATTCCAGCTTTCGCGAGAATGACAAAAAGGGAAAAGACTTTTGGTGATTGCTATATATTCCTTCTATGATGGAGAACTAATTTACCGTGTACATAAGGGGATATATCCCAAATTCCGATATAGAAAATGCCATTGCGAGCGTGGCCGTTGCAATCTCGTTTTTTCAAACAGATATGCCGCACACCTTTCAAGAGCCGCCCGGCCGCCTACCCCCCCTGAGGGAGGTAGGCGGCCGGGCTCGCAAGACAATCGTGGAGACTTCGTTGCTCTTATGGTTATGGCCGCTATTTGGTATTACTTAGAGTTTTTCGAATTTATATCTCCCGAGTTAGTATTTTTCGAAGGACTTGTCTGCATCGTCGTCACCGTTTTTAATCGTAAACGTTACACCGGTTTTTTTCCCTTCGATTCCTTTAGGTTTAGCACCATGGATTGTTTTATCGGTGGTTTTCTGATGTATATGGGCCGGTTTTGCCTTCTGTTGAAGCGGCAAAGATTTTCGTTGCACGACTGCGGTGGAAAATCCTTCCCTGCCGTCATCGCCGATTCTGAAAAACGATATGGTGTGTTGAAGTTGTTCGGCCTGGGTCGAGAGTTCTTCCGAAGTGGATGCCATCTCCTCGGAGGCCGAGGCATTTTGCTGGATGACCTGATCCAACTGCTGTATGGCCTTGTTAATCTGCTCGGCACCGGAATTTTGTTCGTTACTGGCGGCGCTTATTTCCGTTACTAACTCGGCAGTCTTCTGTATGTCCGGCTGCATAGCGGCAAGCATGGAACCGGCCTTTTCAGCTATCTCAACGCTTGTCGTGGCAAGGCTGGTTATTTCGCCGGCCGCTACCTGGCTGCGCTCGGCCAGTTGCCTTACCTCCGAGGCAACCACGGCAAAACCCTTGCCGTGTTCACCCGCGCGGGCCGCCTCGATGGCCGCGTTAAGAGCTAAAAGGTTTGTTTGCCTGGCTATTTCCTCGATTATGGTAATCTTACGTGCGATCTCCTTCATGGCCGTTACGGTTTCGGTTACCGCCTTGCTACCTTCCCTGGCATTTACTGCGGATTTGTCGGATATTTTTTGGGTCTGATGGGCATTATCGGCATTTTGCCTGACGTTGGAAGCCATCTGTTCCATCGATGACGATGCCTCCTCCGCTGCGGCTGCCTGTTCGGTTGCGCCTTGAGACATTTCCTGGGCACTGGCGCTTAATTGCAGGCTTCCCGAGGCAACGTTGTCGGCTGCCGCCTTTACTTCGGATGCAACGTCCCCAAGCCTGGCAACCATTGTCCCTAATGCCTTCATTAATTCGTCTTCTTTAGATCTCTCATTTACTTCGACAATCAGATTGCCACGGGCAATTTCTTTCGCTATATCGGTTACGGTGTTCATCGCCCCGATAAGGATATTGAGGTTGTTTTTTATTATGTTGAAGTCCCCGCTGTAATTATTTGTAATCGGATCGGGAATGTCACCCTTGCTTATTCTGTCCACGTAGTTGGCCGCCATGTTTAATGGGCCTATTACCGCGTCGAGGGTGCCGTTTACTCCCAGGAGTATCTCTTTATAACCACCTTCGAATTTATCGGCATTACCACGCGCGGCAAGCTTGCCATCAACCGCGGCTTTAGTAAGATCTTTTGCCTCGGATACAAGCCCGCGAAGGGTGTCAACAACGCTTACCAGACTCTTTGACAGGATATCCTTGTCCGATTTTACTTTAATCTCTACGGCTAAATCGCCTTTGGCAAGTTTTTGAGATGCCAGAGCGGAAGTTTTAATGTTTTCTATCATATTTCTGAATGAACCGGCGAGAAGCCCAACCTCGTCTTTTGTGTCTGCCGTGACCTCTATATCCACGTCGCCCTGAGCTAACTTGTTGGCGGCATCGACCATGTTCTTAACCGGTGTGGAGATTAACCTTGCTATGAAAATACCAAAAAGTATAGCAATGGCCATGCCGGCAATTGTGAATGCGATGAACATGCTGACCGCCGATTTTGCATCGTTTTGGTTTTTATCGGTTGTACTTTTGGCTACTTTTACGTTATAGTCGGTAACCTTCTCTATCGCTTTCAGCGCCTCGGCACCTACCTTGCGAAAATCGGTTCGTACGATGTTAAGAGCCTCGGCGTCTTTATTCGTTAATCCCAGTTCGATAATCCTGTCGGCGACGGATAAATACGCAGCCTTGGCATCGAGGAATTCCTTGAAATTAGCCCTGTCAGTTTCGTCCAGGTACGTGGTCTCATACAATTTATCGAATTTATCCATTTCTTCTTTATTTACCTTAATACTATCGGCAAATTTCTGTCTGTCCTCCGCTTTATTGGCCAACATGAGATCTCTGATAGAAACGCGAATTCCCAGGAAGTGTTTGGTAATCTCCGACGTATAAGTGATGGGGACCATCATATTGTCGTAAATGTTTTTATTGTCGGCGGCAAATCTGCGGGTATTGGTAATACCCATGTATCCTATCGCGCCCGCAATCACGGCTATCACGACAAAAGCACTTATCAGCTTTGAACCGATTTTTAAGTTATAGAACCATTTCATACATCCTCCTTTAGAAGATATTTGAGTGATTGTTTTGCCGGCTACTTAAGCACCGGCTACTTAGTAGTATTTTCTTCCATGACTTTTAATATCCCCGGTACGTCTAAAATCAGCACTACCGTACCGTCACCGATAATGGTGGCACCGGAGACGCCTTTCAGGTCCCTATAGACGTTGCCCAATGATTTTATCACGGCTTGTATCTCGCCGTAGAGCCTATCTACCGCCATAGCCAATTGTTGGCCTGCGTACTGAACTATAACGATATTTTCACAATAGTCTTCCAATCCGGATATGCCAAAGATGTCCCTAAGGCATACGAATGGAATAACTTTCTCCTGGAAAGCAAAGTACCGTCGGTTGCTGATCACATGATACTCCTCAATGGATACGGAAAAACACTTGATAACCAGGTCGAGGGGTATAATGTATTTGGCCTTATCGACACCTACCATGAAACCATCGATTATCGACAGGGTCAAAGGCAGTTGTATCTTTACCGTTGTCCCTTTTCCATCTTCGCTCTCCACGCCGGCAAAACCTCGTAAGGCCTCTATGTTTCGCTTTACCACGTCCATACCCACACCGCGGCCGGAGAGCTTGGTAACCTCCGTTGCAGTCGAAAAACCCGGCTCGAATATGACGTTTAACAGTTCCCGGTCGGAAAGCGTCTTGTCAGAGCTTACAAACCCTAACGATAGGGCTTTTTCCATAATAAGTTCCCTGTTAAGCCCCCTGCCATCGTCCGTTATTTCAATCACGATGATACCGGCACCGTAATATGCATTGAGCAAAACCTTTGCTCTGGCAGGTTTGCCTTTGGACAGGCGTTCAGTTGGTTGCTCTATTCCGTGGTCGACGGCATTTCTTACAAGGTGGGTGAGCGGATCGTTTATTTTTTCCACCATCGCCTTGTCCAGCTCCGTTTCACCGCCGGTAATTATAATATCGATCTCCTTGCCCAATTCCTTGCTGAGATCCCGTACCATTCTCTGAAAGCGGTTAAAGATTGTCCCTATGGGTATCATCCTCATTTTCATGGACA
>JADFXJ010000037.1 GCA_015233615.1 Nitrospirota bacterium
TAGCACAAGCTTTATATAAATATCATCCAACGTACTACTTTCTGATTGATAGAGACTACCATCATGATGATGCTTATATCGACAAATGCTGGAACAACTTCCCGGATCCAGACACTCATAATCTCTTGATCTGGAAATACAAGGAAATAGAGAATTATTTCCTTGAGCCTGATTATTTAGGAAGTTCCGAATATAGAAATGTTGACAAGCATGTCCTGGAGGACAAGATTAAACAATGTTGCCGAAATCGTCTCTATCTTGATGCAGCAAATCATGTAATTATTTCAATTCGTGAAGAACTTAAAAGTACATGGATCGAAAAATTTAAAGAGTCAGATGATTTTATTAGTTCAGTAACTGCAATTAAGAAATTAAAGGAAATTTATGAATTCGCTGCTTTTACGAACTGTGTTATTAGCAAGACTGACCTTAATGAAATGGAACGTCGCTTTAATAATACTCTTCAAGAAATGACAGGTGGCATTGAATCTCTTGAATTCGGCGTCGGTAATTGGTTGAAGATGATAACGGGTAAAAAAGTTCTTTCTCAGGTTATCAACTCTAATTGTTTTGAAGTAAAGGATAGAGAAAACAACCTTTTACAAGGAAAAGATAAATTTGATCGAGTGATAAAAAGCCTTTTAAAGAAAAATACCGATAATCAGCCCGATGATTTCAAGGAACTTAAAAAAATCATTATGGAGCGTGTTTTAAAGTAATTCGGATAAAGTTTCCGGAAAATGAACCCTTCGGATGTTCGGACAGAAGTAAGGACAGCCGGATCGAGCCTTCATCGGAATTCTCGGGTCGGGATCTGTATCGGAATTCCTTTGCCATGACCTGAAGCCAGGTTGCACGCATAAGAGTAAGAAAAGTACAAAAGATGAGGAGGGGAAAGCCTTCCCCTCGCTTCGGCCGCAAAGGGCGCGTCCTTTCGCTACCCCTTCTAAGTGTGTGCTCGGCAGCCACTGGCAACCCCCGTTACGCACCCAAATAGCTGCAATCGCTGATCTAATTTTACGCTTATGATAGCCAACCGATAAAAGTAGTTACAAAATTGCTTACTTTACAAAAGGAAAACCACATGATAAAATAAAAGGGTCCAATTGTGAATTTTTTTCAGGTAAGATGATTTCCGCTTTTTATAAGCCATAACAGGGGTTTTACCAGGGGTGTATGCCACCTCTAATCTGCATCGATTAAAGCCAACATAAACAAGGAGGTATCATGTCAAAGGAGAGAAAGACACTGACTACCAATTTTGGCGCACCGGCAGATAATGACCTGAATTCGGTAACTGCCGGAGTGCCGGGCCCCGTCGTCTTACAGGACATACATCTCATCGAGAAACTTGCCCATTTTAATCGTGAACGTATTCCGGAGCGCATCGTTCACGCAAAAGGCGCCGGAGCATATGGATACTTTGAGGTTACCCATGATTTAACCGGGTACACTAAGGCCAAATTTCTTTCCGGGATAGGTAAGCGGACGGAGGTGCTTGTACGCTTTTCAACGGTTGGAGGCGAGAAGGGCTCCGCCGATTCGGAGCGGGACCCCCGCGGCTTTGCTCTCAAATTTTATACCGAAGAGGGCAACTATGACCTGGTTATGAACAATACCCCCGTGTTTTTTATCAGGGATCCGCTAAAATTCCCCGATTTTATTCATACCCAGAAACGGCATCCCGCCACTAACACAAAAGACCCCGACATGTTCTGGGATTTCCTTTCTCTCACCCCGGAGTCCGTCCATCAGGTAACGATACTGTTTTCGGACAGAGGAACTCCCGCCACGTACCGCAATATGAACGGTTACAGCGGCCATACTTTTAAGTGGTATAACGACAAGGGTGAATATGTATGGGTAAAATACCATTTTAAAACCGAACAGAGCATTAAGAATCTTACCAGAGCCGATGCCGTTGCCATGGCCGGCCAGGATCCGGACCATGCAACCCGCGACCTTTTTCAGGCAATAAAGAGAGGGGAGTTTGCCGCGTGGACCGTATCCGTACAGATAATGCGCCCGGAGGAGTCGGAAAGTTACAGGTTCGATCCTTTTGACATAACCAAAGTATGGCCTCATGCCGATTACCCTTTGCACCGGCTCGGACGCATGGTGCTTAACCGGAATCCGGAAAACTATTTCGCGGACATCGAGCAGGCGGCCTTTTCCCCCGGCAACTTTGTACCCGGCATATCGTCCTCCCCCGACAAAATGCTCCAGGGGCGCTTGTTCGCTTATGCGGACGCTCATCGTTACAGGTTGGGCGCAAATTACCACTTACTGCCCGTAAACCGCGCCAAAGCCGTCAAAGTGGATAATTACCAGAGGGATGGTTTTATGCGTTTCGACTCTAACGGAGCGGGTACTCCCGTTTATTATCCTAACAGCTTTAACGGGCCGGAGCCTGAAGCCGAAGCAGCGGAACCGGCATTCGATGTATCGGGAATTGTCGGGAGACATCCATATACCCATCCAAACGATGATTTTGTACAAACCGGCGAGTTATATAGCAAAGTAATGTCGGATGGTGACAGGAATAACCTGATAGGCAATATCGTGGCGCATCTGGGTAAAGCCCAAAAACGGATTCAGTTACGGCAGACGGCTCTTTTCTATAAAGCGGATTCCCTATACGGCAGCCGTGTGGCGGAAGGTCTGGGCCTGGACATAAAAGAAGTACAATCTCTGGCACACATGAGCCATGAACAAAGGGCGAAGGCAACCGCGGGTTAAATTCGCAAAGGTAGCGTTTGCTTATGACGATTACTTATCGATAATATTAATAAATATGGCAGCCCCTCCGGCTTAAACCGGAGGGGGCTATAGGGCTGAAACAGGCACAGATTGTGGTTTCGTAGGCTCGAACTTTTTACTCTTAATGTTATCATAAGTATATTTCAAACTGCGTATTTGCTTAACTTTCCTTACACTTATAGAAATTTCATGCAGATAAACGGTTGTATCATAATCCTTTGAAAGGCAAGCGGAAGTTCCATTACAACGAATCTGGATGTCTTGAGCCAGATATGAACTAGTTTTATGAGTGTGTCCACAAAATATATACTTTACTTTAAGCTCTGTTGCGGCTTTGATTAGTTTATGAGAATCAATCAATTCCATATCATTTTTTATGTTGGGGAACTCTGGTGCAAAATGAAGCATCCAGAGAATATCGCAATGATTTATACTTCTTATTTCATCTGTTTTATTTTTAAGGAACTTTAATTTATCGTCGTATACTTTACCCTGCCCCCACAATGATCCTTCTATGAACCTTTGACAATCATAAATCGATTTTAAAGAAAAATCAACACAGATAACTGCCAACTGGGGTTCTTCTTTAGAAGGAATAAAATATTCCTGGACATCGTTATTATATTTATACCAATAGTGATAGAAAACTTCCTCAAATTCTGTGCCACCAGGTTGACAGGATAAGCCTTTAAATCTATCATGATTACCAGGAACTATTATAATCTGTTTACCACACGCGGACAGTGTTGGTTCTTTATGATAATTCAACCATTTGTTACTGGACTTGTCATTAACAGGGCTATCGACGAATCTGCTTGCAAAAACGAGATTTTTTATAGAAGCAGTATGGGCAATGTCACCACTTAATAAAATTACGTCATAACTCTGACGGAGTTCATATGCCAGTTCTGTAAGAGCATATAGAGTTTCTCGATTATACGGTTCAGAAACCCAGCGGGGTATTGGATTAAGCGCAGCGGGATGTTGCAAGTGGATATCGGAAATATGTAAAAGTCTTATTTTATTATCCGGCACAATTAAGCTGCATGAATCTTGTTTGATTGTGAGGTTTCTGTGGAAGGTTCTATATTATGAGTTTCCCAATAACTCGCATCCAATTCCGATGGTGGCGTATATGAATAAACGTTATCATTTGGGATTAGTTTAATTATTGAATTTTCAATAACAATGTTACCCCAAGAACGAGTACAATTATTTTTTGCAACAAAATTATATAACTCATTGTAAAGCAATCTTATAACTATATGGGCTTTAAGTATATCTATCTTCAGATACTTTACCAGTTCCAACGATACTTCCTGGGTAAAACTATCTCCACGAGAGATTACTATTGGTTCCTTTAAGGGGTAGTATGTTCTGATAATAATCGCAAACGTGCTCTCCACTTCATCAGTAATCATTCTCTTTATTTCATCTTCAGTTTCTGAATTATCCACGATACTTTCAGGATAAAGTTTCCTCATTTCCTCGACTAATTTAACTTCTTCGGGCTCCGGTTGAAGCATGTTTTCTTTCAATGTTAATACCAGATTATCACTAGGTACAAATTTATCAGTTGGTTCTTTAGCTCCTATAAGTGAACCTTCCTTAGCGGCAAGAAAAATCAGCTTCGGAATACTTGCCTCGCCTGCTTTACTGTATTCGAGTTCAGTGATTGATTTATCATAAACTTGAGGAATGAAGCCGTAGCGTCTCGCAAAGACCCCAAAATATATATCGCATTTACTTACATCAGTAAGACATTTATCAACAGGCAATTTGTCTTGCGCTACATTTTTTTCCATGCATACCAGTTTGATACCTTCCATTTTCTGTAGTGCTTTAATTACCGCATCGCGATATTCTTTCAAATCATTAGAAGTTGATGAAACATACACAAGCACATTCATTTTTGAGAATTCAATATTGTTGAGCAGCACGGTTTTGAATTTGGAAACTCCATAGTAACATCGTGACAGTGGGAGCTTCGTAACCTTCGACGGCAAAGTTTTGAGTTTGTTAACCCTAAAGTAACGCCTCGGAAGTGAGGATTTCGCATCTTTCAGATGTATAACTGTGAGTTTGTTATCTTTGATGATAATATAAATCTTTTGCAGATTTGAACAACTCCCAATTTCCCATGGCAAAGTGTCAAGATGGCTATCTCTAATGTCAAGCTTTTTACGGAATGAGAGCTCCTTAATGTTTTGCGACTGCGTCGTAAGATTTCTGCCTGATTTGAGTTTTGTAGCCCTATGGTAACGCCTTGGAAGTGAGGATTTCTCATCTTTCAGTGGTATAACCGTGAGTTTGTTATCTTTGATGATATAAATCTTTTGCAGGTTTGAGCAACGCCCAATCCCCGATGGCACGGTGTCAAGTTGGCTATCTCTAATGTCAAGCCCTTTCAGGATTGAGATTTCATCAACGTTTGGCAACAGAGTCGTAAGATTTCTACCTGAAAGGTTAAGGCAATTCTCATCGGGTTTTTTACATTGGTTTATTATATTTATAAGCTCGTTCCTATTCATTATCCCACCTTAGTTAATTTTCAGCATATGACGTTCTATCAAAAATCGGAGCAACAAATATTTTATACTCTATGCTATTTATACCATAAAAACAATGTTAAGTCAAGAAAAAAGTTATGGGAAAACGATCTTTTTATTACTATGGTTTGTAGCATAGGTCTGGGGTGATAAAATGACACAATCAGACGGGAGCGACTTCCTTAACGTTTAAGTCCATACCGTTTACAATAAGAATATCGTCATTATCCCTTATTTTTAGAATAAGCCACTCTTCCAAAACTTCGATAAGTTCTTGTCTGCAAGTCTCAATATTATCACAAGAAGCCCAAACACCCTCAAACCCTTTTATCTCGGCAAACAAGTTTCCGTCATCCATTTGCCTATATTCGGCATGTTTAACTGCCTCATCGATATATTCAGTTAAAATAATATTCTTCAAAGTACCCAACCCGGGTTCTCTCTTATATAACGCAAGCGCCTAATTCATCGTCGATTTTTGTCTTCACACACTTACCTCTGATGCGGCCTTTGCGCTTAAGTTTAACAACGTCTTTATGCCTGAGTCTATAGTAACAATCGGAATCGTACCTGCAAGTTTTGCCATAAACCCCGTGGATTCCGTGAGAGCTAACGGCATAAGGCTGCTTGTCATAATCGTTACCCGGCCTGGTGCCGCCAAAGCAATAGCCGTAAGTGGATTCCGAATGGTTCACGCACGTATTGCCCTGTTCACAGTCAGCATCGAATTCACACGTTAATCCGTTGGCAACGAACAGAAAAAACAACGACAAAAGAAAAAAGACCTTTTTTATATCATCCTCCTATACACTAAGTAACTTTTAGCGATCTTATGTATTATAGCCTTTGTGCAAACCTGAAGGCAATTATTAATCTTGCCTGTGTTAACCTTGCTGCAAGCTTCTGTTTCATAGTATTTATTTCGTATTGCCCGATTATTTTCCAACAATATTTTCCACGCAGTTGACTTTTTATTGCTGATTACCATAAAATAAATCTAACCTTTAGATTTCACGATCAGGTTGTGTTAGAGTTAAGATGGACGTAATGTCAATCTCCCAATAAAAGAGGGGTTACCCGAATGGCCGCGAGTATGGGACTTAACACGTACAGCCTTTACGCAAAGATCTATGGCTCTCAACAGTATGACCTGTTAAACCGTAGCGGCTCAAATGGTAAAGGCACAGGCCAAAATTCCAAAAACTCTAATGCTTCAAAACCGGACGTTTACGTCAATTTGTCATCCACTGCAAAATTCTCTTACAGAAACGCAATCGAATTTCCCGCTGTACTCGACGAGGGGACTGCCACGTCGGAAGCCACCACACCAGCGCCCACTACACCTGTAACATCCACACCGGCAAGCGCAACGTTGGCGGGCAACACGTCGGCAACCGCCACCCCAACCACTGCCACACTGGCGACTGCCGCGCCCTACGATGCTAACGCTGGCAGTAATCCGGAGGGCAGCACTTTTGCAGCAGCATATGCCGCAACATCCGGCTCATCATCCGCCTCAACATCCGGCTCGTCATCTGCCGCATCGCCTGGCACTACTGCCGATGGAGCTGCTTCAGGCAATGGCGCAACGACCAATGCAACTGGTAATGCTGCTAACAACGGAGCGAACAATGCCGGCAGGAGTTCCGGTAATGGTAACGGCAATGCCGCATCATACTCCGGCTGGAATGCATCATCCCCTTTCAACGCTCTTTACGACGGACTCTCGAAGTCCTTTTCCATACCGCAGAACAAGGTCTACAAGGCCTACGGGGCTTTCTCTTTCGGTTCGGCTCTTAACACTGTCGATATCCTGGCCTGATACTCTTTCAGCCTTGCCACGTCGTCGCGTGTGAACTTCCTGTCCCTGTAAAACAGTCCCTGGTATTCCCTTATGAAGTCGTAAGCCCGGGTCCTTATCGACTCGTCTTCGATACGCCCGGCAAACTCTTCGAGCCCCTCCGCCGGCCCCTTAACGTAACCATAACTTTTGAGCCTTCCGAAGAAGCCGGCCAGCACCCGGTACTCGATACTTTGTCGGCGAAACTGGTTGCGTTTTACGAATATAAACGCGGCAGCCATGACAATGGTGACGTAAATGGCATAGCGGACGTTTCTTTTGTTAAAAGAGGGTTTTATGTGGGGTACCTTGATTATGCTGTGAAGTGTTCTGATAGCGGCAATCTGTTTATCGATGTTGTAGTTGATAATAAACGAGTTCCAGTAGTAATTCAGGGTATCTGCCAGGAGGCCGGCACGGCTGATTATTTCACCGGCGGCTGCGGTTGTGGTTACCTGTACCGGGGGAGTCGGGTCAACCCGCATCCATCCCCGGTCGGGCAAAAATGCCTCTACCCAAACGTGCGCGTTTTTCTGTGTCACTATGTAATACCTGGCGGTGTAGTTGTAATGTCCTCCCCTGTAACCGCCAACCAGACGGGACGGTATGTTTATGGTACGCAGCAGTACCGCTAAGGCGGAGGCAAAGTACTCGCAATTGCCGGCCCTTAAGTTGAAGAGGAACTCTTCGAGGGGTTTTGGCGATTGGGGCAATTTTTCCAGGCTATACCTGAATCCGCCGCCGTGGAGGTGGTTAAAAAGGCTTTTAACGGCTTCGTTTCCGGTTTTGCCCGCGGTGAGGGTTTTGGCGAGCTTTGCAAAGCCGGGTGATAAACCGGCTGGCAATTCGAGGAATCTCCTTGCGTTAGCATCGGAATCCGGGTAGGACGTCGACATAAGGGACACAACGTCGTAGCGCATGGTAGAGTTGATATTTCGATGGTATTTTATCGTGAAGTCGTTGAAGAGGTCGACTCCGGCGGCATTAACGTACAATGGCCTGTCTAGCGTAAAGAGGTACTTGTTATCGTAAGGCTCCAGGTAGATTATTTGGCTTACCCTCTTGCCTTTCGGTTGTAATTCACGCAGATCCCGTACAAATTCCCTTTTTTCGGATTTCCAGGAGTTGCCGTCGAATTTGTCGAACACTATGCCCCGCCAGTAGAGCTGGTCGTCGTTTACGGGCATCATGCCGGCCCTGAATATGACGCTTGTGTCGAGCTGTATAGAGGAGACTTCGCCCAGGTTTACGTTATCGGTAAAACCGGCCCTGCCGATTCCGGCCCTGTTCAAAAAGCCGAGAAAGTGGAAGTTGGTTCTTGGAAGTGTTACAAATATGGCGGCGGAAAGTGGGATAGACATGAGGGGAATCAACAATGACCTCGTAACTATTTTCCTCATTTCTTTGCCACGCAGTTGCAGATCGGGCATCTCCGTATAGAAGGTGAGTATGACTATCGACGTGGAAATAAGGAAAAACAGAGCAATGAAAAAAACCAGAAATATAAGGTCTATGGACATCAGGGCCGAGCCTGCCAGCATGAATACGCTCAGTATGTAAATCTGCATGTAATCCCTGAACTTCTTGTCTTCGAGAAATTTTATGGCGGTGAGCACCATGATAGCCTCTACCGTAGGCTCTACGATGTCCTCGGTGAAATACCGGTAAACCGAATACGAGATGACCAGTAAGGACAGGGTGTTCACCATCCACCTGGGTACGTGTACAGTACGTTTGTAGTCGAGGTAGATGGCGGTGAGTGCAAGTGCCAGGAATATGGCGGAAAACAGGGCTCCCACGTTTCTGGCTACGGAAAGGTATCCTACAAGGGCTATAGCGTAAGAGAAGGCCTTTAAGACGGCGTCAACCTTAACGGGAGCGAACTCCCTGAAAGAAACGTTAAGTTTCATATCCGTTATCTGTTTAGGGCTCGTTCAGAAACAAGTGTGTCTGGGCACTCAAGTGTGTCCGGACATTTAAGCGGGCCTGGGAACTGAAAAATTTCTTTCTTCATTTAACAAAGCCGTTATGCCGCCTGAGGGCATGGGAAGACTAAAGAGTGCCCCCTGCACCTCGTCGCACCTGATGGTCCGTAAGAATTCCAGTTGATCCAAAGTCTCCACCCCCTCGGCTATTACTTTGAGGTTAAGCGTGTGTGCAAGGGCTATTATCGCCCTGGCTATAGCGGAGTAATCGGGATCGGTGGTGATGTTTTTCACGAACTGTTTGTCGATTTTAAGCGTGTCTATAGGTAAGCGTTTGATGTGGCTAAGGGAAGAATAGCCGGTGCCGAAATCGTCGATGGTTATCTGCAAACCGATGCTCTTCATCTGGCGCAGTATGTTTACCGCGCTGTCAACGTCCTGCATTATGGCACTTTCGGTAAGTTCGATCTCCAGGTACCTGGGGTCGAACCCGGTCTCGTCGAGTACTTTGCAGATGAACTCTATCAGCCGCTCCTGCCGGAACTGGCTGTGCAGAATCTTGACCGCCACCTGGAGATGGTTAAAGCCGCTGCGGTGCCACGTCTTGTTTTGCTCGCAAACCTCTCTCAGCATCCACTGCCCTATGGGAAACACCAGTCCGGTTACCTCGGCCGTACCGATGAACTCCGCAGGCGTTACCCTGGTCTCGTCATATAAATCCCAATGGAGAAGCCCTTCCATTCCTTTCATGTGGCCGTTGTTTATGTCCACCTGGGGTTGGTAATACACCCGAAACTCCTGTTTTTCGAATGCCTTACGAAGCATGGTCTCGATTTTCAACTTCCTTACGGCCTTTTTATTCATGCTATTGGAGTAGAACTGGTAAGAGTTCCTGCCCTGCTCTTTTACCTGGTACATGGCGATGTCGGCGGCCTTTAACAACTGCCCGGCGTCGGTGCCGTCGGTGGGAAACATGCTTATCCCAACGCTCACGCCGATGGTACACTCGTTGCCGTTGAGGTAAAAAGGATTTGAGAGGGAAGAGATTATCTTGGAGGCTACGTTTGAGGCATCCTCGTCTTTAGTGACGTTCGTAAGTATTATGGAAAATTCGTCGCCTCCCAGGCGCGCAACCGTATCGCTTTTACGAAGACACTCCAGAAGCCGCCGGGCCACTTCCTTTAAAAGCATGTCGCCGACGTCGTGGCCAAGGGTGTCGTTTACCGGCTTAAACCTGTCCAGGTCGAGAAACAGGAGGGCCAGCCTGGCATTGCCTCTTTTGGCGCTTTCCAGTGAATGATTTAGCCTGTCGTTAAAGAGCATCCTGTTGGGTATCCTTGTAAGGGTATCGAAATGGGCCAGTTGTTTCAAACGATCTTCGCTCTTCTTCCTCATTATGGCGTTTACGAATATCTCGCCGGTCATCTTTATGAGCATGAGGTCTTCCTCGCTCCACGTTCTCTCGCTTATAGCCGTAATAAGCCAGAGAAAACCTATTACCTCTCCCCCGTACACCATGGGAGATACGACCATGGACTTTATATCCAGTGCCATAAGTTCCAGGCGGTTTGCCTTGTCGGCGATAGTGCCTATACCCGATAATGAAAAGAGCTCTCCGCCACGCACAATCGCGGTCAGCCATGGCCTGGTCAGCCACGGATAACTGTTTTCGTTAAAGCCTCTCACTAAGTCCAGGTGGGGTTTAACTGCGTGGTTGCACCATTCGTACGCGTGGGTAAGGTTTTCGACGTCTATAAATACGTAAGCGTGGTCGACTTCCAGGAACTTTCCCACCCTGCCGATAGATACATTTATCTCTTCGATGATAGAGCCGATACTGACGTTAACGAAATTGGAAGAGATGTCGGCTTTGAGCCTGTCGGTATCGATAAGGCGCTGAAGGGCCATGTCGGCCTCTTTCCTGTGAGTCACGTCCCTTGACATGAGGACGTAGCCGACGAGGTTCTTTTCGTTGTTCCAGATTCCCGTGACCCTGGATTCCACGTACCTGAAAGCGTTGCCGGATTTTCTTTTGTAAGTGTAAGAATATTCCCCTTTAGTCCGAACCTTGTCCATGGCGGGGGCAAAACCGCCGTGGGTAACCTTCTCTTTCGAGTGGACCTCCATTACGGTTTTCCCTATTATTTCTTCAGGCTTGTAGCCGTAAATTTCCTCCGCCTTCGGGTTATAGTACCTGATTTTAAAATCCAGGTCCGTAGCCGTTATCGCTATGTCCACGGAGGAATTTAAAATGTTGTCCAGCAAAAGTGCCTTGTCCACTACCTTCCCTCTTAAATTTATGGGATGTTAGTATTAGGTGCAGTAAGTATCAGACCTCACAGCTTGCCCTTCACCAGGTCGTCTACGACGAGAGGATCGGCCAGGGTGCTCGTGTCTCCGAGGTTTTCTATATTACCCTTGGCGATGTTGCGCAGTATGCGCCGCATAATCTTGCCGCTCCTGGTCTTTGGCAGCGATGGAGCGAACTGCAGCTTGTCCGGCGTGGCAATCGCGCCTATCATTTTCCGCACGTAGTCTACGAGCTTGAGTCTGAGCTCATCGGAGGGGAGAAATCCTTCTTTAAGCATAACGTACACGTAGAGGCCCTCGCCCTTTATCTCATGTGGAAATCCCACGGCGGCGGCTTCGGCCACCGACTCGTGACTCACGAGTGCCGATTCCACCTCGGCGGTGCCAAGCCTGTGGCCGGAGATGTTTATTACGTCGTCTATTCTGCCCATGAGCCAGAAATCGCCGTCCGAGTCGAACCGGGCTCCGTCGCCCGAAAAATACACGCCGTCGAACCGGGAGAAGTAGACTTCCTTTACCCGCTTGTTCTCAGGGTCGCCATAGGTGCCCCTAAACATTCCGGGCCATGGCTTGCTGATACACAGGTAACCGCCCTCGTTGGCTTTGGCTTCTGAACCGTCATCCTTAAGCACGACGGGCACTATGCCCGGGAAGGGTTTCGAGGCCGAGCCGGGCTTAAGCGTCATAGCTCCAGGCAGGGGGGTAATCAATATGCCGCCCGTCTCCGTCTGCCACCACGTATCCACTATGGGAGCCTTTCCCTTTCCCACGTTTTCGTAGTACCACATCCAGGCCTCGGGATTGATTGGCTCGCCAACGCTTCCCAAAAGGCGGATGGTTGACATGTCGTACTGCTTCGTCCACTGGACTCCTTCTTTCATCAGGGCCCTTATGGCAGTGGGTGCCGTGTAAAATATGTTTACCCCGTATTTCTCCACTATGTTCCAGAAGCGCGCAGGCGTAGGGTAGTTGGGTATCCCTTCGAAGAGGATGCTCGTAGCTCCCGAGCACAGAGGGCCATAGACGATGTAGCTGTGTCCGGTTATCCATCCCACGTCGGCGGTGCAGAAAAAAGTGTCCTCTGCGTGGTAATCGAAGATCCACTCGAATGAGAGCGCGGTGTAGAGGAGGTAGCCGGCGGTCGTGTGTAGCACGCCCTTGGGTTTGCCGGTGGAACCCGAAGTGTATAGAATAAACAGGGGGTCCTCGGCGTCCATCCACTCCGGTTCGCAAAACGAAGACAGCGTGGGGTCGTTCATGAGGTCGTGCCACCAAAAGTCCCTGCCGCCGATTGCCGAAACCGTGTTAGAGCTCTCCATATGGGCCCTTACGATTATCACCTTTTCCACGCTCGGACAGTGCTCCACCGCTTCGTCTGCGTTTGCCTTAAGTGGGACGAGTTTGCCGCCCCTGGCGCCGAAATCGGCCGTTATAACAATTTTTGCGCCACAGTCGAGGATTCTGTCTTTCAAGGCCTGGGCGCTGAATCCCCCGAATACCACGCTGTGTATGGCGCCTATCCTTGTGCAGGCGAGCATCGCTATGGCGATCTCCGGTATCATGGGCAGGTATATCATCACCCTGTCACCCTTGGATACACCCAATTTTTTCAGTACGTTGGAAAACCTGTTTACCTCGTAATAAAGCTGCTGATAAGTGTAAGTCTTATTTAATATGCCGAAGTTGGATTCCCAGATGATGGCTGCCTTGTTTCTGAGAGGGCTCTTGACGTGCCTGTCGAGGCAATTGTACGAAACGTTGAGCTTTCCTCCTTCGAACCACTTCACGTAAGGCTTTTCGAAATCGTAGTCCAGTACACTGTCCCACTTTTTGAACCAGTGCAGTTTCTTTTCGGCCATTTCGGACCAAAACCCCTCGGGGTCTTCTATAGATTTCTTATAGATGCTCTCGTATTCGGCAATACTTTTTATGTGTGCTTTACTGGAAACTTCTGGATCCGGCGGAAATACGCGTTTCTCTTCCATCAAAACATCGATGTTTTTTTCCTCTGACATCTGGAACCCTCCTCGTCTTAAATTCGTCACCGTCGAAATTGTATTCGTAAAACGCGGTAAAACAGCAATTACATTATATCCTATTATATCCTATTTATTTCTTTTTTAACCACGAAAATCACGAAAAAAGGATTGTTTCCCTCCTTTCGTGATTTTCGTGGTTTTCGTGGTTAAAAACTTCTCTTCTTTAGAATTTCTCGAATTCGGAGTCGTCTGCCCCCGATTTAGAGGCTCTCTCGTCCATACTTATGTTGGCTCCCTGTGACCTTCGCTCCAGCCTTTGTGGGGGTGCAGGAGCCTCGTGGGTAACTTTGGAGTGTGTCAGCATGGGCTTACGCGCTGCGGGGCCCGGCTTTGCCGGTGCCACCCTATGGCGGCCGGATATTGACGAACCGTCGAAACCCGTTCTGAAGTAGCCTATCGTGCTTTGCAACTGCGAGGACTGGGACGAGAGCTCTTCTGCCGTCGATGCCATTTCTTCGGCGGCGGAGGCGTTTTGCTGAATAACCTGGTCGAGCTGCTGTATGGCTTTGTTTATCTGCTCGGCTCCCGTGGTCTGCTCGTTACTGGCGGCACTGATCTCCTGTACCAGTTCGGCGGTCTTTCTAATATCCGGGACAAGCCTGGTGAGCATTCCTCCGGCTTGCTCGGCTACGGAAACCGAAGACGATGACAACTGGCTTATCTCACCTGCGGCCTTCTGGCTTCTTTCCGCCAGTTTCCTCACCTCCGAGGCCACCACGGCAAATCCCTTTCCGTGCTCTCCCGCCCGTGCCGCCTCTATCGCGGCGTTTAAGGCCAGAAGATTAGTCTGGCGGGCTATCTCTTCGATAATAGATATCTTGTCGGCTATCTGTTTCATTGCGGTAACGGCTTCGGTTACGGCACGGCCTCCCTCCTGGGCGTCTGTGGCCGCCTTCGAGGCTATCCGCTCGGTCTGCTGGGAGTTGTCCGCGCTTTGCTTGATATTGGAGGTCATCTCCTCCATCGATGAGGACGCCTCCTCTACCGAGGCAGCCTGCTCGGTGGCCCCCTCGCTCAACTGCTGGGCACCGGTGCTGAGTTCGTTGCTGCCGGCGGCCACGTTGTCCGCCGCCGAGCGGACGCTTGAGACGACTTCCTTTAATTTGTCCACCATCTGTTTCATGGCCGCGAAAATGCCCGTCTCGGTACCACGTCCGGACACCATGCTAATGGTTAAATCACCGTTGGCAACGGCCTCGGCGATAGAAGCAATGTCGTGCGGCTCGCCGCCAAGCTGGTTAAGCAAGCCAATCGTTATCCAGAAGGCGATTACTACGGCAAGCACGATGGCGATTATCGAGAGGATAACGATGATGGTACGGGTCTCGGCGTACGTCCTGGCGGCTTCCGCTCCGGCTTTCTCCATGTGTTCGTTCTGGTGCTTAACGAGTTCGCCTATGGCCGTGAGATACTGGGCTTGCAAACCCCTCACCTTATTCAGGAGAAATTCTTTTGCTTCGGCCTGCTTGCCGTCCGCGGCTAGTTTCAGGAATTCGTCCTGGGCAACCACGTAAGCGGCCCTGGCGTCTATTATGGACTTATAGAGGGCCTTTCCCGTATCGGACCTTACCAGGGCATTGAGTTTGTCGAGATCATCGAGGATCTTCTTCCTGGCCTCGCCGACACGGTCGATCTCTTTTTGGACATCCTCTTTCTTGTCCATCAGGAGGGTATTTCTCATAGCTCTTGCTATGACGTTTACATTGCTTGCTACGTCGTTGGCCAGAGCGACCTTCGGGTACTCTTCGTTGATTATTCCCGACACTATAGTATTGACCTGAGAGAGTTTCGTGATGCTTACGATGCTTACGATTATCAGGAAAAGAATTACAATTCCAAATGCTAACCCCAGTTTCGTAGCGGTCTTCATGTCCTTTAACATATTGTTTTCTCCTTTACTCAGTTATGATTTATTGTTACAACGAACGTTTTAAGCAATATCTTAGCAGTATCTATATGCTAAATCGGCGATAACCCCGAGTATCGTCCGCATATAGGGCGAATAAATCCGCAATGTACGATATTTGCCGGCTAAACATAGAGGTTTATCCGAAAACACGACACGTTGATAATAACATAATCTTAAAAGTTTATCTATGATATAGATCAATATAATAACGGATCTTACCGAATCTGACTTAACCTTACCCGAGCCCGAGGGCTGCCTTTACGAAGTATTTTCGTCCCTCTATGGGCGAGTAACCGTCCATGGATTGCCCGAAGGCCGACGCGCACTCCGTGCCGGCCATCAGTGATGGTGCCACCTTCTTTATACCGAGGGAAGCGTAGTACTCGCACGATGCCTTGACGTATTCCATTAGCAGATCTCTTACCTGATCTGAGTTGAGCCTGTGATTCCCCTCGTCAAGCAGGGTGCTTATGCTTTTTATTGCCTGTAACAGCACGACGGCGATTGCACGAGTCTCTTTCAGCGACCTGGGGTCGTAGACGGAGAATCCAGCCATTTCCATTCCGTTGGCCTGCGTTTCGGCCTTTATGACGCCGGCATATACGTCCAAAAAGGAAGAGAGTGCCGATGGTTCCGACAGGGGGGCGTCGAAATGGACGTATTTTTCGATGAAATTAATCGCACCGGATACGAATTCTTCGCGTAGCAGGGTTTCCGCGGGTATCGGGTATTTTCCGAAACAGGTGTTGTCTGGCGTGATGGCGTTACCACAGGTGATGGTGTTATCGGGTGAGTTGTCCTTTTCCCATGCGGAGAAAAACATCGAAGTACGACACTTTTCCATGAATTCCGTGGTAATTGCCACCTCGCTGGTAGCGCCGTCGTAAGATGTTATGTACAGGAGACCGCAATCCTCCATGCTCTTCAGGCGATCTGTCAAGTTTATGGCTTCAAGGCTCATTGCCGATAAATTCCCCGATGACAAATTCCCAGCTTTTGGTTCCGGCTCTATAAAGGGATCAGGTTTTTTAAGAGAGCATGGCCTCTTAAGGCCGGCATATGGAGTAAACCCGGCAACGATTTCAGGGCTCAACCTTACCGTCCCCGTGAACCCCTTCACCTTGCTCCGCAGATAAACGTAGCACAAGATAGTGAGGTCAACAACGTCCACACTTCCGGTTAGTCCGATCTCGTCAAGTGCCGCGAAATTGAAAGAAATGCTCTTTAACACGGATACCTCAGGGTTATCACTTTTACCTTTATCTCGTACATCCATTTTGATTTTAGCATATTCTGCCGTAAAAAGCGGTACCGCCAGATGAGCCAAACTCCGCTCGAACGTGTGTCTTGGCTTAACACCTTATACAAAATAGGACATTTCTATTTTGGTAAAACTCCTGTTATACAAAACAACTTGACAATGGACATCTTGTTGATATACTCTAACCCTGTTTATCTTGCTTTATAGGGACGTAAGCGTAGAAGGCTGGAACACGGGAACCGATCCATATTGCCGAGAGTTGCCGGGTGGTGAATATCGCAAATGAACACAAAAAACCCCATAAACAGACTTACGATTAAGGGCTTTAAGTCGATTCGCAAACTTGACGAATTTCGAATGAATAACTTGAATGTGCTGATCGGAGCCAATGGTGCCGGCGTTAAGCGCCTTGGTTCGCTCCACGATAACGAATACCTGCGTCCCGACGCATCTAACCTGGCGGCCTTTTTGTATAGGATGTCCGGGCAATACCGGGATATGTATCAACAAATCCGCAAAATCACCCGTCTGGCAATTCCGTTTTTTGACGATTTCGTGCTTAAACCGCATAAGTTACCCACGGAAGAAGAGCAAATAAGGCTTCTTTGGCGTCAAAAGGACAGTGACTATGCCTTCTGGCCCAGTCAATTGTCGGATGGTTCTATTCGTTTCATTTGTCTTGTAACGGCCTTGCTCCAACCCGATCCGCCGTCAACAATCATTATTGACGAACCTGAACTCGGTCTTCATCCATACGCTATCACGCTGTTGGGGTCACTGTTACGTTCTGCGTCCAAGCGCATGCAGGTGATCGTTTCAACACAGTCCGTTGCCCTGGTGAATGAATTTTCCATCGATGACTTGATTATCGTCGAACGGCAACAGGGTGAAACGGTCTTCAAGCGTTATAACGAGACGGACTTTAAAACGTGGCTTGCAGATTACTCGGTTGGCGAACTCTGGGAGAAGAATATTCTGGGTGGGAGGCCTCATAAATGATCCGGGTGCATGTAATTTGCGAAGGCCAGACGGAGGAGATGTTTGTCAACGAAGTATTGTTCGATCTCTTCAACCGCCGGGAAATATATTTGTATCCATCTTTGATTGGTAAACCCGGTCACAAGGGGGGTAACTTCAGGTTTGAGCGTCTGCTAACCGACTTGCGTGCACGGTTACTCGATGACACCGCCGCTTATTGCACTACGTTTTTTGACTTCTACGGACTTCCTGCCGATTTTCCGGGCAAGGATGAAGCCCGGCAACAAAAGACCAGTCGCGACAAGTCCGACTTTTTGCTGCAAGCGCTATCCGAAGCACTGAAAATGGAACTCGGAGAAGAACCACTTCGCCGATTTATTCCTTATGTGCAGATGTATGAGTTCGAAGGATTGCTTTTTAGCGACGCTGTTGCTTTTGCACGAGGGATCAACAAGAATGCACTTGGAGGGAGTTTCCAGGCAATTCGTGATCAGTTCGACTCGCCTGAAGAGATTAACGAAAGCACTGATACCGCACCCGTCAAACGAATCAAAAGACTTTTCCCTGAATATGATAAGCCGTTACATGGCTCTCTGGCCGCTTTGGAAATTGGTTTAAATGCGATTCGCAGGGAGTGTCCGATGTTTGATGGATGGGTGAAACGTATTGAAGCACTAAAGGCTGGAATTGATGCATGGTAGCATTGCAGTTTTCCCTTTTTCCACTTCTCTGTATCGGCGTTTGGGGATAAGCCGGAATTTATATCCCGGCCTGCCGGTGTTGCATTCTCTAATTACAGGTGGTAATATATCATATGAGCAAAAAGTTGATTCTTAACGCGGACGACTTAGGTCTGAGGAGAAGTATAAACGCAAGCGTCGAAGAGCTCCTCGTAAAGGGGTTGATAACGAGTGCTACCATCATGGTTAAGCGTGGCGCCGACTCGTTGAAGGAGGCTTTGGACATAGCCAGAAAAATATCGCTCCGTGAGCTTCGGGCCAATGGGGCGAATAACACAAACCAGGCGAGGCGGATAAGTTTTGGGCTGCATCTCGATCTCGACGAGTACTTCCTCTTCGATGAAATCGGCAGGTACGGCGACAACGAAATGGACGTTATAGAGAATTATCGCGAGATCATACGTGACAAAAGGGCAATCCTGGAAAAAGATATTCGCCTGCAGTTAAGCACGCTTAAAAACAACGGCCTGGTAATATCCCACGTCGATAGCCACCACTACGTACATCAACTCCCGGAGCTATTGGATCTGCTTTTACCCATCATGAACGAATTTGGTATAGCGGCAACCAGGTACAACCCCGGCTTTTACGTCTCGGAGGAAAGGAAACGCTCTGCCATGGAACTTATGAAGCGCTTCGGAGTGAGACACCCGGATGGAGTTTGCGACTTAACCGTATTGCTCCACGATGCCAGGAACCTCCGGGAGGAAACTTTTGACGTAATAGAGGTGGTACTGCACACCGAATATGAGTCATCCGATCCCTTTTCACCCTGGAGATTTGGCCAGCACTCGTTCTTAATCGAAAGGCCGGAATATTTTACCCCCTTTGAGCTTGTCGACTTCGGCTATTTCCGAAAGTGACGGGCAGGCTTACTCTTACCTCATCCGGCCATAAGGAAAATGCAATGACAATATATGAAAGGAGAATATATACCATGAGAAACCATACGAGGACAATATCATGAAACAGGACGAAGGTTTTAGCTTCGAAACCATATGCCTCCACGGGGGACACCATCCCGACGGAGAGACCCTCGCACGGGCCGTGCCCATTTACCAGACGTCGTCATACGTGTTCAAAGACACCGAACACGCGGCCAACCTCTTTGCCCTAAAAGAGTTGGGTAACATTTATACCCGTATTATGAACCCTACGGTGGACGTGCTGGAAAAACGCGTAGCCATGCTTGAAGGCGGTACCGCCGCAGTCGCCGTAGCCAGCGGACAGGCTGCTACCACTAACGCCATATTCAATCTCGCCCCGACCCCCTACGACGGCGACACACAAGTTTGCGGAGAATGCTCGCTCATTGCTCCGCCAAAGTGCGGCTTCGAGGTCATATCCGCCACCAGCCTCTACGGGGGCACCTTCAACCTGTTTCACTATACCATGCCGAAATACGGCATCGGCGTGAAGTTTGCAGACTTCAACGACACCGAAAACCTTAAAAAAGCGATAACTAAAGACTCCAGGGCACTCTACGCCGAGACGATTGGCAACCCCAGGCTGGACGCCATAGATTACGAGGCCATAGCCGCGATAGCCCATGAAAATGGCATTCCCTTCATCGTGGACAACACCATCGCCACGCCCTATCTCTTCAGGCCCTTCGACTACGGGGCGGATCTTGTAGTGCATTCCACGACGAAATTCATAGGCGGCCATGGTACTTCCATCGGCGGCATCATAGTGGACGGCGGCAGGTTCGACTGGAGCAACGGCAAGTTCCCGGCCTTTACCTCACCCGACCCAAGTTACCACGGCCTTGTCTACTGGGATGCTTTCAAGGACTTCATGGGCATGGGCAATATGGCCTTTGCGATGAAGGTGCGCCTGCAACTGCTCAGGGATGCGGGCGCGTGCTTGAGTCCGTTTAACGCCTTCCTCTTTCTCCAGGGACTCGAAACGCTCCACGTGCGCATGGACAGACACTGCGAAAACTCCATGAAGGTAGCCGCGTTTCTTCAGACCCATCCAAAGGTCAGTTGGGTCAGCTATCCGGGACTGTCTTCACACCCATCCCATAAGTTGGCGCAGAGGTATTTTCGGAAGGGGCTCTACGGAGCCATCGTCGGCTTCGGCATAAAAGGAGGGCTTGAATCGGGCAAGAGATTCATCGATAGCGTAAAACTCTTTTCCCACCTGGCCAATATCGGGGACGCTAAAAGCCTCGTTATACACCCGGCAAGCACAACGCACTCTCAACTGACTCCGGAGGAGAGGGCTTTAGCCGGCGTATCCGACGACTTCATAAGGCTTTCCATCGGCATAGAAAACGTAAGCGATATCATCGCCGACCTCGACGGAGCATTGAGTAAGGCCTGATGTTTCCGGATAAGCCGGCAGTGACGGGAAAGGGGTGAGAATTATGGGTAAATTACCCAATCCTTTTTAAAAACTCCTCCGGATTAAGAATGCGAATATGATGAAAATATTTTAGATTTTTTAAATGGCGGTCTCCTGAAACTATAAAGTCCGCTTGTCCTTCCATAGCACACGCTAAGTATTTATTGTCTGCCGGGTCGTCTACAACCATTTCTACTTTCAGTTTGCCTTCTGTAAACTCGGCTAAGGCAAAAACTTTGTATAAATACCGTTCAACCTCATGGTAAGTATTTTTATAGCGTTTGCGTATTTTGGGATACAACAACACCCTGTTCACTTCTGAAACAATTTCAAAAGAGGTAAGTAACCGTATTTTACCACCCTTAATTAAACCAAGAACCCGTGCAGGGCTACCGTGAGGATTTAAAATGGCGCTTACAAAAACATTAGCGTCCAGGACAATTTTTAGCATGTTTCCATGTGAAGTTCCTTAGATTCATCCGCTTTTCTTTTCATTTCCGCCAATTCTTCTTTTTTCACGGCCTCCACGGCTTCTTTAATCTCACTTTCTAAAATTTCCGGATCAACATCTTTATTGTATTCATGGATTTCATCCACCCACTGAAAAAACTCATTTCGGGCTTTTTCTCTATCTTGCCGTATTCTTTCATATTCTCTTACCGGTATAACCGCTACTAACGGTTTCCCGGCGCGTTCGATGATGTAGGTGTCTGAACTGATGGAGACCTCGTTCAAAATTTGTCCCAGGGTTTGTCGGGCCTTCATTGCCGAAATGGTTTTAATCATAGTCATTGTCTCCTAAAATTCAGTGGTTATATAACTATTATCGCCATTGTGGTTCCGTTAGTCAATAGGGAGACGAACTTCGACACTTATAAAGCAATACTAATAAAGCAACAGTAAGCGTCGCATACGAATGTTTATCAGTATGCCCACGGCCATGTAATTGGCTACCATCGACGTGCCCCCGTAGCTCATAAACGGTATAGGAACTCCCACTACCGGCATCATCCCGATTACCATTCCCAGGTTTATGATAAAGTACAGAAAGAGCATAAAGGTTATACCAAGAGCCACAAATCTGCCAAAGTCGTCCTTGGCCTTCACTGCGGTATCCAAACCCCTTACAAACAGCAGCAGGTAAAAAGCGAATATTGCCATGCTGCCTACAAAACCCCATTCCTCGGCAAACACCGAAAATATGAAATCCGTATGCTTTTCCGGTAGAAACCTCAACGGCCCCTGCGTTCCCTTCAGGTAACCACGGCCAAATAACATGCCGGAGCCTATCGTAATTTTCGACTGCTCGATCTGGTAACCTATGCCCTTTGGGTCTCTTGCAGGGTCTATAAAGGCCACGATACGGTTTTTTTGGTAGTCCTTCAGGTGCTTCCAGATGGTCTTGCCCAGAAGCGGAAGCACCAGCAAGCTTAAGATTAATATGGTGATCAATATTGTTTTTTCTATCTTTTTCGAGAGGGCCAGGAAAAAATAGGTGGCCAGCACTATCAATCCCGTGCCGAGGTGTGGCTGCTTTATTATGAGTATGAACGGCAATATACCGAAAACGCCCAGGGAAAACAGGAATTTCCACCTGGTTAACGGCCCTTTTAACGTGCACAGGTATCTGGATAAGGCCACTATCATTAAAATCCTGAAGAGATCTGATGGCTGAAACCTGAAAAAGCCAAACTCCAGCCACCTCTGAGCACCCATCCCGCTTTTACCCACGAATAAAACTAAAAGCAGCATAAACAGGCCAAGCAAGTACAGTACGTAACCAAACTTCTTTAGCCAGGCATAGTCGAAAATAACCACCACCATGAGCATACACACACCTATGCACATCCATAGAAGCTGCTTCAGGTAGTAGTTTGGCTGAATACTTGACATCATCGGCCTCGTAGCGCTGTAAATAGACATCACGCCGGCCAGGCTTATCATGAGCAAGATGAGAAGAGTATACCAGTCAAACTGCTTGAGATACTTCCTGTTTACCTGAATGAAGCGCATAAATATAATAGTTCCCTATGGCCGGAAAACCCGTTATTACCCGGAATTCGCCTTGTTTGCGGAATTCGCCTTGTTTCCGGAATCTGAATTGCCTCCCGGACTTGCCTTATTTCCGGGATTGTTCTTGCTTGTCATAAAAGTTTCTATCACTTTTTTAGCTATCGGAGCAGCGGCGCTGCCGCCATGCCCTCCATGTTCCACGAGTACTGCCACGGCTATCTGTGGGTTTTTCTGAGGGGCAAACGCAAAAAACCACGCGTGATCTCTTAACTCTTCCTTCAGTCTCTCGGTTTTTATCCTGCCGTGTACTACCTGGGCGGTGCCCGTCTTTCCAGAAATCTCCGTTATAGTGCTTCTTGCCGCTCCACCGGTACCGCCCCTTTCGTTAACTACTCCATAGAGCCCCTGTTTTACCAGTGAGAAAGTGTCGTGCTTCAAGTTAAGCTGATCGGGGCGGGCCTTGTCCTCGCCGCCTTTGAGCATCGTAACCTTTATCTTCTTCCCCTCGTTGCCTATGATGGAGGCCATAAGTGCGGCTTCTATCGGAGTTATAGCGACGTAACCCTGTCCTATGGAAGAATTGAAAGTCTCACCTAAAAACCACGGTTTCCTGAAACGTTTTAGCTTCCACCCGGTAGAGGGTATGGTGCCAACCCTCTCCTGTGAGCCGGATAAGCCAAGGCCGGTCGCCTTACCCAGGCCGAACATTCCCGCGTACTTCGCGATTCTGTCTATACCCAGGCGTTTTCCCACTTCGTAGAAAAATACGTCGCACGACTCCACGATGGCCCTGTGCAGCTGGACGTTGCCATGATGTTTCCAGCACCCGAACGACCACTTCCCGTACTCTATCTGGCCCCTGCAAAAGACGTTCGTATCCGGAGTGATTACGCCTTCTTCAAGGCCTGCTATGGCTACGAGAGGCTTGAATATAGAGCCTGGAGGATAGGCACTCTGAAGTGCCCGGTTCATGAGAGGATGCTTTTTGTCCTTGTTGAGTGTCATCCACTTCTCGGAGTCTATACCCATGACGAAATCGTTCGGGTCGAAAGATGGAAGGCTCACAAGGGCCAGCACCTCGCCGGTGTTGGGATCGATGGCTACAAGGGAGCCGGTCTTGTCACTGAAAGACTCCTCCGCTACCTTTTGCAGGTTTATGTCTATGCTCAGGGAGACGTCGCTGCCCGTTTCAGGCTGCATGTAATCCAGCACCTTCAACTGCCTTCCCAGGGCATCCACTTCTATTATCTGCTTTCCGGCGGTTCCGCGAAGAGTCTTGTCGTACACGTATTCGCTGCCCCACTGGCCTATAAAAGTTTCGGGCGTTATATCGTTGGAATCGTCCGTGTCCAGTTGTGATTTCTTGGGCTTGCCCAGATAGCCTATAACGTGCGCACCCAGGTTACCGTAAACGTATTTCCTTGTAATGCTCGTCTCTATCATAAGACCGGGAAACTCGCTCCTCCTGGCCTCGATTCTGGCCACGTCCCCGAATGAGAGTCCCTCTTTTATTATGGTCGTGTCAAACAGGTTCTTCGCGTCTTTCTTCAATTTCTGTAAGAGCTTTTTCTCGTCCATGTCCAGTAAAGCGGCGAGGCCTTTAGTATCGACGTCCTTGATACCGGGCATTATGGATGCATAGTAGTAAGGTTTGTTCTTTACGAGGGGAACACCGTTTCTATCATAAATTATCCCTCTTGGAGCAGGAAGCATCATCACCCTGACGCGGTTGGAGTCCGCCGCGTCCCTATACTCGCTGCCTTTCAATATCTGCATCTGGTAAAGCCTCAGACACATCAGGAAAAACACTGCGATTAGCAGGTACAAACCCGCGTTGATGAACTTGTCCGAGTACTCTCTGTCATTGTATTTCCTGGCCATTTTTACTAATCATCCTCATCTATCAAAAAATAAGCTATGACTCCGTTAGCCAATGACTGTAGCAGGACTACGTAAAGGCCGCTCAGGTAACCGGCAGGCTTAACGTCGAAAACAGCCAGGGAAGAGTACACGAGCAGACCGTCGACGAATGTAAAGGCAAAACTCAGTAACCCGTTCAGCAAAGAGGTTAAATTAAAAATTCCCGTTTTGAAAAAATGCGCCAGAAATATGATAGTTCCCTTGGAGAGGATATTAGGTCCAATCAGGCGCATGGACATGCTATCCAGAACGGCCCCCGTAACGAAGGCCCACAGAAGCGACTTGCCCGGCTTCCACCTTATACCGAAATAGTAAAACACTAAGGCTGCCAGATTCGGACGAAACCCGTAAAAAGAATACTCGTCCAATATAATCGATCCAATTAAGATGGTAATCCAGAAAACATACAGCTTAAAATTTTTCATCTACCCTAGAGACCACCATTACCTCGTCCATCGTTACCGGGTTGGCAAAAAGCTCCACCTCGACGTTAAGAAACAGCCCTGCGGTAGTCTTATCGACCGACTCTACTTTGCCAACGGGTATGCCTGGTGGAAAAAGTGCATCGAATCCGGACGTAACCACCTTTGACCCGATGGCGACGTCCTCGTCTTCGGGCAGGTATTTCAGGATGCAGTTGGCGTCGCCCGTGCCGGAGAGTATTCCCTCGAGACGCTTCTCGTCTATCTTAATCGCTACCGACGAATGAATGTCGGTTATGAGAAGTACCGTCGATTGTCTCGCCGAGGCCATGATCACCTTGCCTATCAACCCCTCTACGGTTCTCACCGCCATGTCCTTTTTCACGCCCTGCTCCAGCCCGCGGTTTATCACCATCAGGTGGGACCAGGAATCCGGATTTTTCGATATTACTCTGGCCGTGGCAACGTACCTGTAAAGACCTCCGGATTCGATGTCGTTTTTAAGAGACAGAAGGCCTTCGAGTCTTTTATTCTCGCGGGTTTCCTGCTCGAATCTCTGCTCTTTCAACTGCAGCCGCTTTAACTCGGACCTAAGCCTCTCGTTGTCCCTCTCCATCGCAATAGTTGCCACAAAAGGTTTCTTAATCGATTCGATAAAGAAGCTCAGACCACTGTTAACGTAATTTATTGGATATCTGAAAAAGTACAACGGGCTCAAAGGTCCCCTCATACTCTGATAACTCATTAAAGATACGGTTACGACGAAGTAAAGAGTGAACAGGGTGTGGACTTTTTTTAATATCAAGTAACTGCGACCCTTCTTAGCAAGCCGAGATCTTCGAGCATTTTACCCACGCCCATGACGACCGCGGTCAGCGGATGTTCCGGTACTACAACGGGAAGCCTGGTCTCCTCCTTGATAAGAAGGTCGATTCCCCGAAGTAGTGCTCCACCGCCCGCCAGCACTATGCCGTTGTCCACGATGTCGGAGGCGAGTTCCGGAGGGGTATTTTCGAGTGCCACTTTTATCGTGCTCACTATGATACCTACGGGCTCGCTCAGGGTTTCCCTGATTTCATCCTCTCTGATGGTGACCGTCTTAGGGATTCCCGATATGAGGTCCCTGCCATTGACGTCTATGGTACGTTCCTCGTTGCTCATCTTGTAGGCGGAGCCTATCTCTATCTTGATCTGCTCGGCAGTGCGGTCGCCTATCATGAAATTGTATTTCTCCTTGACGAAGGCGATTATTTTTTCGTCCATCTTATCGCCGCCAACCTTGACGGCCCTGCTGTAGACTATGCCGTCCATGGATATGACGGCCACGTCCGTAGTACCACCGCCGATGTCTACTATCATGTTGCCGTAGGGCTCGTTAATGGGCAAACCAACTCCGACTGCGGCCGCCATCGGCTCCTGTATCAGATATACCTCCCTGGCACCCGAAGCTTCGGCGGCTTCCTTTACGGCTCTCTGCTCCACGAGCGTTATTGCCGAGGGCACGCCTATGATTACGCGGGGAGCCACGAAGCTCTTTCTGTTGTGCGCCTTTTTTATAAAATACTTCAACATCTCGCCGGCTGCGTTGAAATCCGCTATTACACCGTCTTTCATCGGCCGGATGGTTATAATGTTGGCAGGCGTCTTGCCAAGCATCCTTTTCGCCTCGATTCCTACGGCAATGATCTTTTTGGTGTCGATTCTCATAACCACCACGGAGGGCTCGTCGCACACTATCCCCTTGCCTTTTGCGTACACGAGGGTATTTGCCGTACCCAGGTCTATAGCCAGGTCGTTCGAAAACAACCCTAACAGTTTACTCAATATCATTGATCCTCCTTACATTTATCGGTCTGAAGTACCCGGGTCGACAATACTTTGGTTCCGGCGATTTCGTCTCCTATTCTCATTCGTTCACTGCTTCCTATCATTATAATGAATTCCAGGCCGGCTATGACAAAAAAAAGCAGCCAGCCGACAAAAGGTAGCCTCCAAAAGATAACCGCCAGGCCCAGAGTGGCGTTTCTCAATATAGAATCCCGCACCGTAAGCGTATCGGCACCATCGGACTTTCTCACAACCAGCCCCATCAGCTTCTTGCCAACACTGGCCCCGTCAAAAAAACCGTCTCCGACCAAAACGTACACGATACCCATATAGTAACCAACCCGCGGTATTGCTTCCATCATCGCTGTTGCAAGCAAAACGTCTATCGTCCTGGCGATTGTCCGGGACAATACGTCAGCCTGCCTTAACGCGGTACTCATCCACGTATTCTAACAGATGAATAAATTGTTATTCAACTTGAAAGCTGAAACAAAACTTGTGCCTTCCCGAACTTCAGGTTTCCGGCGTAGGTGTTAAGGGTTACTCATATCCTGATACTATACATAATTTGCACTTCCATATACCGGAGCCTCTACCGAAGCCGGGGACCGGGTGCATAGCCCGTTACGGTATTTTCCCCGGAAAGTTTATATTTGTATCCTATTTGTAACCTGCCATGGTGTATAATAAAGTAATAAAGGGCTGATGGAGGATTGATATGTATACTTGTTTAAATATTGCCAACTACTTTATTTTTAAGTCGGCGGAGGGGGAAGATCTCATCTCAAACCTCAAGCTGCGGAAACAACTATTTATTGCGCCTCTATAGCCTTCTATAAACTTCACTGTCATTACGTTTGCCAATGGTTATTATTTTCAGGATATTGTCATCCGTTAAATAGATAATCCTATATTCGCCTGCATCCACCCTCTTATATTGACTTCCTTTAAGTACTTTTGAGTCTATAGGAAACGGATTTTTCATTAGCCCAAATACTTTTTTGGATACCTGGCGAAACTGCTTTGCGTCAAGCTTGTTTAAAAAAGCTAATGCATCATTTGTGAAATCCAGCTTAAACAAGCCTTTCCAGAAGAAATTCTATCGATTCTTCATAACCGGCATAACCGCTCTTTTCAGCTTCAATCGCTTTTTCTATCCAATACGTGTCATCATCCGTATTATCTTTAACAATTATTTCCGTTTCCTTGCTCTCTATCAACTTAACATCCCTCCTTTTCCAGCGCTATCCCCTTCATAAATTATTTTATCATATCCCCCGGGTGTTTTAAAACAATGCAACGCCGGCCCCCGTCAAAAAAACCGTCTCCGACCAAAACGTACACGATACTCATAGGGAACTCGCGGCTACAGAAACAACTATCCTTACAACGACATTTGAGAAGGCTCTTTTCGCGTTAAATATGCGTGCCGTTAAAGAAGGCCTGGCCCGCGAAT
>JADFXJ010000166.1 GCA_015233615.1 Nitrospirota bacterium
GGCCGACGTTTTAATGGAAACCAAACCCTTACTCGATAAAGTAGCCGAAATCATACAACTTTATCCCCAATACGCAGTGGAAATAGACGGCCATACCGACAATGTCCCCATAAATACACATGCATTCCCATCGAACTGGGAGCTCTCCGCCGCCAGGGCTACGAACGTTCTGAAATACTTTATAAACGTCCATGGCATGAATCCCACGCGCTTTTACGTCAAAGGCAGCGCCGACAGCCGTCCGATAGTACCAAACGACACACACGAGCACAGGGCCCAAAATAGAAGAGTAGAGATCAGATTGAAGGAATCCTCAACGTAAAAAACGTTTACGTCATAATACCCCCCCCCACAATACCCCCCCCGTAAAGCCCTCACCATAATGCCTGGTTCCCCGGCCCATCTCCGGGGAACCGCTTCTATATTTATGCACGGAACCCTTTTTTACAGTTTTGGTAGCATGTCAGATTACCCTGGATCTGGAGTTCTGATATTACACTTATACACTTATGGCCACAACCCGGCATCTATCCGGCATCCGTTTATAGTTCGCGTCTATTTCACGTTTACACCCACGCTGCTCGTGTAAATATCTCCGTTTCTTATACTATCCGGATTTGTGTCGACCTCGAATATAAACATATAGTTTCCCGGTTGTAACCCTTTGAGAGGTAACGTCAATACAGGCGTAGATGGAAGGTCGAACAACTCGCCGGTGTATGTTACTTTGTATCCGAATGTCCAGTTGGTTGACAAGTCGAAGTAAAAAGTCCCGTAAGGCGTATACGTGTAAAGCCACCAGTCGGCTTTTTTTCCGGCACCGATACCCGGATCGAGTGAAACCGCCAGTGTAAGCCTATCGAAGGTGGTAAGGTCAACCGAGTAGGCGTTACTTCCGTTAACCGTTACCACGGGCTTTGGGTTCGAAGCCGAAGAAGCCGTTTGTGTAACGGTCGTTGACACCGGCATCGAGAGGTTACCCTTGTCGTCCATTGCGTAAGCAGAGACCGTGTACTTGCCCGATGCCGAAAACTGGGTATACGTTCCCTCGTAACGTTTGCTCGCGCCTGCGTAATTCAGTTCGACCGTGGGAAGATCGGTAACGGGAATGGCTGATGAACCCGTGCTGTATCCAGGCGGAATTATGATCGCCCAAACCTTTTGCACTGTTTCGGTATGCGATATGTCGGCGTCATTTATGATAATTTTGGCGGAAGAAGAACCGGACAATGTCGGAGTGTCGGTAGAAACCGCCATAACTCTCAAACCGCCGGCTGCCGCCGCGATGCCTTTCCCGATGTGTTTGGTTGCCGCGAGTTCGCCGTCGTCCTTCTCGTTGGGGATGCCGTTACCGTTGTCGTCGATTTGCGCTATTTGGTTTGTCGACAACACACTGGTGGCGTTTTTTGCGTCAACGAAAGCGTCGTCAATGTTGGCGCCGTTGAGGATCTTGTTCCAGAAGTAGTTGGAGAATGAGATCAGCCCCTTTGTTACAAAGTAGGCCTGTTGATCCGATTTGGCGCTGCTTATAAGAATACGCAGTTTCCCCGCCGGAGGCGTTAAATAAGCGATAAAACTTCCCGATTCGCAAGCGTCGTAGATAAAGACGATCATACCACTAATCTGTGTTTGCAGCACGTCCAGCGAGTTTTTAAATGTTGCCGCCTGGAGAATATCAGTCTCCCCCATTGTAAACGTTCCATAACCGCCATGATCCGTAAAATAAATTACAATGTCTTTTGCGTCCGAAGCCCAGTTATTGATGGCGTTTTTAAGGTTATCGCTAGTGGCGGTATCGTTTACGTATGGATTGCTGCCTTTCTCCGCGCTCAGGTATTTTATCGTGTCCTTTGTAAACCCCTGGGCAATGAGGGTGTTGTATGCGTTATCAGCCGTTGTTTTGGTGGAGTCCCACAGAACGTTACCGTTAAAAGGCCCGCCACCCGCTACAATGATGGCCTTGTCAACATGGGTGATTGGGGTTGGTGTCGGTGTAAGGGTTGGTGTAGGCGTGGGCGTAGGAGTCGGCGTCGCGTTTGAATTAAACGTAGCGGTTATGGTCGTGTCCGAATTTATCGTCACGGTGCAGAATGAGGTGCCGCTGCAGCCACCGCCCGACCAGCCGGCAAACGTCGATCCCGAGCTTGCCGCAGCCGTTAACGTAACCCCCGTACCAGGTGAGTATGTCCCGCTGCAGGCACTGCCACAATTTATTTTTCCGTCGGCGCTGGTTACTGTACCGATGCCTGTTCCGGTGCGCGAAATTACCAAATTGGCCAAATTACCAATCTGTCCCATACGCACGGGCCAAACGCAGTAGTTATTTGACTTAACGAGGCCGTACACGTGGCCATGGCTCATGTAGACGATCCAGGCGTAGCCGGTATTGTTGGCGTTGGAAGTAGATGACCAATAGTAGCTCGCCTGCACATTGGTAAATGGATTTCCTGCCAGCAGAGAAGCACTATATTTCGAATAATCCGCCAAACCTCTAAGCTCCTTCCTGTTTGGCATCCGCCAGTCGGTATGACCGTAAGTACCTGCGCCGGTATTCATAGAGGCCACGTAATCCAACGCCTGCTGCCAGGTTTTGTAGGTTCCTGCCAGGTTCGCGTTTTTAGTCCACGTCAGGCCTGTAAGATTATCCATTACCGTGCCATCGCCGTTATCGATAAACCTGGGACTTGGCCAGACAGCTCCCGTCTTGATTGCGCCATCATCGCCGGAATGGTAGCTTTGCGTCTGACCTGTGGCCCAAATGGCCGAATTACCAAATGACCCAGACTGTCCAGCCCGGACGGGCCACACGTAACTGTTATTAGACTTAACGATGCCGTCCACATAGCCATTGCCCATGTAGACGATCCAAGCGTAGTCATTCCAGTAGGCGAAGGTAGTAGACGACCAATACCAATTAGACTGAACATTTGCATATCCCTGTGTACCAAGCCATTGGTTAGGGTAACTTTGTTCGGCATTTACCAGGCTTTCCAACTCGTTAATATTCGGCAGCCGCCAGTCGTTATGCCCAAGGTAATTGGCGGTATTCAGGCAGGCTACGTAATCGAGCGCGTTTGTCCACGCCATAGCGCCGCCTGTGCATGAACCTTTTGTTGGCGTACCGGCATCTTTTGCCCATGCCAAGCCGGTGAGTTTATCCGTCATCGTCTGGTCGCCGTTGTCAGTAAACCGTGGGTTTGGCCAGGCTACACCAGCCTTAATGTCCCCGTCTTGCCTGGTGCCCGCGCAGGCGATCTTGCTGCCGCTTGCATCGTAGCAGGTTGTCTGCCCAGTCTGCGGAAGGTTGATCGTGAAAGCCGAGGCGCTTGAAGCACTTATCGAATAGCTTGCAAACGCGGCCAACGCAATGAAAACGGTTAAGATTGCAACTGTAACGATTAATTTTGACTTCGATTTCGATTCAAACTTCGACTTTTCGCTAACCATAACGTTCCTCCTTACGGTTTTAATGCTTCGTTGTGACCCATGGCACCAGGTTATTCCCCCGATATTCTAACATTTTCCGATTTAATTCACATGGATAAAAATCTTGTTATTTGGTTAATATAGGTAAAGGACGGATTACGGAACTTGCCCGGAATGACGGAAAAGGAGGATACTTGTATATGAGCCAGCTTTACGATATCACGCTTAAGAAAACGATTAAGAAAATACCCAAGCAGTTTCTGAAAATACTAACCGGATTTGAGGAAGGTGAATTTCTGGACACCAATTTCCCTACCGTCCAAAACAGAGAACCCGGCATAGTGATTAAACTACCCGATATCAGTATTTTTCATTTAGAACTCCAATTTAATAACGAAAATAATATGGTATGGAGGATGCACGATTATTATTCACCGATATTTCAAGGGCACGGACTTAAGACCCGCCAGTTGTTGCTTTACGTTGGGAATGAACCACTAAGGATGACTGACAGGATTCAACATGAGACATTAAACTACTCTTGCGCGTTTATGGACATTCGGGATATTAATTGTTCCGAGCTGCTCGATGGCAATGAAAATCCCGACGATGCTTTGCTTTCCATTTTATGCAGGATGAAAGATCCTATCGAGATGTTAAGGGCTATAAGAGACATATTTAAGCTATTGCCCGAAAAGCAACAGAAGGATTATTTGGCGGGTCTGAAAAACCTCGCCAGACTTAGAGGCTTGACATCATTGGTAAAAAAGGAGGTAGAAGATAAAATGCCTGTAACGATTGATATAAGCACGGATGAAACTTTCCTTGCCGGAAAACTGGAAGGAATACTGGAAGAGATAGAGGTTGTGCTGGATATAAAATATGGCTCCGAAGGGCTATTTCTTATGGACGATATTAGGAAAATTGGAAGCGTCGAGAAGCTTGAAGCTTTTAAAGAGGCAGTCAGAAAAGCGTCAAGTGTGAATGAGCTGATGAGATTTTTGAGGGATTGATTTCAATGAGCGATGCCGTGTTGGGGGTCATCCATGGCTCCCCCCCCCCCCCTCATGGCAAACGCATCTTTACTACAACCCCAGGTATCCTGAGACCACGAGTGGGCCTGGAGTCTTTGCCCTCCTTATTAAAATTAAAGGAGGGGATATAAGGTTTTCTCTCCAATGTGCGCTTTTATGAGGGAGCTCTTCAGCAGATAGGACTTCGGCTTGGGTCTTCGTTGGTATCTCGATACGACGCTCCGCCTTCTTTCCACCATCTCTCATTATCAAAACGCAATGGAGGTGTCGCATGTCTTCCATGACGTCTTCCGCAGTATGGCCAATACCTTTAGCACTTAGTTTTAACTCAATCCGACGCAAATAGACTATGGTTATAGTCTCTCATAGAAATAAATTTAACTGCCGTGGGAGAGATTTAAAAAAAAATTAAAATCTACTTCCCTAGGCATGGCCGGGTTTTACTGCTTCCCATCGTAAAGATATTTGTCGTGATTTTCCGCTAAGTCTTCTATACGACTATCCATAATCCCTGCTAACTTTAAAAACTCATCGTATTCACAATCTAATAACTCTTCGTTCGTCATTTTGTTTTCAGGTTGTATCTCAGTTTCATCGGTAACTGTAACCTTTAACTTCTTACCTTCCGGTAAATCCACATTAAACCACGTTAAACGACCATTTCGCAGTATTCCTCGCCGAGTTTCGAATGAAACACTTCCAGTTCCATGTCTCTGTCCTCGCCAAGTGCGCCAAAGGCGTCTGCGCGGCACTGCCTGCAGTGGCCCATCTGCTTTATATATGGCGCGCACTCTGTCCTGAGCGCTATCAGCTCGTCGTGGCCGGGACGCCTGACTGCTTTGAACCCGCCCTGGGGTATCAGAGGGAGTATGTTCATCATATACGCGTCCATTCTGCCCGCCTTACGTGCTATGAACGGTATTTCGTGATCGTTTACACCGGGAGCGAACACTGTGTTTACCTTTACCGTCATACCGGCGTCAATAGCCAGGCCAAGACCTTCCCACTGCCTTGCCAGGATTAAAGCTGCCGATTCGGCGCCAGTATAGCGATTGCCACCGTATGTAGCGAAGGAATAGATTCTTTCGGCGGTTTCCGCACTTACGGCACTTATCGTCACCGTGACGCTCGATACGCCCACCCTTACCAGATCGCCAAGCTTGTCGGGCAGGAGGAGGCCGTTTGTAGAGACGCAAAGGATCAACTCCGGAAACTCCAGATGGATTCTTTCGAAGGTCTCTATCGTAGCGTCGTTAAAGAGCGGGTCTCCCGGGCCTGCTATCCCAATCACGGAAATTCGACGTCCCTCCCTTTCCATGAGTACGCGTACCCGCTGCATGGCTTCCACGGGGGTCAGCACCTTGCTCGTCACGCCGGGACGGGATTCGTTGACGCAATCGTACTTGCGTACGCAGTACCTGCACTGGACGTTACAGTCCGGAGCCACGGGAAGGTGCAGCCTGGCGTACTTGCCATGTGCCCCTACGGAGAGGCACGGGTGGTTTTTTATGCTCAATTTCGGGTCCGTCATTTTATAATCCTCCATACTCCATATCTTGTGGCCTGACTGTAAGGTAAACCGGGAGCCATTCAATCGGGTATTAATGGCTCCCGGCTGCTGTTAACGGCTACTAACGATCTATAACGACTTCTGGCGGCTACCCGCTATAAACTGCTACAAAGTTACGTGGGTATGGCATTTCTTCGTGCATACCCTGGCGCAGGACTCGCACCCTATGCAGTCGTCCGGGTTGGCCACGGACATAACTTTGTTACCTAAATCGTCACCGAACTCGTCTTCCCCCTCGAAGGGTTTGTCGACAAGCTCAAGCACTCCACGGCTGCAAGTCTTGTAGCACCTGCCGCACCCAATGCACTTGTTCCAGTCGATGGATTCCAGAAAGCGTGGAGTCCAGGGTTTTCCACTTCTCGTATAACCTACTAATTGTGCCATGTTTTTACTCCTTTGGGGTTTACAACAGGGCGTCCGTTCTGGTCTCGCCAGTCCTGACGCGTATCGCCTCTTCCACCGGGCACACGAAGATCTTACCGTCTCCGGGCCTCCCGGTTTGATTGGCCTTTATAATAGCCTCCACCGCTTTGTCCACCACGTCATTG
>JADFXJ010000038.1 GCA_015233615.1 Nitrospirota bacterium
GGGTGCCGCTTGCAAGACTGGCATCCGCACAGGCCTCCCTTAAGAAGAAGGCCGGAAAGGCAGCTACCACAACCAAGTAATAGTACGATTGCCATAGATGTTGAGAAGTTGTGATATTGTAAAGTATACAGTTGTAAAATGCCATAGAAAAAAGGAAAGGGAGATTCAACTCTCCCTTTCCTTTTTCACTTTTAATTCCAATTCTAAATCAAATGTGCAATAATATATTTACATACGCGACGTTCAGCTCTGTTGTCGTTCTTGTCCTGTCCTTGCCCTTCCTGTCCCTGCTCTTTTTCGTCATTCCGGCTTGACCGGAATCGGTCCTTTTCCTTTTCGTCATTACCGGTTTGCTATTTTAAGTTTACACTCACGCTGCTTGTGTAAATGTCGCCGTTTTTTACGCCGTCCGGATTTGTGTCAACCTCAAATGTAAACACGTAGCTTCCCGATTGTAACCCGGCAAGAGGCAACGTCAATACCGTCGTCGATGGCAGGTTGAACAATTCGCCGGTGTACGTTACTCTGTATCCGGGAGCCCAGGTGGTTGACAAGTCGAAATAAAAATTTCCATAAGGCGTATTTGCGTAAAGCCACCAGTCCGCCTTTTGTCCCGACATATTGCCCGACGCGAGGGATACCGCCAGGCTAAGCGAATCGAATCTGGTTAGGTCAACCGAGGCGGCATCTTTTCCGTTTGCTTTTATCGCAGGCTTAGGGTTCGAAGCCGGACTTGAATCAGAGGAACATCCCGTCCACCAGCAATTATTGGCGGCGATGAAATTGAGCATGGCATCGTATTTCGGTGCCTGAGCGCGGGGCTGCCCCTGGAACTCTAGCAGCGCGGAATTGCCGTTGGCGGCATCATAAGCCGCGGTGCTTTCGAATATGTTGAACAGACCGCCTCCGTATTGCTTCCATCCGTTGAGCAACTGCGTATACAATGGCCCCATCCTCGGGTCGCGGCTAGCCGTGGCAAACAGATTTTGGAGTGCATCATAACCGGTCGTACCGGGTACTACCAGGTTTAATCCACCTTCGTAGGCAACGAATTGCAGGCCGTATTGTTTGGCAATACCTGATTGTGCAACGATTTCGTCCAGCACTTGTTGAATCGCGGCATACGGCTTGCCGTTGTTGCGGGCAATCAGGCCCGTCGTGAGTTCGGTAAACAGGCTGCCAAGCCCGCCATCGGCCTGAGTCAACCAGGTGTTTATCTCCGGGTATCTTGCAGAATTGATATAAGCACCGAAGTAAGGGGCCGTGGCAAGTGCGTCCATTTGCGTGGCACAGTTGTGTCCCACGCCCGCCTCCGCCGCATAGAGCGGGCAGGACAAGACCTGGTTGGAAACCCATGTGTTGGTAGTGGACTGCGAACCCATGACACACTTGATTTGCGTGGTGCTGCCGGCAAATACCTGTTTCCATATCCGGCATACGTCGGCCGCTCTCATACCGTACCAGTTGAGCAGCTTTGTGTAGGCATCCACAGTCGAATTGGGCCAGCGTGCAACGCCTTGTGCCTGGATCCAATTGCCGTTTACGTTGTAGGGAAACGACGGATTCCAGGCCTCGTTGTAATACTCCAGGTAAATCGGACGTTTGCCGGTATAGAGCGATTTCGTAAGCTGCGCAAATTGCGTAATGTAATCGTCGGTCGCCCTTGCCGGCACTTCCAGCCAGGGAGAGGCGTTCAGCGTATTGGCCATGTAGATGGCCAGTTCAACCGGAGCGCCGTCAGGGGGTGAGTAGCCCCAACTGGCGTAGCTCATCCGGGGGCGTTGCGACCAGTCAGTTATTTGCGTCGTGATGGTACCAATTAAATGCACAAAACGTATCGTTGAAAAATATTTAATGTCGTTGAGAAAAAGCGGATGGAAGTACTGCGTCTGGTAGGTAGAGGTGAGCGGCTGGTAACCCGATGGGCAAGCCGACGAATCTGCGGCATAGTACGTGGGATCGTTGTTGCAGGTGCCGCCGGGAGGTATAATATGTATGTTACGGATATAGTTGCCGGTATGGTTAAGGTCGGTGGACATAATCGAGATCATGAATCCCCTGCCTGGCGTAACGTCGATTATGTCTTGCCCCGCTTGCGAGAGCCACGGGTTTTTGACGGCGTCGCCGGTATAAGCAAGCGTACCCTGGCCATCATATAAAACCGTATATCTGCCGCCCGGATAGTGGGTTGTACCGGGCGCGATTATGGTAGTAACGTAGCGGTATTTGAGGGTTGAGTTCGGGGCCGGAAGCGTTTTTGGCCAGCCGTTTGCGTCAAGGTCGAGGAAACTCTCCTCCTGGGTATCCCACGTAGTGTCGTTGCGTGTCACCCAAAGTCCTCCCGCGGCGTTTCCGTAGGCTGCGCGCTTGAAGAAATCCACGGTTTGAAGCTCCGTGCCCCAATATTGGATCGCGCGGATATTAATTCCAAGCGGCGAATTGTCGTTAGGATAAGCGTACAAAACGGCCGCAAAAGTTAAAAAGGCACTTAATGCGGCGATTACGAAAACTATAATACGAGTTCCTTTAAACATAAAAGTATCCACCTCTTAATAATCTTATACCAATTTGCATTCGAATTTGCATTCAAAAGAGCAACAAGGCGGCAAGGAGAAAGCGACGCAGGCGTACTGTTACGTACGTCGGGGAGCTTTCGACGATTGGCTTCGAAGCTAATCGAATGAATGCAATTTGGTATTAATCGCACCCCAAACTTAGCTCTTAAGTTTCAGGACTTCGTCCATCATTTCGTAGGCAACCCTTACGGTTGCCAGGTTGGCGGTAAAATCGGTCTTCGAAATGTTCATGGAAACAAGCTGATCCGCCAGGTCTACGTTACTCGTCTCCAGTGAGCCGGAAAGAATGTTGCCCGTCCCCCCGGAATTAGCCTGGTTGACGAGAGGCTCTCCCGAACTTGCCGATTGGACAAAGGAGTTGTTACCCACACTCGTAAGGCCACCGGGGTTGGCGAAATCAGCCAGGGCCACTTTGCCTAACGCTGTTGTCTGGCCGTTGTCGAAGGTAGCCGTGATGGAGCCATCCTGGCCGATGCTCACCGACTTTGCGTTGCCCGGAGGTGTTCCGTCCTGGGTGGCGCCGGTTACCTGGGAGTCCGCTGCAAGCTGCGTAGTACCCGAAGACTGGTTGCCGGTTTTGCCTGAGTTGCCGTATTCGAAAGTTATGTCCTGCGGGCCGGCAGTGCCGCCTCCGAAATCGAACCGGATTGGTGCAGCCGTATTGCCGGTAAGTGTTCCAATGGAGTCGAAGGTAAGGGTCTGCTTTCCTGCCGACTGTACCATGGAAGAGTTAGGGCCGGAATTCGATGCGTAGTTTACGTCCCACGTGTTGGTGCCGGTCCTGGAGAAGTAGGCGGTTACGTCGTGGGCCCCGCCATGGGAGTCGTAAACCGTCGTGGTTGCAGAGTAATCGTAGTTGGCAGGTTGGCCGTTGACTATTGCAAACGGGGATGAGTTTACCGGAGAATGGGAGTTCAGGTTCATTGAAAGTGCCACGTTTTTCGTAGCACCGGCGGACGTGGTTAAGTTGCCGACGTTAAGGTCTCCAGGCGTCGTAGAGCCGGGTGCGTATCCCTGAAGTCTGCCGCCCTCCGGCGTCGTTACATATCCCTGAGAGTCGACCTGGAAATTGCCTGCCCTCGTGTAGGAGAGTCCTTGTGTGGGACTTTTAACGATGAAAAAACCGTTGCCGCCTATGGCCAGGTCAAGGGGATTGCCGGTACTTACGATGGCTCCCTGCGTGAACTGCCTCTGCAGGGAGTTTACCATGCTGCCGCTTCCTACCTGGCTGGCGTTAACGTTGTTTAAGGACTGGTTGAAGGTATCGGCGAAATTGGCCCTGCTACCCTTAAAGCCCGCAGTGGCGAGGTTTGACACGTTGTTGGCCGATACGCCTATAGAAGCCCCGTTTGAATTCAAGCCGCTTAAAGCAGCGTAAAGAGCCGATATCATAATGCTCTGCCTCCTTAACTTCAGGTATTATTCCGATTATAGTAATTGTAATATATTTAATTACACATCCTGAATTACCCACTTATGCATACCTGGCGTAATTTATCGTATATATATTATACCATATCGGTATTTCCCGTGGAAAATATTAGGCCGGGAGACGATGCACACTCACAGGCACACGATTCCGGGACAAGATCTGCAATGACGGGAAAGGAGAGATTGAGCTATTTAAAAATAATGCCTATCCGGTTAGCTCCTAATTTAACAATCGATTTTGTTTATTTTCTTGTAACTACTCAGGCACACACTTACGGTGTTAAAAGGAAGGATACCGGGATTCGTCGGGCGTGACGATTTTGGACTTGCCTCCGGACGGAAACCGGATGGCACTTTCGGGCGTGTATGGTACAAGGAACAGATCTCATCGGACGAGGTCTCGTTTGACGAGAATGTTTTTCTGGTTAAAAAAGATAAAGCGCTCGCCTGTCAAATAACACCATTAACGTCATCCCGGCAGGTGCCAACCTGGTCGATGCCCAAAAATGAACCTTCCTCCGGTACAAAGCTTCCTCACCAACAGGAGCCGGATAAAGTACCGGAACCTTCGCAGATACCCGAAGAATCCGAACGTAAGGGCCTGCTGCATATTCACGGGAGTATTCCTCCCGAATTAAGGATTTTTTGTAACCACGAAAAACCCCGCGAATTCGGCTGACGGCTCGAAAGAACACGAAAAAGAGTCTCCCCCGACGTTCGCCAGTTCGCGAATTATCGTCTGCCGTTTTCGTGACTTTCGTGCATTTCGTGGTTAAATACTTTCTTTTTGATTGCAACTTTGTATCTGTTGCCCGATAGTGACAGAAAATACTGTTTTTATATCTGTGGGCATGTTGCGTCACTTGCTTGCAACACTTGTTTTTTAATAAACCTAATTGGCCTGCTGTATCGTTTTGACGGCTCTTGCAACGGAGGATCGCAAGTCGTCCGGTTTAAACGGCTTGGCTATGAAATCGAATGCTCCTTTATCCATAGCGTGCCGGGCCAGTTCCATCATTGCAAAGCCGGTTATCATTATTACTTTTGTTCTGTTCGATTTATTCATGGCATGTTCCAGGATTTCTATTCCATCGACTATATCCATGCGAATATCCGTTACCACTATATCGAACGACTTTTCATCGAGCCTCTTAATCGCCTCCGCCGGTACCTCATACGCCTCCACCTTATAGCCATCCTTTGACAATGCCGATTTTAATTGTTTCCCTACAATGCGTTCGTCATCGACTACAAGTACTTCATAATCATTTTCCATCTTGTCTCCAATAGCACTTATCTGTATGTTTCGACATATTTTGCAAATATGTCCTCGGTTATAATAACTTCCAGGTTTTCGATACCTTCTATACCTTGTGTTGCCTTTTTAACCACGGCTATGCGTTTTTCTCTTTCCCTTTGGAGCGCCCTTGTATGAATGAATACATTACCAATACTTGCCCGCACGTTTACATCGCGATCTACGTCAAGGAGGGATGCTTTCACACTGTAGGCCAGTGCGATGTTTTTCAGGCAATTAACCGAATAAGTCGTCCTCCAGTACCTGTTCAGCAAAGCCTCCGACGAGATGTTTTTTACAACGTCTTCTATACTTGTTCTTCCTGTATCGATTACCAAATCGTAGAGACTCTTCTCACTATCTTCAATCTTATAAATAAACCTGCTCCATTTTTTACGATCCAGGTCTTCTTTCAGCAGCTTTCGTAAGGCCTCCTTTTTTGAAATATCCTCGGTTTTTGCCTTCAGATGCACCCTATCGTCGATATTTGCCTGTATACACACCTTTAATATATGAGATACGCCCTGAATGAGCAAATGTCCTGCCGGCCCGTAGTAGACGATGTTATCGTTCAGAAAAAATTTAACGAGAGCCGCCTGTAAGTAAGATATATGCTTAAGCCTCCTGACAAAGAGCATACCCCAGAATGACGGTGCATGTGCGATAGCACGATGAAGCTGCGTTTCGGGGATACCGAATTCCTTCGACGCCATGGCAAAGATCTCATTACCCACGCACTTGTAACCCAGTTGGCCCGAAACACCTTCGGCTATTATTTTACCCATGCTATACGGCGCTCTGCTTATAGTTATAACAGACATTGGATACCTCCCATAGTTATAACGGACATTCTATTGTTATACATTTCAGTATGCTATACATTTTCGTAAGATGGCAATCCATGAACATTCGCAATACCCGGCATAGCAGACGTATTTGGAATACCCGGAATATTCGATATATGGCCTTGTGTATAAAGTTTCTGGCCGATAGACTTATTTATGTCACATTCCGAGAAGACGTTGTGTGGACAAGTAACACACTTTTTCATGTCAACGGTCGGTACTATATTTTTTAGTACCGTCCTCTTATGGTCGAAAATATGGTCGGCACCAATGATATCTAGTATTCCGCTTACCTGCAAAATAGAATGAAGTTTCTTCTTGATGCCGCAGAAGTAAATGTCGCCTTTATTCCTGCGATACTCGTTTATAATGTTTTTAAAAGCCTCGCATCCTGCCGCGTCAACCTGGTTGATATTAGAACAGACTACGATTAGCTTGTCCTGTGCCGGATGATACGTTCTCAAACGTGCAATCTGCTCCTCGATATAAAAAGTCGCTGCAAAATACATATCGCCTTCGATCATGGCTATACCGAGTTGAGGACACTGGGACAAGTTCGGATCGGTTATGAATTTACGGCTGCCCGGCTCCGGCACCTTGGTCAATACTTCGGGCTTGGCGGTCTTCTTGAGATACAGCACAATCGAGATAAACGTACCGATATAAATGGCAAACTCAAGCTCCAGGAATATGGAAGATAAGAAGGTTATTACCATCACGGAGGCGTCGGACCTCGATATTTTTATTATATCTTTGATGTGATGGAAGTTTACCAACTTGTAGGCTACGACTAAGATAACCGCGGCCATGGACGGCATCGGCAAATAAGCTACGTACGGGGCTACAAGTTTGAGTATGCCCTCAAGCAAAAAGGCCGCGAACAGTGCGGCAGCGGCAGTTTTTGCGCCGGATTGATAGTTAATGCCTGACCTGGTAAAAGAACCCGAACACGCGTACGCCGAAAAAAACGAGCCTATTATATTGGACAAACCTTGCCCGATGAACTCCTGGTTGCCGTCGATACGCTGCCCCGAGTGCAAGGCAATCGACCTGGCAATCGAGACGGCTTCCATAAGGCCAAGCATGGCTATTGCCAACGCGGGCGTAGCCAGGAGTTTAATCGACCCGAATGAAAAATCCGGTATTTTAAAGGGCGGAAGAGTGGCCGGCAAAGCACCGACAACCTGTACGCCACTACCGTTCCAGCCAAGGCCTACCGTCAACAGACTGCCCAATACCATCGCAAATAACATTCCGGGCCATTTAGGTTTTAGCTTATGTATTATTATTACCGCGAACAAAGTTACTAAAGCTATCGTCAGGGAGCGAGGATTGTACTCCGTGATATGTCTGTTTATCTGGGCTATGTTTTGAGTAAACTCCGGCGCATTTCTAAACTTCAGGCCAAAAACGTGCTTAAGCTGGCTTACCGCGATAAGCAGCGCCGCGCCGGTGGTAAATCCGGTAACTACGGAGTGGGAAACGAAATTTATCAATCCTCCCAACCTGGACAGCCCAAGTGAAAATTGAAATACGCCGGTGATAAACGTCAGCAGCATCGCAAGCTCGATATAACGCCCGGAACCGGGTTCCGCCATGCCTATGAGAGTGCCGAATATGACAATCGAAATAGCAGTCGTCGGCCCGGAGATTAAATGTCTGGACGAGCCAAAAAGCGCCGCGATAATTGCCGGTATCATTGCCGAATAAAGACCGTACTGTGGCGGCATTCCCGCGATCATTGCAAATGCCACACCCTGTGGAAGCACTAAAACCGCTCCCGTTAATCCTGCAAAGAGATCGCTTTTCCATGTATATCGCACCTCCGGAAACCACTTGAGAAATGGAAACACCGGTTTTATCCATCGATTATAATTTATCTTTTCCCTGTTACCCGCTATGGCCGTACCTGCTAAAGCCGTACCCGTTAAGACTGTATCTTCTGCTGTATCCGACATATTGCCACCCCCTTAATACAAGAATCGCGATTACGTATTATAACTTCCAAATAGAGCGTTTAAAGTTAAAATCGTACAGGCAATTATAATGTAATAATTAATGTTATAATATATAATTATGAATCTTATAATATATAATATTAACTAACGTATGCTATAATCAATAGGTAATAGGATGATTAAATACTCAATGATTTACTTAAACTATATAGGTAATATACTTATGATACTATCTAAAGTCGACAATAGGATGGTTAGGTAATAATATGAATACAGATATGATAGTATTACTTATTACGTGTAGGTAATTTACCTATAGTGCTACTGATTTAACTCCGGGATATAGCAGTATTAAACAACGCAGCAAGGAGGAATACCGGATGATACACGATATATATTTAAAAAACGATTTAGACGTAATCTATTTTATTTACGGGTTGGCCTTCTTTTTAATCGGATATAGCATATTAACACAATACAAGGCAAACAGTATTTTCAAAATAGGTAAATTCATTTGGCTCTTAGGACTTTTCGGAATTATTCACGGTATAAACGAGTGGTTGGACATGTGGGCGGTCATTAAGGGCAGGACAAAAGTTCTCGATTATATTCGCTGGATATTTCTTGTGTCGTCATTTTGTTTTTTATTCGAATTCGGATTTCGGATTTTCATGCAAAATCTGAAAGTAAAGTCAAAAATTCACCGAATGTTTTCCTCCGACTTGTGGCTGCTCTCCCTGATAGTGTTTATTATACTGGCCATTTCTATACGCTCCGGAGACTTTTGGAAAACTGGCAATATTATGGCAAGATACTTTATGGGGTTTCCCGGCTCCGTACTTACGGGCCTGGGATTTATCCTTTATTACCGGAGAGAAGATCCAAATTTAAAACAAGCGGCAAGGATGAAGTATAAATTATGGGCACTGTCGGGATCTTTTTTCATCTATGGGATACTGGGGGGATTGATTGTCCCGCGCAGCGATTTTTTCCCTTCCAATTGGCTCAATGTCGAGTCGTTTCATTCGGTCGTAAATATGCCCGTGCGTATGATCAGGGCCATATTCGTAGTGATATCGGCATGGAATATCGCAAGAATTCTATCTGTTTTTCAATGGGAAACGAACAACCGCCTGGAAGACGCGCTGGTTAACGCTAAACAATCCGAAGAAAAGTACAGAAGCATCGTCGATAACGTCGGAATGGGCATAGCGGTAATTAGTCGCGATATGAAGATTATTTCTTTAAACAGCCAGGCGAAAAAGTGGTATCCCCATATAGATACGACGCAAACTCCGGTATGTTATCAATCCTTTAATTTTAACCGTCAGCCGGCGGACAATATGTGCCCCCACTGCCAAACGTTTAAGACGCTGGAAGACGGCCGGGTATACGAATCCGTCGTCGAGGCGGTCGTCGGCGACGAGACCAGACGTTACAGAATAATCTCGACGCCGATAATAAATGAACCGGCAATAAACGGATTGGCAATAAATAAATCGGCAATAAACGCTCCGTCAAAGGTTTCCGCGGCAATAGAGATGTTGGAAGACATTACGGAACGTTTGAAAGTGGAGGATGAACTAAGGCAAACAAAAGTCTTATTGGAAAAGACTTTTGCCAGTCTTGACCAGGCGGTGTTTATAATATGCCCCGATACTCGCGTAATCCTCTCTTGCAACCCGGCTGCCCGGCGGGTATTTGGGTATAAAGAGGATGATATGGTCGGCCGTAATACCGAATTTCTTCACGTCGATATGCAGATGTATGAGAGATTTGGCCGGGAAATGTTTGACGACCTTGACGCTAATGGAATATTTCGGATAGAATACACAATGCGTAAGAAGGACGGATCGGTATTTTTTACGGAAAATACCGTAACGGCAATAGTAAACAATGCAGGAAACAGGATTGCCATAGTCAGCGTTATTCGCGACGTAACGGATAGAAAAAAGATTGGAGACGAATTGATAGCGTCACGGGAACAGTTGCGGCTTTTTGCGATTCGCCTGCAAACCCTGATTGAAAAAGAAAGAACAAGAATAGCCCGTGAACTGCATGATGAACTGGGCCAATCGCTGACGTCGTTAAAAATAGACATCGACGAATTATTAGTTACGTCCGTATCGCCGGACGATTTCCAGTTGACAGCAAAAATAAGTAAAATAGAGCAATCCATCGACGCCATTATCGACCGTATGCACAGTATCGCCACCGTTTTAAGGCCCAGCATTCTTGACGAATTAGGATTGATCACGGCAATCGAATGGCAGGCCCGGGAATTCCGGGAGCGCACCGGGATTGACTGTAAAGTTAGATATAACCATAAAATAAGGCCGTATCTCGAAAGAATCGACAAAGAATCTTCGACGGCACTGTTTCGTATTTTTCAGGAAACGCTGACTAACGTGAGCCGCCATGCCAAAGCTAATAAAGTTGGCGCATATCTTTATAAAAAAGACACCGCGTTAATAATGAAAATAGTTGACGATGGCATTGGAATCGATGAAAATAAAATATTCAATAATAATTCATTAGGGCTTTTAGGTATGAGGGAGCGGGTTTCCATGCTTGGCTGGACTTTAAATATTAAAGGAAAACCCGGTATGGGAACGGTTATTAAAATATTTATTCCGGGTGCCGGGGGTGAACTCGATGATTAAAATTCTCCTTGTAGACGATCATCCGATAGTGAGAGAAGGGATTATCAAGATACTCCATCGGCAGGCAAATATAGAAACGATTGCCGAAGCGCAAAACTCTAAAGAAGCGATAGATTTCCTAAAAACATCGGGGTTCGATATTGTGATTTTAGACATCTCTTTACCCGATAAAAGCGGTCTTTTAACGCTGGAACAGATAAAGCAAGTTTATCCCGGTCTGCCGGTTCTGATTTTAAGCATGTATCCCGAGGAAGAATACGCGATACAATCTTTAAAGTCGGGCGCCTCCGGGTATTTAACCAAAAAGGCATTGCCCGAGGAGCTATTAAAAGCTATAACTAAAATTACGTCCGGCGGCAAATATATAACCAATTCCCTCGCGGAAAAACTTGCAACCGAGGTAAACACGAGGACGGAGAAACCGCTCTATAAAAAGCTAACGAAAAGGGAATTTCATATAATGGGCATGATAGCGTCAGGCAAGACACCCAAGGAGATTGCCGAGATATTGAACTTAAGCGTCAGAACCATCAATACGTACAGAAGCAATATTCTCGACAAGCTGCAGTTGAAAAATAACGCCGAAATGGTCCGTTACGCGATAGAAAATAATCTGCTGGATAAGTAATCATGAAAACGGTGGTTAGGAATCAGGGGAAAAGTACGCTTCTTTGTTTCGTATTCCGTTGTTATCGGCCTCTTATTCCGGTTAATTTTGGAAATTTCCCGTCATTCCGGCTTATCCGGAATCTGTCCTTTATATCTCATATCACTGAATTCCATTATAGGTATTGAGTTTTAATTCTATCCGTGGCAGTGAAGCCATAAATTAGGGTGCTTGAATTATTCTGAATTTCCAACCACTTAGAAGTGTAAAACACGGCTACTATTTAAACTCCTGACTGAGATTCAAGAAACACCTTTATTCGTTCAATAAGTTCCGAATAATGCATATTTCTGACCTCACATTCCCAGACAACAAGGTACTTCCATCCAGCTTTAACTAATGCGATGGTGTTCATTTGATCCCTGTTGACGTTATTTTCAATCTTTTGTCTCCAGAATTCGACATTGGAAGAAGGCCACTTGAAATATTTGCAATCATGTTTGTGCCAGAAACATCCATGAATAAATACCACCTTTTTTCGGCCGGGAAAAACAATATCCGGTTTTCCAGGGAGATCTTTTCTATGCAACCTATACCGATATCCACTACGCCACAAAAGCTTGCGTACCAGCTTCTCCGGCAAGGTATCCTTCCATTTAATACGGGACATGTTATAACTGCGCTTTTCAGGCGAATGAACATCCATGATTGCTCATTGTTTTTTCTTTTCTTTCTTTTCTTTTTTCTTTTTTTCATTTATTTTATAACCTAGCTGAAAGTTACCAAGTCTGTTCACGTGATTTGCAGCTTTCGACTGAATATCGAAAATAAGATCACGACTCAAGGCAAAAATCGGTTTGTCTGTAAACTCATCTTCGTGTTGAAATGAAATTGTCCCAAAGTTAAGAATGAGCATTTGTACATCCCCTTCATACCAGAATGGCCCGATTGAAAATATTGATTCTGGCTTACTTTGATTGCTTTGAATCATTTTTGATTCAGAGAATAGCAGTCCATACACTATTCGATGTATTTTATTATTCTGTGGTTTACAAGGAGCTTTTAATGTCTTGTTGTAAGCCAAGTCGCATTCAGGTGTAATTATTATTTTTAAAAGAATGAATACGCTATCTTCGCATTTGTCGACTAATTTTTTACAAATACTTTCTAATAAAATGCAATTCAGAAAGTTGTCTTTATGGCAATAGACATAGCCTGTAGAAGGACGCTCAGACAGAAAATGTACATTAAGAAAAAGCGATGTATTTAGCCTAGCTATCGTTTCTTTTTTTATGACCCCTTTATCTAAAGTAAACCCTTGTGGCAAAGTCAGGTTTTCATTCGAAAAGCGCTGTAATGTATCATGAAAAGATCGATTCATAAGAGAACAGGCATATCTAAAACGCTCATCTTTAATGTCTGTCGTGTTCTTCTCTCCGACATAAGATTCATAAAGCTTATAAAATAAATCAGAAGTATCCTTTGACCAGTTATCTCCCGCACGGGCATGGTTTGCAAATTCGTGAATAAATGCCTTGCTGGCATTATGCAGTATATTTTCCCATTCCACATAAAGCAGAAAGGCACCGATCTTTGATAGTTCTTCATTCAGTTTTCTGGATAAATCGTCTATATTATCTTGACTAAGGTAAAAGGTTTTCTCAAGCCGGACAAAACGCACCGGTGAAAGATTTATCTTAGGTATGTCGTCATCAGGAATATGATTTCCAGTGCATTGTTGAATAATAATTTTCTCAATCTCAGGATGTCTAGTCCAGAATACAATAACATAAGGTCCATTCGACTTAGAAATGATTCTATTAAGACATCCGATAATACCGGATGCCTTTGTTTTGTCATCATGACCTTCCATACCCATAAGTTGGATATCCAGAAAAACAAAACGTACTCCGCCAGGATGTGAATCCGGTAAGCGTTCAAACGTGCCGTCATAGTACAGACATGGCATACCGTTTTTCCCGAAAAGTGCCAGAAGAGGCTTAATCTCTTCGAATTTATCATCTATGATTACTATCCTTCCGCCATATGAAAGATTCATGTCATTTGCCTCCCCTTTTGAATGCAAGTGCTATTTTTGCCCCTTTTTCATACTTTTCAGGCATCTCGAATATTTCCATTTCAGGAAAAATAAGCTCCCCGCCAAGTGACTCCATGATTTGATGTGTAAGATGAAGACCAATCCCCATTCCCATTCCTTCCGGTTTATCAGTTACAAATGGCTTGATTATCTCGTCCGTCGGCTTTGTGAATCCGGGACCGTTATCTGCGACAACTATACTCACATACCCCGGAAGCTCATCGGAAATATCAATAAATATAGTCGGCGATACAGTTTTTGAATATCCAAGCCACCAGATTGAGTTGTCAAAAAGATTCATCAAAGCGTTCAAAACGTGACTCTCTGAACATACTGCATCCGGAATATTTTTTCTATTGCGAAATACCGTTTCACACGCTATTTTATGGACGTCGAATCGAAATTGCATGTTGAATATACATTGCTCAACCAGGCCCGTCAGACTCCTGACCTTTTTCTCGGAGTTCTTAACGAGAATGCTGTATCCCTCTATAAGAGAGGAAAGCATCTTTACCCTGTCTGCAAGAATATCAAAGGATACCTTATTTTTTATCATTATCATAATTCCATTTATTATCTTTTCGAGTTCATGAATTACCATGATAAGGTTCAGGCCTGCTCCGGCACTTTTGATAAGACTTCCCGTTATAAACTCATAATCCGTTGCAATACGATCCAGATACCTGTAGATTTCATTTCTGGCAGATTCATCACGCACATTCTTTTCGACAAAATCCTTCAAATCTGTTATTGACGTTGTAACCGGTTCGGATGTTTTTTTCGGTCCGTAATGTTTTCTTAATAAGTCTTTATCAGTTTTACGCAAAGATTCGATTCTTCCCAATGCAAATCTTACTGCATGATATAATGCGATGTATGCGTCATTTTCAACAAACCCCTCACGATTCGTCTTTTCTCTGAGATCACTGCTTATCTCACGCTCACGGATATATATTGCCCCTATAATAATATTATTACTTAATTTTAGTGTAGGTATGTTTATACGACGGATACCAAGCTCCAACCAGTCGTTGCCTAGCTCGCCATAGTCAAAAACTCTCATGTTATCACGGAAAACTCTTATGCCGCCATTTCTATCCAGATACTTTTTCAAACCCGCTTTATCCTGAACACCCAAAGCGAGTGTTCTTGTGTCACGATCGAATATGACACCCCTGAAACGTACTTCTCCAATCTGGTATAGATTAAGGTCAATATCAAGGACTTTATTCTCCTCTTTGTACACCATCCTGAGCAGAGGTTTCATCTCTCTGTCATCATGTGTAATCGTACGGGCAGTCAGCTTCTTCATAGTCTCCCATGGCACAAACCTGTATTTGAAGGATGTGATTTTATTGCCAGCCATAGAGACATCAAAGGTAAAAAGCTTATAATGTTCGATATCGGAAAATTCCAGCAGACCTTCTAACCAGTTTGAGCCCTCATCGGCAATCTTAAATGAAACCCTGAAAGAGTCGTCACTTTCGAAAGGAGAGTTAAGCGATGTTATGGAACGGGAACAGTCCCTGGCCATTACTCTCGTCCAGGGCACACGAAGACGTTTCACAATTATTTTTGTTCCTGAACCTGTGGTAAAAATCGCCGGTTTACGCTCTATTATCTCAACTGGAACATCTTCGAGATATTTTTTTCGTGATATATCATCCCAGTTGATTTTCAACACACACTCGTTTGATTTTATTGTTCTGGTAATTATCTCTATCTCTTTCCCAAGACGATGTACCCCAAGACGACCTATACCTTTTTCACCAAGCCGAAAACGCTTATATTTAGGGCTTCGCTTACGTAAATCATCTTTTAACAGGTCTTCCTTGTAACTTGTTCCTATTTCCAGCCAGGCGGTGGACAATGTTTCATAGTCCATTCCCTCACCATCATCCTCGATTATGATCCGGCCGGTATCGGCAAAATTAGGATTTTCCATTGTTACCGTACATTGCGAAGCATCAGCATCGTAGGAGTTCTTTATCAGTTCAAGCAATGCGATAGAATCGTTTCTGATAAGCTGCTCACCTAACTGATTTATAACGCGCGCCATTGTTTTGAAGGAAACCGGTTTGGCCATTACCATTTCTCCATTAGCTTCTTAGCAATTTTGTGGGCTAACAAAACAGGTACCGCGTTGCCAATCTGTCTGAAAGGCGAGGAGTATCCGGCAACCTCTGATACATTCTCGAAAAAATAGTCATCCGGAAAAGTTTGCAGCCGTGCCGCTTCACGTGGCGTAAGGGATCTGTTTTGCCCGATATCCGGATGTATATAGTAATGGCCATCTTTGGCTATATGTGCGACAATTGTATGTGAAAAAGGCTTATTACCACAGACTACCCTGAATCTGTTAACGAAGGAACTACGGTTTTTGTGCGTTTTCAGCCTTTCAGGAAGATCATTATAGTTAAGTAATTCACCATGATTGTTCCATCTTTCCACAGTAATACGGTAAATCTCCAGATCCTGTTCCGTATGCTGACGTGCCTGATGCCACGTAACCGGAATGCCATCATTCCTTATACCTGCATCATAAAGATAATGACCTGAGTATTTTTCCAGATAGCATGGAGCCACAGAACCTTCCCCTGACCGAATGGCAGGTAAGTCCTGCAGCACCTCTATAACATCTATACCGGGATGCCATCTGTCAGGTTCAGGATAGAAAGCGGTTTCCCGCCCCTTCTTTCCTACCAGAATAATCCTCTGCCGGTTTTGAGGTACACCATATTTTTCCGATGAAAGTACTCTGAATTCAGTCTCATACCCCGTTTCACGAAACAATGACAGCATTTTATCGATATAACGGACACCGTCCTGACCTTTTGCTGATAGAAGACCGGTTACATTTTCAAATACAAAATATTCCGGAACATACCGTTTAAGAAATTCAGCATAGTATGTATACAGATAATTTCGTTTGTCGCCCATCATCCGATTACTGTCACGTGAACGTCCTACAATTGAATACGCCTGGCAGGGAGGGCCGCCAATAATCAGATTAAGAGGCTTTCCTTCAAGTAACGCATCGATTATGTTAAAAATTTCATCCATCGAATTATCGCGGATCTCAATATTAATAACCGATTCCATAAGCCTTGGTGGGATTAAATTATAGAATTCGGTTCTGGAGATTTTTCTATTAAGATAATCAACATAGCAATCCAGGCGATCATGAGCCTTCAGCCAATGATAGGCCATCCGTGTCTTAATTGTTAAACAGGCTGACCTGTCCATTTCTACATGTGATACAGGAGAAAATCCTGCACGTATAAAACCTTCCGAAAGTCCGCCTGCACCTGCAAACAAATCGAGAAAGTTCAATTTTCCACCCAATGCATAGCCTCAAAATTACTATTATCGTTAAGTGCGTGTTTTCACATAATATAATTTAAATAACTACTTATATATGTTTACATTCCTTTAGAACCGATATATCTATTATTATAACATTTTACGGATGATTAAATACAGTACAGAGCCTCCAAAAACCAGAATACTTTTAAACAATGGAAAGCTTATCGTCCACCGACCATCTCCGGCCCATTTGCGTTTCCTGCCCTCATTAAGGTTAGCTTTCTGCTATACAGAAGGTTTAACCTCTACTTCTTATTTATGTCAACTATTTTATGGTAACAGTATACCTCTTTCATTGCATCTTTATTCTTAAAGCAATTGATCCATCAATTATATCATATGGTAGGGTACAGATAGGACACAAATTCAGCTTTTTACATTATTGTTAAAAAATAAATTCCGGTGTTAGGTCTTGCAATCTTACTATCCTAAAAAAGTCGGCCAGAAATCCAGAAAACAATGCGTTTCTTTGTTCCGGCATTCCGGGCAAGTCCCTGAATCTGTCCGGAATACCCTTGTTTCATAAGGATATTCTGCATACTCGGAGATATAGAGACGGATTCCGACCCACGAATGCGGCAGCCTGCGAATTCGGCTGACGGCTCTAACCGGAATGACGGAAAGAGGGTGGGTTTGACAAAGGGGTTTTAATAACTAACAGGCACGAATAACGGCGCAAAGGAACAAAGGCGATTCCGGACAAGCCGGAATGACGTAAAACGGAGTGATGTCGATTTTATCTGACTGTCATTCTGTCCATTTGTCAGTTACTTCTTGTCCAGGATCTATAAGTGATTGAAGATGAGAGCCCATTAATAAGAAGAATGACATATGCACAAACTGGAGACTCCTAATTAAAGGAAAAACGGCATTCCAGCCGGAATTGGTCTTCAGACCTGATGATGACAACGGTTATTAAGTTAGTGGGTCAGAAGTAAAGCCGATGAAAGGCGACTAACGCTCCATGGCAAGGACAGAATATTCCTCTTGCCTCTTTGGAAGTTGTTTGATATACTAAATATGATAGTGTCGCTATGCTTTGAAGATTGTCGGAGGATTTAAGATGAAAGTTGCCGATATGTCAACCGAAGATTTAAAAACTTTTATCGAACAGACGTTTTTCGAAATTATCGGAGATCCCGATAATGGCTTACAATTGAGTGATCGTTTTATCAAACGCTTAACGGAAAGCTTTGAAGATAAAACCGGTAGAATGTCTCATGAGGACTTCATAGCTGAACTCAAAAAAGATAATCTGGTCTAATAACGCTCGTTGTGCCTTAAAGAAACTCGATAAACCTATTGTAAAGCGTATTATTGATAGGGTTGAACGTTTGCAGCTTGAAGGATTTATTCCATCGCCTCTTGTAGGAAAGTTTAAAGGACTTTATAAGCTTTACGCAGGTGATTGGCGAGTTTTGTATGCATTTGAAGACGATAGCATTGTAATTCATGATGTTGGCCATAGAAGCGATATATATAAGTAAATGAGAGTACAAAAGGGAAAAAAGAACAGCTTGCTATTTTTTCGAAGGATGGTTAGAACCGGAACTGACGGTTAAAGGCTATAATTCGGATTGACACAGTTTAGCTAACATACCCCTGTCGAAGTCCGCAGCCAGGGAGTAATTATTGATGGCTTCCTTGAAGAGCCCCTGGATCAGGGAGTTTTGAGCCTTGCCGATAAATTTTGCGGCGGTTTCGTTGTCCGTGTTAAACTCCATAGCGTCCTCGAGCGTCTGGGGAATATCGTCGATCTTATCGCACAACTCCTCCACTTTATTTTTCATAAACTCGTGGTCCTCGCTAACCCGTCTGAAAACCTCCCTGGCTTCCTTCTTCTTTTTTTGTGCGACCAGAATGTTACCGTTGAGCATTTTCCACCGCGGGTTTAACGGGCTGATATTCATGGCCTCGCTTACCTGTTCGGCGGCTTTGTCGAACCTGTCCGACTTTATGTAAATCTCCGTGAGTGCCGCGCGGGCGGGCGCAAAGAGATTATACCTGGCCGCCTGTATCGCCTTCAGGTACGATTGCTCGGCCTGCTTTGCCGTGCCCGGCCGTTCGTAAATGACGACCTCGCAATACAATATCCTATGGGCAAAGAGCCCGGCCTCCGGCATATTCCCGGCAATAAAGTGCAGTTGCATAACTTTTGCGACATTTCAGCGGAGCGTGTGTGTTTTGCCGCTCTCTTCAGGGATTCTCATACGCCTCGATAAAAGCATCTCTCTGTATGCCTGCCTGTGTGCAGATTGTTCTTAACGTAGCTGCCTTTGTACTCCTATGATTTGGTATCGTCAGGTATGTTTTGCTGCCATTTTCATTTTCTCGTACCATAGATACATGTTCCCTTTCTCTAACTATACTAAATCCCAGTCTCTCAAATGCATTAATTACTTTTCGCTTTGGACAGTCATTTGGAAACTTCAGCATTAGACTTCAACAACTGTTTCAGCGAGATAAGCCTCAATCACAGGATGTTCAACATCAAGAACTTCATTTCCAAATGTTTCTATGTGAAATCTTATGGCCGAATTAACATCAGCCAACGCCTCGTCATAGGTATCGCCTTGTCCGACTACCACCCCTTTAATCCCCAATGGATATGCGACATATCCATCATCGTGCTTTTCGACGATAATTTTGTATTGCTTCATTATTACCTCTTCGAGTGGCAACTTATCGTTCCTATCAAAAGACTTATAAAACTTACTTGTTAAAACTTACTTATTATATTATAGCGTAATGACGGCAATATATGCCAAGATAACTCATTAGTCGGAAAAAGCCGGTATTATAACGGCTATTCCGTGTGGAGCGATCGGGTTTTTCGCTTTATCTTCTGATATATAACGTGGGATTACGCCATCTCATTGATTTTTTAAACCGTTGTTTTATATATTGCCGGAGCCGATACCTGAATTGTAAACCGGCGTATTTTCGGACCAATCGCCTTGAGCCATTTCTCGCGAGCGGGTATCTTTACATCAAACCTTATTTAAGTTTGAAGTAATTCTTTATGTGATACTCTATGAGGCTGAGTTCCCGCCTTTCCAGAACGTTGTCAACGCTTTTTTCTTCGATCTCAAAAATTCTTGCCAGCAGCCTCATGGCGGGTTCGAATGACGTATCTATTTTTATCGAGTCCAGCAGGTTTAAAAACGAAGCGCGGAGGAGTTTTTCGGCACCGGGTATGTCGCCGCTTGATTTCAGCCCCTTGTACCACTTGTAATTGGCCATGGCTATGGCCGTGTAATAGCCTTTCCTGTTCTTGCTGTCGAAGTCCGCAGCCAGGGAGTAATTATTGATGGCTTCCTTGAAGAGCCCCTGGATCAGGGAGTTTTGAGCCTTGCCGATAAATTTTGCGGCGGTTTCGTTGTCCGTGTTAAACTCCATAGCGTCCTCGAGCGTCTGGGGAATGTCGTCGATCTTATCGCACAGCTCCTCTACTTTATTTTTCATATACTCGTGGTCCTCGCTAACCTGTCTGAAAACCTCCTTGGCTTCCTTTTCCTTTTTTTGTGCGACCAGTATTTTGCCGCTGAGCATTTTCCACCGCGGGTTTAACGGGCTTATATTCACGGCCTCGTTTACCTGTTCGAGGGCTTTGTCGAACTTGTCCGAGTTTATGTATATTGCTGTGAGTGCCTCGCGAGCCGGCGCAAAGAGATTATACCTGGCGGCCTGTATCGCTTTCAGGTACGATTGCTCAGCCTGCCTGGCGGTGCCCGTCTGTTCGTAAATGATGCCCTCGCAATACAATATCCTATGGGCAAAGAGCTTGGCCTCCGGCATATTCCTGGCGATTTCGAGCTTCTGTGAGGCGTAATCGTATCTCTGCTGGCGCACGTAAGTCTCGGCATACTTTAAGTTGCGGCGAATTTCCTTGTACTGATCTATATTGGCCTTCAAGTCTTCTATCTTCTTATTGAGGCCGTTAATCGTGTATGGCTTTATGATTATGTCGTTTGCGCCTTCTTCCAGGGCCCAGAAGGTCTTTTGCAGGAGTTCTTCCTTAGTTGCTCCCGATATGAAGATGATGTAGTAGACGTCGTTGTTGTCTATTTTTGGATCCCTGGCTTTAATCAATAGCTCTATACCGCCTATTTCTTTAGCGTCCCAATTGGCAATTATGGCCACCCAGTTACGGGCATCCGTAGTGAACCGCTCGTAGCCTCTTCTGCCGTCGGGTGACTGTATTACCCTTGTAAAGTGGGCGTTTATCTTGGTACCCCAAAAAACTTCCTTCGCGTCTACTATAAGCACCGAGCCGTCGAACGGCTTTATCGGCGGGCCTGTCTTGTCGTCTATTACCATTTGAACACGTCTTTTATTTCCTTATTTTCATTTATCGTTTATCGTTAACTCTACGGTTTTACGATAATAACCAAAACTCCCGATTTGTACCAGGAGACCTGTAATGCCGGGTAAAGACACTGTAATGCCAAATATATACATATAAAGATGGGCATCAATCGATAGTCTTTTGGGCTTCTTAGCTTCCCGACTGGCTTGTTGGCCCTCTTTTTTGCATGTATACGCGGCATCGGACAATTGATATGTAAGAGGAAAGTAACTTCCACGAAGACTCGCGCTAGAATAAACCGCTATCACGTTCTTAAAGACCTCACGTCGTGTAACCGAACCCTCCGGGATTATCACCTTTTACCAGGACAAACATGTAATCCATGTAAAACTGTAAGCCACATAAGATCGTAAGAATTCTTCGGATTCTTACTAAACTGCCACAAGTGGGCCATTATTGTCCCGTAAATATTGTCCCACAATGCCTATGTTTAAGTGTAGCAAATGACTACTCTTCTTAGAGTTTATTCTATCATAAAACTTCAAGCGATGCAAGGGGGAATAGGTGCCATGTGAAGCATCTCCGATTATCCCATCTTACCGGCGTCGCATGCCGACCTGAGAGTCCGAACAAGTTCATTGAAGTCCGGTGGTTTTCTCAAAAAAGCGTAGAGGCCGATGCGGTGGGCCTCCTGATCGTCCGTTTCGGAGCTGTAGCCCGTTAGCATTACGACGACGAGTCCGGGGTAATGTTCCTTAGCCCATCTCAGGACGTCGATTCCGCTCATTCCCGGCATCTTTACGTCTAACAGACAGACGTCAAAACTGCCCGACTCTATGGACTCTATGGCTTCCTCTCCACCGTACGCTACGGAGACGTTGAATCCACGCAGCTCAAGGCGCTGTGAAAGCGTATCGGCAAAGGATTTCTCATCGTCCACTATGAGCAGTTTGATAGCCATCGTCTCTTATTTATTTTCCTTCGGCATCGTTATTCCACGGGCTTGTCCACGGGGCTCGCCCCAGGACTTGTTATATCTCCGGCCAAAGGCCCGATCTTTGTATTCGATATGGGAAGCACGACAGAAATTACGCCGTCGGAGGATTTTGTAACAAGGGCGCCAAGCTCGTCAGATGAGCGCTTGTACCGCTGATTTAAGTCTGCCGGGTCGTGGTTAGCCGATACCTGGCTTGCCGGTTGTGTCAGTGCCGATACCGGTTGACTTTTAGCCTTTTCCCCGACGGGTTTGCATACTATGGTTACCGTGTCGTCGTCCTGGCGGGTGATCAGTGCTATTTTTGATTTTTCTGCGAGGCCGGCCATAATATCCGATATTATGCGGAAAAGCAAAAGTTGAAGAGTCGAGGGGTTGCCCTCTACCATGGATACCCCACCGGGGAGGTTTAGCTCGAAGGAAAGCCTTCGCTGGCTAATCATGCGATTTATCAGGGCAGTCAGCTCTTCGATAGTGTCGTTTACGTTAAAGATTGACACGGGATGGTCCATCCTGTGGCCAAAACGGTTCAGCATGGTCACCATCGAGGACGACTCCTTAACCTGCAGCTCAACGTCGCGTACCGTTTTTAAGATCTGATTTTTATCGAATTCTCCGCCACCTCTGCCGCCGAACTCTACAAGGTCACCCAGAAGGCCGGCGGTTTCGTTGATTATGGCAAGGTGGTTCTTCATCTCATGGGTGAAGACGGAGAGCACTTTACCGATGAAGGCAAGCTTTTCGTCAAAGCCGTAGGGAGTGTCTTCAGTTGGCATCCTTACCTCCGGCATCCCTGCCTCCTTCAGGCAACCTGGATGAGCGCTTTTCCCAGGCTTCCTGGATCTTACGGGCCACGTCCTGTATCTCGACGGGCTTGATGAGATAGTCGAAGGCACGTCCGCTTATTTCTTTCGCGCGTTCGTTCATCGCCCCCTGGCCGGAGACGATGATTATCTCTACATCCGGGTGAGAAGATTTCAGTCGATTGAATACGTCGGCGCCATCCATGCCGGGCATCTTCATGTCCAGGAGGATGACCTCCGGATTAGAGGAGTCTGCGGCCTCGAATGCATCCTCCACGGTGCAGGCTGCCTGGACGTCGTAGCCCCTGAGTTGGAGACGCTCCTTCAGAGTTACTGCGTAGTCCTTCTCGTCGTCCACTAAAAGTACTTTAACCTGAGCCATAATTTGCACCATTTGGCCTCTCCTTATAGTGTTGTGCGTCTTTAACGGGTAACTCTACGGTAAAAACCGTGCCTTTTCTAGGAGTGCTCTCCACGTTTATTATACCGCTAAGCTTCTTAATTATTCCATAGGAAATAGAAAGGCCAAGACCCGTGCCCTTTCCACGCTCCTTAGTGGTGAAAAAAGGCTCGAATATATGATCGAGTATGTCCGGATCTATCCCGGGGCCGTCGTCCCGGATGATTATTACAACCGTGGTATCGTTCTTTTGTTTCGTGGAAACCTCTATGGAGCCGCCCCTGTCGACGGCGTCTATGGCGTTATTGACGAGGTTAAGGAGGACCTGCTGGAGCTGGCCCTTGTCCGTGGTTATAGCCGGGAGATTCGGGGCAAAATCCTTAACGAGCTGTATGCTCCTGAAGATGGTCTCCTTTTCGAGAAAACCGATAACTTCGATTATTGTTTCGTTCAAGTCTATAAGCTCGTAGGTTACGTCCATACGGCGGGCGAAACCAAGGAGCCTGTGGGTAATGGTGCGGCATCGGTTTACTGCGTCCAGTATGCCGTTGGAGAGCTGGATGAATTTATCCTTGTTTTTCATTTCGCCGATGAAGGCATGGAATTTTTCCACGTTCATCGATTCGCAGCTCATTTCAAGTATGTCTTTTATGAGGCCGGCATTCTGGTTAATTATGGATAGGGGGTTGTTAATCTCGTGGGCGACCCCGGCGGCCAGACGGCCTATGGAGGCAAGCTTGCTGGAGTGCTCAATCTCCGTCAGTGCGTTTTCCCTCTTCCGGTCGGCCTCCTTTATCCAGTTGACCATTACGTGGGCCATTCTGATGGTTGCGGCAAATATGATCAATAATGACAGAATGAATACGGACAATAGCTCCTTTAAGAATATCCTGCCGATAATCGCGTCCGCACGGGACATTATTACGGCAACCAATATCCATGGCGTGTTCTTTATGTAAGCGTACCCCCGGATACCCCCGCTGCCATAGGGTTGGTCCAGGTCCATTATATTGACACCCGGCTGGTTAACGGGTACGGCCATAGGGTATTTACCGAGCACGCTGCCATAAATGCGTGAGGGCGTCTGCATTACTCCTTTTTGGCTTATGATGAAGACGTCGTCTTTTTCCTTCAGTCTCACTGCCGTTATCAGGTTCTGAAGGGTTGCCATGTCTATAGTTGCCCTGATGACTATAAAACCTTTACCATTTGGCGAGGGTTTCTTTACGGCTATGGCGAAGTGGGGTATAGCACGGTAGCCGGTGAAGACGTCGCTTACGTAGGTATCTTCGACGACGGTCTTTTGAAACCATTCGTGGTTGGAATAGTCGTTACCCGACAGGTTATAAGGGCCTACGTAGGAGCGCATCACACCGTCGGCGTCTATGACCCCCAGGTCGACTACGTCACCAAAATCCCGTTTAAATGCGGTAAAGCACTTGTAGAGTGTCTCGTGATTAAGGAGTTCCTCGCTCGAGTACTGCGAGGAGATGTATTTAAGGGCGGATAGTTTCACCTTGACGAAGTACTCGACGTTGTTTTTTGTGTTTTCCATCTGCCATGAAAGCTGGCTGCGTGTCTCTTCCCTGAGGAAATTTTTCAGCCAAACGTGGCTGACTACAAGGGTCACGACCAAAAGGGAAAGGGTAATAGATACCATAAGGGCCGTTATGTAGACCTTCATGTTCCAGTACCGCTTAGCACTCTGTGCCATCTGGTCGAGGATGAGGTGTTTTTTAATTTTTCCTAAAATTTCGATGACCTTAAAATTTCGAAGTCCTGAATCACTGACGTCTCAATCTGCACTATGGGCTTGTTGTTACCTTATACCAGGTTGCGGTCATAAGAGTAAAGGGCAAAAAGATTTTTTAACCACGAAAAACACGAAAAGCACGAAAGGAGGTAATCAATCCTTTTTTCGTGCTTTTCGTGTTTTTCGTGGTTAAATGCCTTCTTCATCTCTTGTACTTTACATTACCCTTATGATTGCAACTTATTATTATTCGTTAACTTTTTCGTTAATCTTCTTGTACGCCTCTTTCAGCGATTCGGTTAGCTTTTCGATGTCCACCGGTTTTTCGAAGTAGGCATATACGCCAAGCTCTTTGGCCAATTGCCGGTCTTTCTCCGTGCCCTGCCCGGTGAGTATGATAACCTCCATCCTGGGGTGTTTCTTCTTTACCTGTCGCAGCACTTCCATGCCGTCCACTCCCGGCATCTTAAGGTCGAGCACCATGACGTCCGGAATGTCTTCGTCCACGAGACTCAGTGCCTCCTCGCCACTGAAGACGGCGGCGGAGCCCACGTCTCTCATCTGGAGGCGCTTGTTCAGGGTGAGAGCGAAGTCTTTCTCGTCATCCACCACGAGCACTTTGGCGGGAAACTCGAAGTCGTAACGGTGGTAGATCTCGTTGTTGAAGTTTGGGCCGGTAACGGTGTCAACGCTTCTGACACCATCCATTGGGGAGACAATCTTTCTCAGATCTTCTTCGAGTTTTTTGAGTCTCATGGTGTACTTGTCGATGGTGATGGTAACGTCTCCATTTATGGATGACACCAGCACGTCGTGCCCCTTTTCGGTGAGTGCGACGTTGACTCTGGAGGCCAGGATAAAGTCCCCGACGGCCCGGGCCGATCGATCCGTGGTCTTCAGGACGTCTTTCCGTACGTTTCTGGCTACGATCTCTACGGCCTCCGTGGCGGACACCTTGTCGGTAGGAATGAGTATGTCGTAAATAGACGCATCCCAGGGCTTCTTCTGGAAAAGATACTGGGTGAGTTCGTTGAGCCCGTTGTCATGTTTCTGTATTGCTGCTGCCGCTTCTTTTTCGCTGCTGCCCTCCTTTTGGGCCATTTGGGACTGTCTGTAGCCTATGTCGGCAACGAGGCACACCCTTAATACGTGCGATATGGTGTCCGGTATCAGGTGTGCAGAAAATCCCTCGTACAGTATGCCGTCCCTTTCCAAAGACGCGGCGATGGCAGCCCTGACGTAAGCGGCGTGGCACTCCTTCTCGTGGGTAAAAGCGTTAAATACGGAGGGTTTTCCGTAAATGGAGCGAATGAGCTTTTTCACGGGGATACCATGTGTTTGCCATGTGGCTTCGAGTATCTCGCTTTCGTCTACTAAAACGTAGTCCTTCAATGGGCCTGAATCCTTATCCGTCAGCATCCTGACGATTTCCTCCGACCGGCATCCGCTTGCGCTAAACAATGTTACGATAGACATGAACTCCCTCCCTTCCTGGCTGGCACGTTTAAGTTTGCGCACTTACGATTCACAGTTTTACCGGCGCTCTTCATACTATGTCCAGTCTTACGTAAGAATAAAACTTACCAGGCTCTATAGAGATGTTTTGATTATTCGAGATCCTAAGCCTGACCTCTTTCAACTGGCCGTCTCTTAAAATATAGAATCTATTAGTCGAGATTATGTTTTCGGTCTTGGAGCGTGAGTAAGTATCCGTGCCTTCCTTAAAGAGAATGGTGTGCGCCCCCGGACCCAGCAGCACGCTTCCGCCGGAGCCGAAGAGAAATATTTCCTGGTCGTTTTTCAGGTTGGCGATGTGTTGTATTATCTGGCTCAAGTCCCACCTGTCGCCGTTTGTCCTGGCCAGGATGCCGTCTTTTATAACGGCGTACCCGCCTTCTATCCGGGGTAGTGAGTCGGTTACGTAGGTGCCGCTGTCCAGAAACAGCGTCTCGCCTATACGCTTTATAGTACCTTTGATGGTACCGCTGACGTCAGATAAGTGGACCCACTTTTCTACCTCCTCCACGTCGCCGATGAAGGAACCGTCCCGGATGTATATCATGCCAATCATCCGCACGTTACCCCTGAGAGTCCCGCCCGCCACGATGTTCAGACAACTGAGAGTACCGAGGTTTCCAAAAAAAATGGTATTTTCTATCCACAGCGAGCCGTCGCTGAGTATCTTGTCTCCTACTTTACGTATGTGCAGCACGTAGTTGTGCATAAACACGATACGGTTGGCCAGGGTTATGCCTCCTTTAACGATTACCTGGGCTCCCTCTACATTGATCTCGGCGCTGTTGCCGGAATCCGCGTCCAGGTATACCTTGCCTTTTCTTACCCGAATGCTCCTGCCGGGGAAAATCCTGGTGACGGTCCTGGACGTATAAGAGATAGCCTTAACCCCATACTTTCGCAAGCCAGGCATGGCATCCCACATATAGTACCAGATAATTTTCAGTCTATCCCAAAAGGATAATTTCAATGCTATTACACCTTGTTTAATCTATACTTAGCCGATCTATTCGGAATCGGGCTTTCAAACGTAATATACCCGTTCGATAAGATTACCATATTGACAAAAAAAAAGCTATAGCCAACACCACCCCAACCACGGTAAATTTGTTCTCATGTGCGAAGTTAGCAAGGAAAGCGCCTGCGCAGGGTAAAAGCCCCCTTTTGAAACCCCCTTTAAGGACGCGTATGCCCCGACGCTTGGGGTTCATCAGTCTTGTTTTGGGGGTCAAGGGGGCGAAGTCCCTCGCGGGTTGGGGATTCTTAAGGGGAAGGACGGAGTCCATCCCCTTAAGGCTCTCC
>JADFXJ010000167.1 GCA_015233615.1 Nitrospirota bacterium
AGGAAGACATCTTTGAGTAACGGAAACATACCAGCCCACGTAGGGATAATAATGGACGGCAATGGCCGGTGGGCAAACATCAGGGGGTTGCCACGGGTGGAGGGCCACAGGCTTGGAGTACAGAGGAGCAAGGACATCATAGACGCCAGCCTGGACATCGGAATCAAGTATCTGACCCTTTACACGTTCTCAATCGAAAACTGGAAGCGCCCCCAGACGGAAGTGGTAACCCTTATGGACCTCCTTGATTTCTATCTTCAGAACGAGATCGACGACCTCATCGAAAAGGGGATAGTTTTCAGAGTGATTGGCAATAGAGAGAAGCTGCCGCCCCAGGTTCAATTCTTAATAAATAATGCCGAACACCTTACATACATCAATAAAGGAATGACTTTGACTCTCGCACTAAGCTATGGGGGACGTGACGAGGTAGTGCGTGCCGTCAAAAAACTTGTCAAAGCCGGGGTAGACGTCGATACCCTGGACGAAAAGACGTTCGACTCATACATGGATACCAGGGGCAACGCACCGGTAGACCTGATCATACGCACGGGTGGTGAAAAGAGAATCAGTAACTTCATGATCTGGCAATCAGCTTACGCCGAGCTGTATTTTACGGATACCCTCTGGCCCGACTTCACCAAGGAAGAGTATTTCATGGCATTACATAACTTCAGGCAACGGGAAAGGCGTTTTGGTGCGATTCCCGCAAAGGTACAACTTTAACGGTTTCCAATTTTAACATCATGCGTCTGTTTATGCGTTTTGGTGAGGCTTATATTATCGGGGTTTCTAAATGGTAAAGCGTCTCGTGGTGGCAGTTATAATTTTGCCTGTCTTGTACCTCTTTATTATGAGGTCAACCCCCTTTCACTTCTTCCTCCTTATATCGGCTACGGCACTTATATGCCAGGTAGAGTTTCTTAACGTTTACAGGACGGGGCGATTCCCGAAATACGCCACATCCTTAGCAGGTATCGTCCCTATTTATATGACGTACAAATACGATGACGTACCCATGTCCTTTATGGCAACGGTGTTCCTTGTGGTGGTGCTTCTGAGGCTTTTCGTAAAAAAGACGGCCAGGGAAGCTCTTTCGGACGTAGCGCCGTTTATCGTTAGCATATTATACATACCGCTCTTACTGTGCTACTTCGTAAAGCTCAGGGCTATAGGGCCTGAGCTAATCGTTTTCTTATTCCTGGTTATCTGGTGTGCGGACACTTTTGCCCTTTACGTAGGCAAATACTTCGGCAAGAGGAAACTTTACCCGGAGATTAGTCCAAATAAAACGGTAGAGGGTGCAATAGCTGCAATTTTTGGAGCAATATTTGCGGCCGTCTCTCTCAGGGCTTTTTTCGGTTTGCACCTGTCCCTGGAAAAAACGGTGGTGATTGGTTTATTATTGGGAGTGGTTGGAATAGTTGGAGATCTGATAGAGTCTATGTTTAAACGCGACGGCAACGTGAAGGATTCCGGAAACTTACTGCCCGGACATGGTGGAATACTAGACAAGATAGACGCCATGCTGCCGGCGGCACCGGTTTTGTACTTCACGGTACTCCTGTTCTTAACGCATGTGCCCGTACGGTAAGTCAGGATAGCGGCCGCAGAGTAAGGATATCATGCAAAAGAAATATATATCGATACTTGGCTCTACCGGTTCCATCGGCAAGAGCACTTTGAAACTCGTGGAGAGTAACCCTGACAGGTTCAAGGTGGTTGGCCTTGCCGCCAATAAAAGCGTAGAGGCGCTGAAAGAGCAAATAATCGCCTTCGCTCCGGAGATAGTGGCTACAACTGACAGACATTCGGCAGAGGTACTGCTTAAGTGGGCCGTAGACAGAGGTTTAAGTAACGGTAAAACCGGAAAGCTAAGGGTAACTGGCGGCGAGGAGGGGCTGGTGGAAGTTGCGTCCCACGAAAGTGCGGACTTCGTCATCTCTGCAATAGTGGGCGCCTCCGGACTCAAACCAACGCTCGCGGCCATTAGAGCCGGTAAACGGGTAGGGCTTGCAAACAAGGAGACTCTCGTTATGGCCGGAGCGCTGGTGATGGCCGAGGCCAGGGCCGCCCAAGTCGCTATCCTGCCGGTGGACTCCGAGCACAGCGCTATATTCCAATGCATGGAAGGCCGCAAATCACAAGACGTACAGAGGCTTATTCTGACCGCCTCCGGTGGTCCTTTCTTTGGCAAAACACACGCCGAACTCGAAAACGTCACATCCCGGGACGCACTGAAGCACCCGAACTGGTCGATGGGCTCAAAAATCTCTATAGATTCGGCCACGTTGATGAATAAAGGTCTGGAAGTAATCGAGGCCTACCATCTCTTTGGCTTTTCCGTGGACTGCATAGACGTGGTAGTTCACCCGGAGAGCATAGTCCATTCCATGGTGGAGTTTGTGGACGGTGCGCTTTTAGCCCAGCTTTCCGTGCCCGACATGAAAGGCCCGATAGCATATGCACTCTCCTACCCCGAACGCATACCAAAAATTCTTAAGAGATGCTCCCTGGAAAATATTGGCCGGCTCACGTTTCATCGTCCGGACAACGAGACCTTCCCGTGCCTGAAGTATGCCTACTACGCTATCGGAGAGGGCGGCACCATGCCGGCCGTCCTGAATGCAGCAAATGAGGCTCTCGTAAATTTATTTCTTCGTGGAATTGTCAAATTTAACGAAATACCTGTTATTATAGAGAAGGTGATGCGGAGGCATAAAACGGGGTCTTCGGACGACCTGGAAGAGATTTTCATAGCAGACATGTGGGCAAGGGAGATGGTTAAACAGGAAATAGACAGAAACAAGTCCAGGGGGACAGGCACTAAAGGAGCAGATACCGCAGGAGCCGGCTCCGCAGGAATAGATCCCGGGGAAACAGAGCCCGGAGGAGTAGACTGATGACTTTTTTATACGCCATATTGCTCTTAGGCATTCTTATCGTAGTACACGAGCTGGGCCATTTCCTATTTGCGAAGCTTCTTGGCATAAAGGTGACGAAGTTTTCTTTAGGACTGGGACCTAAGCTCATAGGAAAACAGTACGGCGAAACGGAATACCTCGTCAGTGCCATACCTTTTGGCGGTTACGTGAAAATGTATGGAGAGGAGATGTCCGAAGAGCTTCGGGAAGAGGAGAAAGAGAGGGCTTTCTCCACACAACCCATCTATAAGAGAGCCATCGTAGTGAGTGCCGGCGCCATATTCAACATTATTTTCGCGGCTCTTTTGTTCTTCATGATTTATATAATCGGTGTACCCCGCCTCACCGCCACGGTAGGAGACTTATCACGCGGGGCCCCGGCCGACAGGGCGGGCTTTAAAAAGGGAGACACCATCTCGTCAATAAATGGAAAACCGGTAAAATACTGGGACGAAATTACCGGGATTATACACGACAATCCCGGCAAACCCATACAAATCACCGTACGCAGAGCAACGCATGCGGAGACTATAACGGTAACGCCGGAAAAAAAGGCGTCGAAAAATATTTTTGGTGAAACGATATCCGTCGGTCTCATCGGGATAACCCCAACCGGAGATGCCGAAACTGTCAGGTTCTCCGTATTTGACGCCTTCTCTATGGGGATCAAAAAAACGTGGGAGATAATAGTACTCACTCTTACGGCCATTGTGAAGCTTGTAGAAAGAGTAGTGCCGGCGGATACTATCGGCGGCCCTATTATGATCTTCCAGTTGGCGAGCAAACAGGCTCAAAACGGATTCATTAGCTTTGTTACCCTAATGGCGGTTATCAGCATAAACCTGGGCGTGTTTAACCTGTTTCCCATACCGGTGCTCGATGGCGGGCATATATTGTATCTTGCTATCGAAAAGTTTAGAAATAAACCTCTGAGCGAACAGATTATGGTGGTATCCCAAAAGATCGGATTGGCCTTTTTGCTTCTCCTCATGGCTTTTGCAATTTATAACGACGTGCTGAGGCTCTTTAAGCCCGGCGGTATGCCTTAATGGCTGGGCATCACTCTCAGAATTTTTTTTGCATGGGAACTTACGTAAGAACTTAAATTTGGCCTAAGCCTAAGTTTGGAAAATACGAACCAATAGTGGCAGATACCCTGGACATAAAGATATACTACGAGGACACCGATTGCGGTGGCGTCGTTTATTATGGCAAGTATTTGGGATTCCTCGAAAAAGGGAGAACCGAGTATCTCGAAAAACGGGGAGCACGCATACCCGACCTTATCAGGAGAGGAATTTATTTCCTTGTAGCCCACGTCGACATACGTTACCACCGACCGGCCAGGTACGCCGACCTGATAACGCTGTTTACCGAGATAGAAGAAACCCGCTTCGCTTCCATAACCTTCAACCACCGGATAACTCTAAAAAACAGCGATACCCTTATTGCATCGGCAAGGGTTAAGCTAGCGTGCGTCGGTGCCAACATGAAGCCCATCAGGATGGCCAAAGAAATAGTGGACTCTCTGAACGAACGGGCTTAAACCGTTAAATGGAGTCCACACCACCTCGGTTTACCGTCTATTTAAGCATCCCGTTCAACTGTCTTATAGCCTTAATGGAAGGTGACGGGTTGCCGTTTGGATCGTAGAGCCCGATTTTTTGGACATGCGAGTATAGAGTCGCTTTATAAATAGCCACGTCGCCGCCATGAGCCTCAAACGTGATATCGTAATCGGATTGCATTGGAAACACATGACAGAACTTATCGGGGGAAGTGGTAAGTTTTTCCGTAATAACCGGATGATTTTTAACGTTAATACTTATTGCCGGATTTCCGTTCAGAGCCTTAGCTCTGAAGCATAAATGGATTTCCTTGTATATGCCAAACAATGCAACCCTGTCATTGGGGACGAACTGGCTGACGTAACCTTCGTCCGAAACGACGGCAGCCTTCTTACCATCGGACAGGCTGGCAACGCGTACTTTGCCACCGCTTCTCCACCCCTTCAAACCTAACTGGAAGGCAGGATTATAAAAATAGTTTGCCTCGTAATCCCGGTATCCCCATAATGAGTATCCCGTCGTATATTGTTTCAGCACCGAAGCGGAACCTTCCAGAAATTTATCCGTTTCCGATGGTTTCAACTTTGTATTGTGACTGAAATACGGCGTGTTGTCTATGAAATTGAACTGGTCTATGAACAGGTTTTTCCCTTGTGACTTTTCCTTTACTTTTTTCAGGTAGTATTGCATGATTTCGAGTGCCCGTTTGGCTGTCGTTTCATCGCCACGATTTTCTGCTCCGGTAGCAACGGAATAGTACGTTGTGACAACGTCGGTACCGGGAAGATTGTATGTACCTTCATGGGTGTACACCGAAATAACTTCCTCTTTGGGGCGGAGCAGCCCGCCAAGCAAATGCCGAAACCTGTTCTTGAACACCGAAATAGCATCCCCTTTGGGGCCAAATACGGGGTCTGCGTCAACTCGTATCTCAAGAGAAAGTCCGGGGAAGAATTTTTGGGCACCCTTAAGGAGTCTTTCAACGAGGAAGTAATCGTAGAATTCGAAAAAGACCCTGAAAGCCGGGTCTTTTCGGTCAGGTATAATTACGTCGTCATAAGAAGTGAATTTCTCTCCGTAAAGGGCTGACAGATCCTTAAGTTGGTATTTCTCTTTCAGGAAATCATGAAATCCCGTTCCCTTTGAGAACATGGCACGATCGGAAAGCCTGTAAGAAGTCATATTATTAATGAGCATGAAGTCTTCCCAGGAAATGAAGGCGAAGAGAAAATTCTTATTTAACTTCACGCGTTTATAAACTTCTCTGAAGTAATCGAGCCAGGCATCGTAAATCAATTGCCTGGCAAGGAGGCCGTACGTGCGCTCCAGCGGAGTCAACTCCTTACCCGGAGCATAGTCCCATAGATAAGACATGCGGAGAATAACTTTAACGCCATGTTTATCGGCCTTTCTAATCACTGTCTCAAGGCGGTCGAAAATAACTTTATCATAAGTTGGTCCTTTAATCCCCGGCTGAAACTCACTCCAGGGGACGACAAGTATGATTGTGTTAAAGCCGTCTTTTTTTATTAACTCCATGTCCTCATCGACGTTGTCGAGTTCGAGGGCACTCCAGAAATTCAGCGGCCAGCCCCCACCCCAGTAATGCACGGCTTTTACGTAAGCATACGCGCTGCTATGCCAGCAAATAACGAGGGAAAATACGATCAGCATAAAGCTGTAGAACGTACATGTCTTATGTGTCTTATTTTTCATAAACGATACGTATCTGCTCCGATTTTACTTACTCTGAAGTTTTAACCTACGGCGTGATATCCGAACGCTCAACTTCTTACATGCAATAATAATATGCGTTACAATCAACTTTACGACTTTGCCATATTTTACCTGATTATGTCAATACTCATTTGACTATCATTTACAGCGATGTCGAATTTCCATCATAGTGTCATTTTTCATAACAATTGATCCACCCCGATGCACCCCGATCCGCCATTTTTTCAAGACAATTGTTCCGCAGACTCAGCGATTCCGCAATGAAAAAAGTATAACCGTCCAAGCATTTGAGGATATTA
>JADFXJ010000168.1 GCA_015233615.1 Nitrospirota bacterium
TGTGTTCGCTATACTACCCTTGTACATCATAGACACTCTCGGCAATGACACTATACAATTCCATAATACTTTTAAATACCTTCTTGCTTCCCGTTGCCGGGTCCTCGACAAACCCCAAAGGCTCTTCCTCACCATCTCTTCTATAGAGCCTTACGATAATCGTCTTTCCCAAAATTGATTTGTTCAAAGTTACTTCTCCATCTTGCTTGTGGCATCTTTCTTATAAATCATAGTACCACACGGGAACTTACAGATAGCTTACAGATTAGGGAAATAGCAAAAAATATTTACAATTTCGGAAAATATTTTAGTAAATATAGTAAATTACGTGCACGTGCTCGATCATAGTACAACTATCGTTACAGCCTCTCCACCATCCTCCTTGGTGCCTTTTCTGAATGAGTGCACAAGCGGATGCGTCGAGAGGTATTCTCTGACCGCCCGCGCAAGGGTGCCTGTTCCCAATCCATGGATTATCCTGACCGAATCGATTCCGTCCATTGCTGCGTCGTTAAGGTACTGCTCGACGAGGGACAGGGCAGGGTCTACCCGTTGGCCCACGATGTTTAATTCGAGGGGTACGCTGCTGCTTATGATGTCATCAATGTTGCGGCCGTCTGCTTTGCCTGAGTTTAAGCCAACGCTACTAGTGCTCCTGGCGGTACCCTTAATCTCGTCCTTACCATGCATAACCTCGCTACGCAGAACCTCCGACAAGGGCACTTCCACTTCCCTGTCGTTTATCAGGACGGTGCAGCGGTCTTTTTTCTCGTTGACGCTCAGGATGATCCCTTTTGCCTTGTGTCCTCTCAGGACGACTTTCTGGCCTTCGACGAGCTTTCTCGCCACGTTGCCGTCTCCGTATTCATCGTATCCATCACGTTGCATGGCTCTCTTTTTGTCCAGTATAGAGGCCATCTTCCTGTCTATGATAACGACGGTCTCCCTGGCTTTTTGGGAATCGGCTTTTTTCAGGGATTGCAGAATTTCCCTGGCTTCCGACTTCAAGTCCGAGACGATTGCCCCGGCCTCATTGTACGCCTTGAGCAGGATATCTTTCTTAGCGTTACGTGACGCGGCAAGCTCACGGTTCAGAATTTCCCTGGTGCGCAGTACCTCGTCTCTCAAAATGTTCGCCTCTTTTAACTTGCCGTCGAGTTCGTTTGTCTTTTCCCTGATGTCAGCTACGAGTGTCTCAAGCCTTGTCTCGGATTCTTTTAAAAACCCCCGGGCCTCCTCCACGATCTCCCGCGGCAGGCCATAGTGGCCGGCTATCTCGAAGGCGTAGGACTGGCCTAGTTCTCCCATTACGAGCCTATAGGTTGGATGAAATACCTTTATGCCTTCGACGTCGAGCATCTCAATGTCCATGGTGCCCACTCGCATACCCGGCTCCGTGAAAGCGAAGACCTTAACCTGCTTCAGGTGGGTGGTTATTACGGATAGCGAGCCTTTTGCGGAAAGATAGCGCAAGGTGGCACAGGCCAGGGCGCCGCCCTCCTCCGGGTCGGTGCCGGTGCCAAGCTCGTCGAGCAGAACGAGGGTATCCGGACCGCTACCGTTCAATATGGACGTTATGCGGCTTATGTGGGCCGAAAAGGTGGAAAGGTTTTCCTCGATGGACTGGTCGTCGCCGATGTCTACGAAGAGCTTTTCCACGAAAGGTATGGAAGTGCCGGATTTCGCGGGCACGTGCATGCCGGACAGGGCCATCAGGTGTATGACGCCGATGGTTTTTAGGGCAACGGTTTTACCGCCGGCGTTGGAGCCGGTAATTACCATGTTGGAGTATTCACCGCCTAATTCGAAGTTTAAGGGTACCACGGCACCGTCTTTGCCATGCCTGGCAAGGGAACGCCAAAGCAGGGGATGGCAGCCTTCGATTATACTTATGCGCCTGTTTTCGTTTATTTCGGGCGCGTTCATGCCCATTGAGCCGGAGAATCTCGCCATGGCGACGAACGAATCGAGTGTAGTGGCAATCCTGTAATCCGATTCTATTTCCACGAGCTTTTCCCTGAGCGTGGCAGCAAGCTTTTTTAGTACCTTGTACTCCTCCATTTTTTCTTCCGCCTTGAGAGATTCCATGTCGTTACCCATGTGCTGGGTCTCGAAGGGCTCTACGAATAGGGTCTCGCCGGTGTTGGAGATGTCGTGGACGACTCCCGGCAAGTGTCCGCGGGAATCCTTTTTAACGGGTATGACCCAGCGGCCCTTTCGTTCGGTGAGAAACTTGTCCTGAATGTGGGGTTGGAGTTCTTTGTGCTCCAGGAATTGCTCCAGCGTGTGCCTTATGCGCTTTTCATAGGAGACGAGCTTTTTTCTAATTGAGGCCAGTTCCGGGGAAGCCTTATCGGCTATGTGGCCGTCGTTTTCGATGGCGTCATCTATGGCGCGCCTGACGTGCTTGTGGGTGTACAGGGCAGATACGCTATGGCTGATTATCGGGTAAGAAATTTCGTCTGCGAGCCTTTTCAGGTTCATGGCCGAGTCGAAAAGGGGGATAAACCGTCTGAGTTCGAGGGGGTCGAGTATTGCGTGCTCCGGCCTCAACCGGTTGAATTGAGGGTTGAGGTCGTCGAATTCCTCTATTCCTCCCTGTTTATTTTCGGCCATGAGGCCTCTCCACTCGCTTACGTGATCCACAGAGTGGCACATATCGCCGGGGCTTCGAAAAGGGCGGCGCGATAAGAGAGATTCCTTTGCGCCCTGGGTTACCGCAAAGGCTGAAGCCATTTCGAGTATTTTTTCGAATTCGAGTATTTTTACAGTGCTTTCGTCGATCATTTTTTAACCGTTTCTCCTATTTCACCTATTTCTTCGGTTTTTCTTGTTATTTTCCTGTCATTTACCTGTTTTTCTATAATTTCCTGCAAGTTTATGGGCGCTTCGCAAGACCTGGAGTCCCGGGGGCCCGTTGTTTTATAATGCCTGTTGTGTTACAATGGTCAATCCATCTACAGTACAGCATATGATTTTTATCGGGTAAACATATCAAGCAGACTTTTTATACTTTATTATACTTTAAACAGACGCATAAAGGCACGCACAAGGGCTTTTATGCCGTAGGCGTGAATGGATTTATTTGCGAAGAAACTCATTGTATTAAGTTCTTTTTGTGTTAAATTATTGTATAAAGGAGGTTTTTATATATGAGAGCGTTAGTCGTAGCGTTGGCGTTGATTCTTGTCGTACTCCTGCCATCCTGTGCAGGGAATAAGGATAATGAACTCTTTGATACTGCAAAGTTCGAGGAGCTGCAGAAAAATCCCGATCATGCCAGGCAGCTTTATGAAGAGATTATCGTAAAATACCCCAATTCCAAGTATGCCGGTATGGCCAGGGAACGGCTCAGAGAGTTGGAACCAAAAGAAACGAAAAATAAGGAAACCCAAACGGGAGTCGAAAAGGATAAGCGATGAAAAGTTACAGGAAAGAGCTTTGGCTTGAAACGCCTACCAGAAGGGCCTTTGTAAACATATCGTCCGAAGTTCAGAAATGCATCGGCGAAAGCGGTGTCATGGAGGGCTTAGTCCTCGTAAACGCCATGCACATTACGGCCTCCGTATTCATCAATGACGATGAACAGGGGCTTCATCACGATTATGACGTTTGGCTGGAGAAGCTTGCACCCCATGAACCTGTTTCGCAGTACCGGCATAACGTCGGTGAGGACAATGCCGATGCCCATATGAAACGACAAATAATGGGCAGGGAGGTTGTTGTGGCAATCACGAAAGGGAAACTTGATTTTGGGCCATGGGAGCAGATCTTTTACGGAGAATTCGACGGAAGAAGACGAAAAAGGGTACTCGTAAAAATTATCGGGGAATAAGATTCGTGGAATCTTACCTGGTATTTTTATTTGGTAACGTTATTTGGTAACGTTAACGGTGACGCTTTTGTAGCGTAGATTGTTTACGTCCAGTTTGCCGTTCATGGCTGTATCGACTCCGAAGTAAAATATATATTGGCCTTCGGGCAGGGTTGTTTTCATTAATTCCACGGGAGAAAGGTTTGATAAATTCCCCTGGTAGCCCGGGGCAAAATCACTTGAAGCCGTGGCGGTTTTCCATAAGCCTGGGTACACGTAATACGACCATCCGCTTGTGTTATACTGGGCCAACCACCAATCGGCCGGAGTGCCGGCATAAGCGCCCGTGTCAAGACTTACAGTAATCGACACCGGTTGAGTAAGCTTAACGGCAACCGGGTCTGCCGAACCGTTTGCAGTAATGCCTGGTACAATGTCGCCGCCTTCAACGATGAATAATGGGTTATCGCCGAGGGTTACGTTAGCGGCCACCGTTATTTGCTCGTTACCATAGAGATCAACCACCCTTACGTTACCCTTTAATGCGGTAATGCCACCGCTACCCCATGCAATGAGAACCCTTTTGCCGGAAGTGGTAAACAGATATTGGCCGGAGGAGAGTGCCTCAACTTTCGTGAAACCATTTACGAGGCCTGCCATGGTCGATAGGGAGTCTACGTAAAGGTGCTTCTTTGCCGTATCGTTGCCGTCGAACATGGCAGAGGAGCCAATGACGGATACCGAGCCGTCCGGTAAAGTCCACGATTCGGCAAGGTCGGTAAACAAAACGGTTACACCGTTTGCAAGACCCATGGTGAATTTTTTGACGTAATAGGCGGCCTGATAGGCTTCGGATTGATCGGGCATGTTCTGAGGTTTGCCCGTGTACGTGCCTATTTCTGTAATCAGCTTGGGCAGAGATTTTCCATATTGTGACTCGATACCTTTCCAGAAAGCTATGGTGTCTTCATAGGATATGGCATTGGAGGAAGCAGTGCCCGTCGATCTGTCCGTGTTGTAGTGCCAATTGAAATAGTCCAGGTAATTGAGGCCACCGAGTGAGGCGAAAGTCTGCCAGAAAGTCTTGATGGTGGTGTTTTGAGGACTTAAAGCACCGCCGTTGGTAACCCTGCAGTCTGGACAGACCTCTTTGATGGCCTCGTACGTTGCCTTGACTATCGTAAAGTACTTTGATCCGTCATGATTGAACGCGGAGTCGAATCCGCCGCTTTCCGGTTCATTTCCAATCTCGTAGAACTTAATGGGCTGAGTGAGTCCGGCCATGTCGTTAATGCCGTCTCCGTTGTAGCGGTCTACCAATGCTCTTACAAAATTTTTGTATTCGGACAGGTCGTTTGGAAACTCCGTTATGTAATCCCACCAGATGAAGTCCTGAGGGGAATTGGTGGCTGGCGTTGAATTAGGATGGTCCCATGAAGCAAATGGATAAATAGTAGCGATAAGGGCGATGCCGTTTGCCTGGGCGGCTTTGACTGTGATGTCGGGAAATTCGAAATGGTACACCCCTTTTTCCGGCTCGATAAGGTTCCAGGCAAATGGGCCGTTTTCGGCCCGGCTCATGGAAATGCCGGTGGTAGCGGCCAGAGCAAACCGCTGTGTTACGACCGATTCATACGCTTGTTCTGCTTTGACAAGGGTTGAGTTATCCTTGTATAACCCTTTAATTTTATTAGTTTTTAAATAGTCGTCAAGCCGCAGCGGAGCGATAATCAAATTCATGGTGTTGATGTGCATGCCGCCCCACATAGAGGAGGGTGTAGTCGTTCTTTTTAAGACTACAGTGCCGGCAAAAGATATACTATGAAAGAAAATAAAAGCGATTAACAGGACGATTGACGACAGAGCAGGCGAGGGTAGGGTGATTGACGATAAAACAAGTGCACTCCGTTTGAAAAATCTGTAAAATAACGTTTTCATTCATTCCTTCACTTTATATTACCATACCAATTACCGTACCAAACATGGCAACAAAGCGCTCCCGTCGAGGAAAGCTTATCATCTTGTTTTTCCTCAATGGGAGCATCATTCTGTGAACTCCAAACCTGAAGTTTCAAAAAAACCCGTGCTTTCATCAGCATAAAAACCCGGTACGCCATGAAAGTAGGCAAATGTTACCTACCGTTTTACTTGACAGTACTTTCGAGATAAGTTATCACCTCTTCCCCCGGACGAGGAAGACCGGCTATTTTCCAAGCCTTTAGCGGGTCGATGAACTCCTCGTTTACACAATCTTCAGGCTGATGTATGTTCTTACACACGGCGTTGAGGATAGGGAAAGACCTGAACTGGTTGTAGTATTGCCTTAAAAATTTAATTATCTCGAGTTTTTCTTTAGTCAGTTCGTCGATGCCTTCATTTTCGGCAAGGGCGCAAGCAGCCTTTTCTGACCAATCGTTAGTGTTCACAAGATAACCTTCTGCATCAACTTCTAATTTTATGCTGCCGTGCTCAATGATCGGCATGATTGACCTCCTCGAATTTTACCTGAAAATCCATTTCCCAGGCCTTTTTTTATGTGCCGGCCGATTAACACGACCAGATAGCAACATACTTATCATCTAAGTATACCACAATCGGAATATTTTTTTGGCTAAGCCGTACGAAAAAAAAGAAAAAAAAGATGAGAAAGCCGAGGATGGGATTTGAACCCACGACCTGCTGATTACGAAT
>JADFXJ010000169.1 GCA_015233615.1 Nitrospirota bacterium
CTATATTAGTATACCATGTTGAATCTAATTAGTCAACAGGGGTCTGAATCACACAAAGATTCCTGGTGAAATTTCGTATAAGACAATGATATATAAGCATTATATCAATAAGAATGCGCGAAGAATATTTTAATGCTTCCTGCTAAGGTACGGAGGGTTTACGGCCAGTGCCGAAAGCATAGAATTTATCAACAAAGTCATAGATGACAACCCTGTTGACTTCAGTGCCTTTACCTGTTGCCACATATACATGCTTACCACCCTTTCTCCTCCTTCCAGGTTTTTTCTTGAAAGGAGATTGTAACCTTTTAGGGGGTCAGTTTTAAATGACGAGGGGGGTCACTTCTATCTTACGATCTACAGGCCGGTGGTTTTTCGTCGGCTATGACTGCGGCGAGGGTAGACAAAAACTCCTCCGATTCGGTGTGACCGTCTTTTACGGCTCGGGCAACGTTGTCTTTTAAGTTCCAACCGGGAGACCTTTCACCATCGGCAAGGAGCTTGCTAAGTTCTTTGAGGCGGTGTCTTCTGGAGCCTTTATTTTCCGTAAGTATCCCCACTCTTTCCAAGCTTTCATGTGTTTGTTTTTCGGCATCTTCTTTTATAGCACTTCAATTGCTTTTTCTTTTTATATCTCCGACGATGTCAAATACCGCTTTTGCAAGGTCTGTCTCTGGGTATGATTCGACCATAAGGTCTTCATTCAATGCTACATGCGGGTGGTAAGGTACATAATAGGCATCCGGCATAAATTCTTTTACGCCATGCTCTTCGCGAGCCAAACTTCCGAGTAGTTCTTCAAATTTCTTTACCCGTTCGGTTTTCAACCGCTCCTCGCCTTGTGGAACGGGGGATAGAACGATGCTCAATCTGCTCGAAAGTTCGTTATAACCCACAACGGTTTGTATATCCCTTATAACCGCTTCCAATCCGGTCAGGTTCTGGTCGTTAAATCCGCTTACCAGTACCATTCGATTTACGGATTCGGCCTTCAGGAGTAAATTGCCAATCTCTGTTAATCCCGTGCGGGAATCTATCAGCAAAAAGTCCGGGGGGCGGTTATCCATATCGGGATGCTTTACCTCAATCACACGCTCACAGAAGAACTCTACCAACAGTTGAGGTTCGCTGGAACTTTTGTCAGGCTCCATTATCCAATCCGAAAGATCATGGCCCATAACATTAAGAAGTTGGTCGTGATACTCTTTGTTTAACCCGGTTGGATTAAACCGCCCTGCCGGAATAAACCATATATCACCTTTAAACGAATCATGGCCCTCTTCATCTCTCTTACGGGCGTTTTGCCCTAAACGCGTAGGTTTTGCCATAGTCATAGGATCGGGTACGCCATCGTCATCATATGGGTGCAGAGCACCTTGAATATAGTCCAGCACTCCCTTTCTTACGTCAGGATTACGCCGAGCTTTATTCTCTTCATCGGATTCAGGTTCCGGCCGGTGCATCCTTTCCATTACCGTCAGGCCCGGTGCATGAAGATCCCAATCGGCAACTACGACAAAAGCACCTTCTTTTGCCAAAGCATACGCCGCGTTAACCATCAGGTACGTTCGGCCAACACTGCCTTTAAAACTGAAAAACGATATTACGTGCATTGATTTTACCCTACGCTGCTTCCTTTTCCCCTAAGGGGTTAAGTCTATTAGACCAGGTTTTCTTCTTATTACCAATGGAAGAGACCCCTATAGCTTTCCGTAAGTCGGCAAAACATTTATTTACCTCTTCATTTCTATTTCCAAAATAACTCAACAACTTTATGAGACGCAAAAGTTTTTCCTCTTCCTTTGGGTACTTCACGCTCTTTATCAGTTTCACCGCTTTTTCTTCACCTTAATTTTTTACTATAAAGGACAACAGGATGTAGGTATTCCCCGGATACCATCCGGCTTTTTCCAATCGGTTAGTAAGCTCTTCCATTTTCTCACCAAGCCATTCAACCCTATCCTGTGCGATGGTCCACCTGGCAATTTCCCATGAACGGCAAGCTATCACCTTGTCATTTATCTTGTCATCCATCATGCCGTCCGATTCGATACGTTTTGGAGGGTAATCGCCGGACCATATCTTATCGATCTTATCGGCCTCACCTCGCCAACTAAGGCGGCTTGCCGAAAGCCTCAAAATTACGGTTAATACGTCATCCTCATGCTGTCCAAAAAAACGTTCTTTATCCCATAAATTGTAAGGACCGGGAAAACGCTCATCCGATATGAACTCAAGCCATCCGGATAGCAACGCCTTTAAACGTAATTCATCGTCATCCGGAAAGGTAATGCCATTAGCCAGACTAAGGGTTCCTAACAAACGTTTTAGACTCTCGCCGCCTTTGGAAACTTCGAAGATTCGGTTATTAACGAAATCGTTCAAAATATCGAGCACCACCTTATTCCACCGAACTTTAAGTTCAGAGAAGGCATCGGAGAAGGCGAAGACCAGTACGTCCGTCCATTTTATGTCACTACCCAGGGGCGGGCCGTCTTTACCGGCAAAACGACGCAAGAGCTTTTCTTTGAACTCCGCTTCGTTCTTTTCCAAAAGCATGTTAATTTCTTCGCTATATTCGGTCGTCATGCTCATTACCTTAGCCCTCTTGATTATTACGTAGCTCTAACTTACCTGAAATACCCAACCAGTTCTACAAGAGGCTCGGATATTAAATCGCCTATCGCCAAGTTATCATGTACCCATTCACGAACGGCAGAATTTTCTTCACAGCGTTCGTAAGGCGGGCTATAGTCTTCGTCGAGCGATGCTACACAACCATGCTGACAGGATGAATAACCGGGGAAAAAGTATGGAGAGAATGACGCCGCCAGTATGTTTGGGATGAACAATGTTTTATACGATATTTCATACGTCAAAGCCATAATACCGACATGCGTCTTACGATCTTTGTCATTATCGTACTCTGCCAAACCTATAACCGGACAACCTCGGCGGCCCTTTCCGATTCATCTAAAGACAATACATAAGGCCACTTATGAGGTGCCTTCTGACTCCCTCCGGTAACCCAAACAACGCTGCCTTCAAGAGCAAGAAGTGTGCTTTTTTTGAGTCCCGTTAAGAAATCCGGATTTAATGATTTGTCATCGTATGTTTTATGGTCATCGTATCTATCGTGTAACCCCTTGATAAAATCATCGATTGTTTCCATTACCTCATCGTATCCGCTTGTACTATTAGTGCCACGGTTGGAAGATATAAAGTGATCGGCAAATACTTTGCAGGATACGTATCTGACCACCTTGAAAACTTTATCGTCGCCTCCTGACACTTCGCTACCAAAACCAAGCTCACTTCTGGCTGCACGTGCTATATGTTCCAATAATCTCCTCAGATCTCTTATTTTACTTTCTTTGACGTAAGAAGATAGTTCAGCCATATCGCACTCTTTCTTTATAAATTCATCCAATTTGTCAACATCCTTAAATCTTTTGCCGCACGTGCTTAAATCGGGATGGTCAAAGCCCGGGGGATTAAGATTACAGTCAAGCACGATATTCCTCGTTATATGCTTACATTGCCAATCGCTATTGCCCGATAAAAGCCCGACCAACTCCAAAGTCGCCATGTTTCACTCCAATATATGATTGCTTATGGTTGTTTCCCGTTTAAAGCCTCGATCGATGTTCCGCTCCTTAATTCGTTCCCCGACGACCTGCCGATATGTCATTTTACAAGATATTAAACTTCTTTGTCAAGCAACGGGTATTACAGAAGCGGGTATTACAGCAACGGGTATTACAAAAACGGGTATTAAACTTTTGACGATTAAAGTTTTTATCGCGGCCTGCCGATCCGAATATTAAGGGACATAGAGACATTTAGAGGTACAGAGATTCACAAAATATGCAGATCCGCAAAGGGTCATAATTTTACGGGGGTGAAATTATGGACATACAAGATTCGGCAATAAAGATGTCTTCAAGTTACACGTATACCGAAAAAAAGCAAAAAACCGGCATACTTACACTATCGTCAGGCTCATCGGGAAATTTACAAAACAAGCAGATCGTTCCACAAAAGACGGCTTCTTCACAGGCGGTTCTACCGCAAATGAATCTGGTGGATATATCGCACGAGAGCAAAGTTTTACTTCAACTGTCGGAAAATTCGGGAAATCAGGATGTTTTATCCGGCGCCGATCTAAAGACGTTACTGGTTCAAGCGCTCATAGAGAAATTAACCGGTAAAAAAATAAGCATTAAAGACCTCATGGCCTTACAATCGCAGGATAAAGCCGCGCTGCAACAAACGCCGGCGGATGTTCAACCTCCGGCTACCGCGCCTCCCGCCGGCAATCAACAGATGCCGAATCAACAGATGCCGGTTGTTAACGTTGTTTCCGTGGAGTCAACTTCGGAGCAGGAGAATATGACGTATAATGCCGACGGCGTTATAAAGACCGCCGATGGCAGGAATATAAGTTTTACCGTACAGTTGCAGATGCAGAGGAGTTCTCTTAAAGAAAATCAAACGGAAACAAGCACCTCCCCGCCCAAGCAACAGGATCCACTTGTAGTGAATTTTGGAGGAAACGCAGCCCAACTAAGCAACATGGTATATGGCTTCGACTTAAACTCAAACGGAGGGCAGGAAAACATACATATGCCCGGACCGGGAAGCGGATTTCTATCCCTCGATCTCAACGGCGACGGAAAGATAAACAACGGCAGCGAGCTCTTCGGGCCGGGTACCGGTAACGGCTTTTCCGAACTTGCCAAATATGACGACAATCAGGACGGCTGGATAGACGAGAAAGACCCCGTCTATAACCGGCTTGCCGTTTGGACAAAGAATGCAGGCGGTGGGGACAGCCTTACGGGATTAAAGGACCTGGGCATTGGTGCAATAAGTCTCCAGGATATGCAGACCACGTTTAACTATAAGGATGTTAAAAACACCACGGAGGGCACTTTAAGAAGCACCGGAGTATTTATAAAAGATAACGGAGAAGTTGGTACGGTGCAACAAGTAGACCTTACGACCTGATTTTGGGCCCGATTCACGTGATAGATCAAGTTGCTGTCATAAGAGTAATATGAGATTATTGAATCGCAGTCCTTCTAGTGTCGCGTCAAGGGTATTATGTCGCATTCCGGTTTCCCCGAATAACGGCAAGGGCGATTCCGGCCCGCGAATGCGGCTGACGGCTCTAGCCGGAATGACGGATGTGGGGTGCGACATTTCACTGTTGACAGGACACTATACTTACTTTTGCTCGAAAAAGGCAATCCCGCAAAGGCAGAAGTGTCCGCAAAGGCCGAAGATTTCATAAAGCGCGGCATCTCTCTTTGCCAGGAGATTCTGGTAAAAACTCCGAATCTCTTTAACTCTACACACTTGCCCTCGCCTTGCTTGCAAGTGGAGATAGCCAGGCGTCTCTTGAGGCATATAGGAAGGCACTCATAACATGTTCGGCAAAAGGTGTCGTGAAACGGGCGCTTATGGATCTGAGCCTTCTTGAACGTGCTGCACCGAATATAGAAGGGCTTGCCGGGGTACGAAAGCTTCTTAACGATGCTCAAATATAAAAATCCATCTGCCAGGTGTAATAAGTAACAGACCTTAATTGCCTATAAAAACAAATCTGTCTCCATATTGGACGTTGGGGTGAGAGAATAATTTACTTTACAATTAGGAAATATATATGCTAAGGTGTTTATGTAAATAGGCAGTACAACTAATATTGGTGGAAAGAAAATGGCGGAAACAAGAATCAACAGGAAGGGATTGGAAAATTGCGTTAGAATATACGAAAATCAAGGATCTGACGAGTGCAGGCACCTGTATCGTTAAGGAAAGCGCCACATTGTTGGAGGTCAGGAGCTTAATAATGAGCAATTCTAATTGTTCCGACGTGTTTGTTACCCAAAATGGCACCAAAAATGAAGCGGCCCCTGGACTCGTGACAAACTGGGAAGTAACCAATGCGTTAAAACTCGATGATCAAGTTTTTTTCGTTTGACATTTTTATGAAAAATGGTATACAGAATTGTAGTAATACATTATAATATATATAAGCGTTCGTTTATGCGAATAAACCAGAGGAGGTTAGGCGATATGTTTATTTGGAATGTATTGCCATTCGTAAACGACTATGTTGCGTCATTAGATAAAGCCTTAACTGAATATAAAGATGGTTGCGAGTTATCGTCATTACAGAAGAGATGGTTGAGTATATGTATAATGGGTATAATAGTAACCAATACGATTTGTTGGAAAAAAAACGAGGGTGCAACAATTGGTAAATACAGGGTTGCAGCGTTGTCATGGATGTTTCGGAGGGCAAGGATAGTATGGGAGCTATTAGTGGTTATGAGTGTAAAGGTTATAGTGGAAGAATATGGGATAAAGGACGGGTGTCTTTGCATCGATGATTCAGACAGAAAAAGAACGAAAAACAGCAAGAAAATAGGCTATATTCACAAAATTAAGGATAAGGGCAGTGGTGGATATATAATGGGGCAGAATATAGTATTTT
>JADFXJ010000170.1 GCA_015233615.1 Nitrospirota bacterium
TGGAGCCACAGTCCAGTGCTCTGACCAGTTGAGCTATGCTCACCATAAAGTAAGTCGTTGAAACTGCTACATCTGTCATGGTATTAGATATTAGCATACGATAACATTTGTGTCAAGGGGGTGCAAGTTTTGTTGTCGAGCCCCCTTATTCTTGCTTTCATCATTATCCTCACAAATTCGAGGACAATGGACTTTGTCTCCAGGTTTCCCGGCTTCATTAAATAATTTCACCTGCTTTTCATAGCAATGTCCTGTAAGACACCAGAAAACCGGTATCCTTAACCCGTTAAACCGAAGGCCTTCGGTTTCCGTCACCGCAGGTCTATAGCCGTATGCCAGGCTGTCAGCCGAATTCTCAGAATTCGCTGGCCCGGAATCTGTCTTTAGGCAAAACTTTCTTACCGTAAAATGATTTTAACGTGAACCTTGTGTTATAATGATTTAATGGTGCAATGGAATAACATCGCAATAATTAATCGCGAGATTTATTATTGCGCCATTCATGTTAAGATTCACATGTTTGTTTCCATTAAAAAAGGGAGGCTAACTCATGGTAGAAAATATCCAATGGCTCGGCCACGATACTTTTAAGATAGTCGGAGAAAAGGTCATATACACAGACCCCTACCAGATAAAAGAACGCGGGAAGGCAGACCTTATACTAATAACCCACTGCCACTTCGACCACTGCTCCCCCGAAGACATAGCAAAGGTGGCAGGGCCTCAGACGACCATAGTCTTGCCGCTGGACTGTGATCCAAAGTACAAGGGCACCGTACAAACCATATCTCCCGGAGAGAGCATCAACGTAAAAGGCATACCGATAGAGGCGGTTCCGGCATACAATACCAACAAGAACTTCCACCCAAAATCCAACAATTGGGTTGGATACGTCTTCACTGTAAATGGACAACGAATTTACATCGCCGGAGACACGGATTACATCGCCGAGATGAAAAACCTCGGTAACATCGACGTAGCCATAGTGCCGGTAAGCGGCACGTACGTAATGACCGCAAGTGAGGCGGCCAGGGCTGTCCTCGATATTAAACCGAAGGTAGCTATACCCATGCATTACGGTACAATCGTAGGCTCTATAGCCGACGCTAAAACCTTCGCTGATAAACTCAAAGGGAAAGTAGAGGTAGTGATTCTTAAAGCCCCATGAGATTAACTAGTCGATGAATTAACTGGATAACTAAGATAATGAGTTAAATGGTATATTTAAAGTAAATGGAACTCCAAAATCTGAGAAAAGAGGAGAGCGGGGAGATACTGGCCCGGCTTGCGGCTAAGTACCCCGATGCCCGTACCGCTCTTAATTTCTCTACCCATCTGGAACTTCTTGTGGCAACTATTCTATCGGCCCAGTGCACTGACGAGCGGGTCAACCAGGTAACGTCGGGACTCTTCGGTAAATACCGCACGGCAGGAGATTTTGCCAGCGCTCTGCCGGAGTTACTCGAGGCGGAGATTAGGCCTACCGGATTTTACAGAAATAAATCGAAGATGATCATAGAGGCCACAAAGGCCATAGAGTTCCTCCATGGTGGCGAGGTGCCCTCCACCATGGAGGAACTCACCGCCTTGCCGGGAGTTGGACGAAAGACGGCCAGCGTCGTCTTAGGGGTGGCCTTCGGCGTGCCCGCAATAGCCGTCGATACTCACGTACTTAGGGTAAGCAATCGCCTGGGTTTAGTCTCCTCAAAAGATCCGGAAAAGGTGGAGATGGCTCTAAGTCGGGCTATACCACGAGAAGAATGGATAAATTTTTCACTCAGGACAATCCTTTTTGGCAGGGAAGTGTGCAAGGTGAAGAAGCCCGCTTGCCTGGCCTGTTTCCTTTACGATCTGTGCAAATGGCCGGAGAAACCTGCAAAATCATCGCTGATACAGTAACCGGCGTTGGTACAGCAACCGGCGTTGGTACAATAACCGCCCCCGGCACGGTAACCGGCGTTGATGAATCGAAAACCAGTGCGGTTGCCCCCATAACCGTGGCAGATGAGTCCGGCGGGACGACCGGTGGCATATCTCCCGCGAAAGAGCCGATTTTATCGGAATCAGCATGGAAAACCCGTTACGGCAAGTGGAAGATTTTCCTTTACGGCTCCGTGGGCTCGACTAACGACGTTGCAAAGACGCTGTTTTTAAACCACCAGACCGGACAATGGACCGCAGTCATAGCCAACCACCAATGGGCCGGCAGGGGAAGGTTTAACCGCAAATGGTTTTCACCTTCAGGACTCAACGTCTGCATGACCTTAATCGTAAAGGCGGTTGAGCTGCGTAACCTGCCCCTCATGAACGTGGCACTGTCCTTAGCCACGGTAAAAGCGATTAATAAGGCTACCAACCTCGCTACATGGCCCAGGTGGCCCAACGACCTTTACTGTGGCGAAAAAAAGCTCGGCGGCATACTCTCCGAATCAATATCTGCGGCAAACCGTATAACCCACGTGTTGATGGGCATTGGTATAAACGTAAACACCAGGAGTGAACATTTTTCCCCGGAGCTGCGTCTGCGTGCCACGAGCCTTCTTGAGGAAACCGGTTTACAATGGGCCAGATGGGATATTGTGCGCTCCATCCTGGATGAATTCGCAACTTGCTACACGGCCATAGACAACGACAAAACCACTTTGCTCGACCAGTGGAGCAGGGCCTGCAGGACCATAGGCCGAAAAATTCGAATAAGCACTCACGATGGAGAGGTTGACGCAGTAGCGCTTGGAATCGATGAAACGGGCAGGCTCATCGTCGAACGTTCCTCGGGAATCCGGATAACCATCAGCGCCGGAGATTTATTAGACGGCAGCGTATTAAACTGCGGCATATCAGAAGGTGTTAACGGGTGATATTAGCCGTCGACATAGGCAACACCAACATAAAACTCGGTATATTCCACTATGGCGGATACGACAAACTCAGGGTGGACTCAAGCGAAAGCGGGCTGAAGAAGATCGAAGAGGCAATCGTAGATATCCAATTCGGAGGGGCCATCGTATCCTCCGTGTCACCTGCCATGACTGCACCTATTCTGTCTATAATAGCGCACAAGGTGGAGCGGGAGCCCATTGTCGTATCCTGCAAGTCCGATACCGGCCTGTCATTTTCTGTAACAAACCCGGAGCGGGTCGGCGCAGACAGGATAGTGGCCGCGGCCTACGCATTTAACCACTTCCAGGGGCCGGCAGCCGTAGTGGACTTCGGCACTATTACTGCCATAAGCGTGGTAGGAAACGGAGCGGCTTTTATGGGCGGAGCATTGCTGCCCGGCGTAAGAATGATGGCCAGGGCTATGAACGAGCATACCGCACTCTTACCTCTCGTCGAAATAATCCCTGAGGTACAACCCCTCGGAAATAACACGGAGGGAGCTATCGCCTCCGGAGTCGTTATTGGCAGTGCCGGCGCGGTAGACAGGATAATAAAGGATATCGGGGAAAGACTGGCCCGTGACCTGAAGGTTGCCGTAACGGGAGGGAACTCCGGGGTAGTAGGCAGATACCTGAGCCGGTGTGATCTTAACGATCAGGATCTAAACCTCAAGGGGCTTAAGTATCTCTATGACAGGATGGTACTTTAAACAAGCCATTTAAAACTAAATGGAAAAGGGGGTGTAATGTCTTGAAACCATTCGATTTCGAGGCAATGGTCATAGGCGGCGGCCCGGCTGGCGCAACGGCAGCCAGGGTGCTTGCCAACTCCGGGATAAGCACGCTCCTGGTTGAGCGCGACATGAAGAGAAATAAGCTCTGCGGGGGCGGTCTGGTATCCACGGCGTTCGATGAATTTGGCCTGGACAAGGGGCTTATTAATAAGAGGGTCTACGACATAAACATTGCCTCACCCTCCGGAAACCGCGTTAGCATACCTCTTACCGGGGCGTTTTTGGCGATAGTTAACAGGAAAGAGTTCGACGGTGCCCTACGCGATGCCGCCCGTGGCGAAGGAGCAAATGTAATAGAGGGGGAATTCATGGGATTTTACACGAAAGATTCGAAGATCGTGATAAGTATTCGTACCGGGGGAGATACCGTGCAATATTGCACTAAGTACCTTATCGGGGCAGACGGCGTAAACTCAAGGGTCAGGAAAGTCCTGACCGGGTCGTTTTCCAGGCGTTTGTTCACATTGCAGGAGACTGTCGCAGGCTTGCAGACGGACCATTGCGAGTTACGTTTCGGTTCCTCTTTCGCTCCCGGCTATTACGCCTGGCTTTTTCCCCACCACGATGGCTGCTCCATAGGCACCGGGGCCCTCCGTGCCGCAGAGGTTCCAAACTTGCTTGACAACTACCTCAAGGCCCACGCACTACACTCAAGCGGCGCAACACGAGGCTACTATATCCCCCTGTGGGAAGACAGGGTTTATTACAAAAACAACGTACTCCTTACCGGAGACGCAGCCGGACAGGTATTGCCCTTCACTTTCGAGGGTATTTACTATAGCATGAAGTCAGCCGAGTTCGCCGCTTTGGCCGTGGCAGAGGGTAAACCGGAGGCATACAAGAGGTTGTGGAGGGAGAGGTTTAGAAAAAGGTTCCTTATAATGAAGATGCTGCAAACCTTTTTCCTGAAGAATGACGCGATGGCAGAGACCCTCGTGGCTATACACCAGAGACCGGAGGTAAAGGAGGCCTCCCAAAAACTCTGGCTGAAGAAGGATTCCCACACGGGGAGTCTTTATTCTTACTTCAAACACGTATCGAAACTCGTACGTTCACTGCTCCATTGAATCGGAGCCCGGGTAAAATAGGATTTTGGAGTAAAAAAAACAATACAAATAAGCGTATAATTTATTATATTATATATTACTCAGATGTTAAAACGTTTTATAGCCATATCCATGGTAATCCACGTCATAGTGCTACTTGTGTTGATCTACGTGGTAAAAGACAAAGAGAAAAAGAAGGACTTCATGAACGAGGAGCCCCTGGTAGCAAAAATAATCACTCCGGAGAAAGAAAAGCCGGGAGCCAATGCCACTGAGCCAAAGGAGGGAGGAAAAACACGTCAGGAGAGCATTCCATCTGTCACCGTTCCTCCATCGTCTCCCGTACCACCCAGGGCCCCAACTCCCCCAATGGCTCCAAAAACTTCGAAGTCTCTCCCACCGGTTGCTAAGAATGAGGAAAGTCCTGCGTTTCGACCTAAGGTCTATAAGGACAGGACGGCCCCTCCAAAGGGTAAGGGTATAGAGAATGAAGCAAGAACAGGGCCTCCAGCTACCGAATCCCCCCGTGAGACAGCCCCACCTGTTGCCTCCGGACAGAAGAAGGCCGAGATGGGCCAAAAACAACGTTCCTCACAGGTACCATCCCGCGGCAGCCTCTTCGATAGTGAAATAATCGCCAGGCACGCCGCCGAAGAACCGGTAAAAGAGCACTCCCATATGGCCACGGCACAGAAGAAAGGCAATGCCCTGGAATTTGACGTTGACGACATGCAGTACGGCAATTACATGAAAAGAGTGAAGGCGAGCGTAGAGAGCGCATGGATCTACCCTCAATCCGAAGCTCGCAAGGGCGTATACGGAGACCTGTACATAGAGTTTACCATAAAGAAAAACGGAGTGCTTGGCGACGTGAGGATTATCAGGACATCCGGCAACAGTAATCTGGACGAGGCAGCACTCCAGTCTATAAAAGACGCGGCTCCCTTCTGGCCTCTCCCTAACGACTGGGGAAAGGACTCCTTTACCATCAAGGGACACTTCGTCTACAGCCTCTTTGACCAAAATATCAGGTAATACCGGTTCGTTTCCTGCAAGAGACCATGACAAAGCCGTTAGCCAAATGTTATACTAAGTTCATGGATACCATTATTGGGATAGATAAGGATTTTGATTTAACGGAGATTATCGACGGGGAGGAGATTGTGTCACCAAGTCCTTTCGGAAAGCATCGGGATATTGCCAGTAAGCTACATATCACAATAGGATATTACGTCCAGGTAAATAAATTAGGAAAGATATTTTCCTCACCGTTAATAGGCGAAGTCGATAAAAAAATCGACGGCCTGGAATCTTCACTTAAAAGGCGGATTCACTGGTGATAAAGTTGTATTTTGTGTTATCGGAGATAGAGGTTGAAGACAAAGAAGACGTCTTTGTCGCAATAAAGAAGCTAAGTAAACTATTAAATATATTAAACTTGCCAAGACAACTTTATCTGAAGATTCTACTGGCGTTTTCCGAGATTACTAATTTGGCAAAGTGTGATTCCATAAGAAGCGATTCCATAAATAAAATCAAATATGTACTGAAGAAAGATAATGATTATAATTACTTAACGATTATAATAGAGAGTTCACTGGCAGCAGAAGGAATTGCCTGTAATGAATCCCTACATTCTAACCAGTACGGTATGATAGATATAGTTAACGTCTTAGTGGACTGCTTATCTATAGAGCATCCTTATCCTGGATCTGTTAATTATTCCCTGGACGTAAAAATAAATAACGATTTGGACGTTAATCAGGACATC
>JADFXJ010000039.1:0-19411 GCA_015233615.1 Nitrospirota bacterium
TAACTACATTTGCAGCCTCCCTGCTGAGATGGAAATCGGGAACATCGAAGGCGATCGCAGCGTGGGGATGGTTAGCTACCTGTAAATATCTTTACGATGTCCTATTGACATCACAATGATTTCTTCACCATCGACAAAAAAGATAGCCCTATAATCATCATTCAGTTTTATACGATAATACCCTTTAAGTTTGCCTTTTAGCGGTTTGATGCTCAGATTATCGATATCATCGACTATACTATTTAGCTTGTTTGATATGCGCTTTGCAACCGGAGGATCAAGTCCCTTGAGCTCGGATTTTGCCCTATCGGATAATGTTATCTTCCTCAAGCTCCTTCATAACCTCCTCAAGGGATGTGCCGTTTTTATCTCCGCGATGCAATATAAGATATTCAACTAGCTCTTCGTTAAGTTCCATATCATCTTCGGGGTCGTCAAAACTTTCGCCAAGTCTAAGTTCAACAGCTTTCGAGATAATACTTTCTAAATCCTCAACGTTTAAATTAGCCGTTTCCATGTGCTAACCTCCAAAACCAAATACACGTAGTCAACTACCTACGAATATTATACCATTAGCTGTGCACATATCGTCCCTATTTTATTCGCGCACTCCGATATCAGTGACTTTGCACTAATTCCAGGAGGGGTTTACTTTGAAGTGTAGTTAATATACGATAGTATCGGTTACAATAGTATCAGGATATATATATGACGGATACGCCGGACATTCAGGACACCATAGCAGCCATATCGACCCCCATCGGCGAGGGAGGAATCGGTATCGTCAGGCTTAGCGGCCCGGATGCGATACTTATAGCGGACAAGGTTTTTTCGTCCCATCGCAAACGTCCCGATAATCGTCAGGGTAATTGCGCCGATAATCGCACCGAAAATCGCCTTCCCGGCAAGAGCCTCTCCCTGGCTTCCACGCACACCATTACTTACGGCTTTGCCCTGAATTCCGCCGGTAAACGGATAGACGAGGTACTCGTGAGCGTCATGCGCTCACCCCACAGCTACACGAGACAAGACGTAGTGGAGATAAACTGCCACGGCGGCCCGACTATCGTAAGGCGGGTGCTCGAATCGATACTGGCGGCGGGAGCACGGTTGGCCAACCCCGGTGAGTTCACACTGAGGGCCTTCTTAAACGGCAGGATAGACCTGGCCCAGGCAGAGTCAGTCATGGATCTCATCAATGCGCGTACCGGGGAGTGTTCTCAGTTGGCCCTTGCCCAGCTCAGAGGCGGGCTTTCCCGTAGGATAGATGCCCTCAAGGACGAAGTGCTGTCCATATGTGCCTACGTAGAGGCAAGTATCGATTTCCCGGAGGAAGAGTTCGACCCGGAGGACAATATCGAAACGATAGAGGCCGACGGCGCGGACGGTACTCTCGTGTCGAAGATGCACGGGGTAATGGCGGGCCTGAGGGAACTCGCCGATTCATACGACCGCGGCAGATACTTCCGTGAGGGCCTCTCCATAGCGATCGTAGGCAAGCCCAACGTGGGGAAGTCCTCTCTTCTTAATGCCCTCCTGCAGTCTGAAAGGGCCATAGTCACTCCCATCGCAGGCACTACGAGAGATACCATCGAGGAGTCACTGAACATCGATGGCCTTCCAGTTACGATAGTGGATACGGCAGGCATTCGGGCTTCTCACGACGCGATAGAAAAGGAAGGTATAGCCAGGAGTCTTGCCGCCATAGACGGTGCAAGGATTGTGTTACCGGTATTTGACGGATCTGAGCCCCCCGGCGAGGGTGACGACGCGGTTATGGAAGCGGTTATGGCGCGGATGACGGAGCCTTTAAACGGCAAGCGGGCCATCGTCGTATTAAACAAGGCAGACTTATCTGCGTCGGTGGATGGGGCGGATTTTTGCCGCTGGCTGGCAAGGTACGGCGGCTCACCTACGGTGGTAAGGATATCGGCGAAAACCGGCGAAGGCCTTGGCCGGCTCAGGAAGACTATCTACGATGTGGCGTTAAACGCCGGAAGCGGCATAAAAGAACAATCCCCGGAAACAGGCCAGGCAACACCGGACGAAGCCCATGAAGGAGCATTGGTAACGAACATCCGGCACAAGGGAGCCATCGTAGCGGCAATGGCGGCACTCGATGAGGCTGCCAAACTCATAGCCGGAAAAAAACCTCTTGAAATAGCGGCCATCGAACTCCGAAAAGCCCTCGACAGCCTTGGGGAAATCACCGGTGCCGTAACCACCACCGATATCCTGAACAAGATATTCAGCGACTTCTGTATCGGGAAATAGCCATGTACCCATGTACCGGGAACCGGCCATACGTCGGGGCATTCACCCGGAGGTAGCCGCCTACCCAAAAAATCAACCGATTAAACCGGCACTTGTTCAGGATGGCACCCGTTGAGGCGATCACTTGTTCTTTGACATCTCTCTGGCAATAGCGATCTTGCCGGAACGAACGAACTCCTTCACGCCCATGGGCTTCATAAGTTCGATGAATGCCTCGAGCTTTTTCTCGTCTCCGGTGATCTCTATGGTATAGGTTTTTGGACTCGAATCTACGACACGGCCCCGAAATATCTCCGCAAGCCTCAACACTTCGGCCTTATGCTCCTGCCTGGGTGAAACCTTCATAAGTACCATCTCCCTTTCCACGTGGTCCACTTCGAAGAGATCCTGCACCTTGATGACGTCTATAAGCTTGTTAAGCTGCTTCGTAATCTGTTCGATTACCTGTTCCTCACCCGTCGTAACTATGGTCATAGCGGAGATTTTAGGATCGAGTGTCTCCCCTACGGAGAGGCTCTCGATGTTGTAGCCCCTGCCGCTGAACAGGCCAGCCACGCGGGACAGGACGCCGAACTTGTTTTCTACGAGAACGGAAATCGTGTGTCTCATGGTCAAACTCCTATTATGTTATTTTACCGCTTTGAGTTTCTTATCTTCTTTTTTGGGTGCTTCCTCAAAGAGCATCTGGTCGATGGGGGCACCTGCCGGCACCATGGGATAGACCTTTTCTTTCCAATCTATCACGAAGTCCATGAAAACGGTTTTTTTGATTTTCAGTGCTTCCTTTATGACGGCGTCCACCTCGCTTGGTTTCGTGGCCCTCAGGCCCACTGCCCCGTAAGCCTCCGCCACTTTCACGAAGTCCGGAACCCCTTTCAAATGGCTGTGCGAGTACCGCTCTCCGTAAAAAAGCTCCTGCCACTGCCTCACCATGCCTAGATACTGGTTGTTGAGTATCGCCACCTTGACCGGCAGCTCGTAGAGAACCGCAGTGGCCAGTTCCTGGATGTTCATCTGGATGCTTCCGTCGCCGGCGATGTCTATGACGGTTTTATCGGGGTGGGCCACCTGCGCACCTATGGCGGCGGGAAAGCCGTAACCCATCGTGCCCAGACCGCCCGACGATAAGAACGTCCTGGGTTTGTCGTACTTGAAGAACTGGGCCGCCCACATCTGGTTTTGCCCGACCTCCGTGGTGATTATAGCGTCTCCGCCCGTGAGGGCGTAAAGACGCTCTACGACGTACTGGGGCTTTATGACGTTTTCGTCAAAGGTATAAGAGAGCGGCCTGAGTTTTTTCCACTCGTCGATCTGCTTGAGCCAGGCCTTTCTTATCTCGGCCCACTGTAGCATTTCACCCTCTTTGAGCACCTGGTTGAGAACTGCGAGCACCTTTTTGCAGTCTCCCACGATGGGAATAGCCACGTCCACGTTTTTCCTTATGGAAGTAGGGTCTATGTCTATATGTATTATTTCTGCGTTGGGAGCGAATGCGTCCAGTTTGCCCGTTACCCTGTCATCAAATCGCATACCCACGGCTATGATGAGATCGGAATCCTGTATCGACATGTTGGCGTAATAGGTGCCGTGCATGCCCGGCATGCCAAGGGACAACGCATGCGTGGAGGGAAAACCGCCTATACCCATCAGGGTTGTAGTTACCGGTATCCGGGTAAACTCGGCAAGCTCTAAAAGTTCGGGCGATGCGCCGGAGCCGATGACGCCGCCACCGGCTATGATTATCGGCTTTCTGGACTTTTCGATTTTTCTGGCGGCCTTCTCGATCATCCATCTGTTTCCTTCCATTGTGGGATTATAGCTCCTGACGTCTATCTTTTCGGGCCAATTGAATTTCGCCTGTACCGCAGTCACGTCCTTCGGCAGGTCTATTACGACGGGGCCCGGCCGGCCGCTGCTCGCTATGTAGAAGGCCTCCTTTACGATGTAGGCTAAATCGTGCACGTCCTTGACTAAGTAGTTGTACTTTGTACAAGGGCGGGTTATTCCCACGATGTCGGCCTCCTGGAAGGCGTCGTTGCCAATGAGAGAGGTCGCAACCTGTCCGGTAATGACTACTATGGGAATAGAGTCCATAGCGGCAGTGGCAAGGCCGGTTACCGTGTTTGTGGCTCCGGGGCCGGAGGTGACCAGTGCTACGCCCACATGGCCGGTGGAGCGTGCATATCCGTCGGCGGCGTGCGTTGCCCCCTGCTCATGCCTCGTAAGGAAAAGCTTAATGTCTTTGTCCCCGTACAGGTAGTCGAATATGTTCAGAACTACTCCGCCGGGATAACCGAATATATGTTTGACGCCTTCTTTCTTTAAAGATTCTATTAAGATTTCTGATCCGCTTACTTTCATGTCCATACCCTCTTTTTGTAAACTTGTTGCGTAAAATAAGCCGCGCAGGAGCCCGTAACTATCCAGTCTTTAAGCCGGCCTCTAAGCCGGGCTTTAAGCTTTTGGCCCGTACGCTTTCGACGCGTTTACGTTATTTGTCAAACGTAAGGCGGTAAGCCCTATCCAAACAGCACAATTTGTTACTATAGCATAAACCTGGAAATATTTTAAAGCACCTGCGATCTGTAAATCCCGGGAAAATTAATGCCGGTCTTTATCGATAATACGGCATTATATGATATAATGATGGGAAAGAGGGGGGCAAGAGAGTATATTGCCCATGTAAAGGAAGTGGATCCCCGCTTTGGCGAGGATGACATGTTAAGGTATACGATCCCGATGGCAGGAGAACTTCATAGTGGCCGGCACACCGAAGAATAACGACTGGAAAGTTGGCGACGTAGTGATGGACCTCTACGAAGTACGCCGTATTTACAAAAGCGGCGGCATGGGACTGGTCTATCGCATATATCACCGGGGTTGGGACGTAGAGCTTGCGATGAAGATTCCCAGACCCGAGTTTTTTCGGACGGAGGTTCAAAAGAAGAGCTTCGAGCAGGAGGCGGAAACGTGGATGAACCTCGGGCTTCATCCAAATATCGTGAGCTGTTACTACGTAAGACGCATAAACGGCATACCCGGGGTATTTGCCGAGCACGTGGATGGGGGCAGTCTCAGGGATTGGATAGAGCAACGCAAACTCACGCAAATTAGCAGCATGATAGACGTGGCCATACAGTTTGCCACGGGTTTGCTCTACGCCCACGAGCAGGGGCTGGTTCACAGGGACGTCAAAAGCGCCAACGTAATGATGACCACCGAGGGCATAGCCAAGGTAACGGACTTCGGCCTGGCCCTGGCGCGTACGCTTACCGGCGAAAAACCCCAACAGGGCGATGGGGGCAGTGCCAAACCCATAAAGAGTTTTGGGGGCATGACTCCCGCCTACTGCTCCCCGGAACAAGCCGACCACGCCGAACTTACGCAAAAGACCGACGTCTGGTCATGGGCCGTATCCATACTGGAGATCTTCGTAGGTGACGTGACCTGGCTTAGCGGCACGGTAGCCATGGCCGTTCTTGAGGGCTACCTCGCGGATGGCCCCGTGGACGATTCCATTGCACCGATGCCGCCATCCATAGCTTCCCTCCTGAGGAGCTGCTTCGAGTATGAGCCGGACAAAAGGCCCCGCGACATGCGTGAAATCATCGGCACACTCAAGGACATATACCTCGAGCTGACCGGCACCCCATACCCGCGGCAGGAGCGCCTTGCCGTCAGTGCTACCGCAGACAGCCTGAACAACCGCGCCATATCCCTTATGGACCTTGGCAGGCTTGGGGACGTGGAGGCCCTGTGGAAGGAAGCCCTGAGAACAGACCCCTCGCATTTCGACTCCACTTTCAACTTCGCACTCTATGAGTGGAAGCAGGGTACCCTCTCCGAGTGGAGTGTATTTCGCAGGGTGGAAGAGGTACTGAGAAACAGGGCTCCTAATTGGCGCACACTCCATGTGCTGGGCAAGCTGTACCTGTTTTTCGGCCACTACTCCAGGGCCGCGGAAACACTGTGGAGATCGGTGAAGATGAGATCGGATACTACCGAAGAGCTAAAGGACCTGGCCATAGCTCTCTCAGCCGAGGGCACCGATTCCCGCTCACATGGACAGGCGAGCGGCCTCACTCCTTCAACCAGGTGGAAGGAGGTGGAAAGATTATGTCTGAAGGCTAACAATTCCTCCGATCCATACCTGGCGACCTGCTATGCCCTTTCCCTGTTGCGCCAGGGCAGGGAGAAAGAGTCGGAGGCCTTCTACAACCGTATCAGAAATTCCCCATATTTTGCCAACTACGGGTTAAAGGAGGCCATACACCGTTACCTGCCCGGTTTCGAGGAGATCGCCACGTTTGAGGGACATAGCGGTCTGGTCAGTGCCGCGCAGTTTTGTCCCGACTCCTCGAAGGTGATATCTGCAGGGACCGAGGACAAAACGGTAAGGGTGTGGGACGTGGCAAGCGGCACCTGCATCTTCGTCCTCGAAGGCCACGAAGACTGGGTGACTGCCATCAGTATCGCAAGAGACGGTAAGCTTGCCCTGACGTCCAGTAACGACGGTACCCTGAGGGCGTGGGATCTCAAAAGTGGCAGGTGTACGGGCGTTTTCAGGGCGGCGGGCGAACCGATACGCTCGGTGGCCGTCACCCCGGATGGCAAGTACGCACTGACCGGGGGCAACGATTCCTTCCTCAGGTTATGGAGCGTACAGGACGGCAAGCTACTGAACCTGCTTCAAGGGCATACCGGGCCTGTTTCGGCAGTGGCTGCCTCTGCCAATGGCCTGTTTTTCCTCTCCGGAGGCACCGATGGCACTCTTCGCCTTTGGAACAGGGTAACCGGAAAGTGCACCGGAGTACTGGAGGGGCACTCCGGGGCCGTCACGTCTTTGTCGATATCCGTGTCGGCGCCATACGCACTGTCCGGCAGCGATGACAAGACCATCTGTTTGTGGGACGTCAATTCGGTTAAACTTCTGAAGAGATTCGCCGGACACACCGGTAAGGTGGTCTCCGTGGCATTTACCTCGGACTCCGCCCACGTCCTGTCGGGCAGCGAGGATAACACTCTGTGCCTGTGGGACGTAAAGAGCGGCCAGCGCCTCTTCGTATTTAAAAACTTCGAGGCATCCTCATTCTCCCTGTCCTCCGACGACAAGATGGCCGCCCTCGCCATTTGGAACGGCGTGAAGATTCTGGAGATAGCCAACCGCTACTTCCTCCCCTATACCATATCGACGCCCGTGTCAAGCGTTGAGGCAGAAGTGAGGGAATGGGAGTTCAAAAAGGAGATAGCCGAAGCTGCAAATTGCTTCGAAACCGCAGCCTTCGGGAAAATCCCATCCATTATCCAAAGGGCGCGCGCAGTTAAGGGCTACGAACGTAATGGAGAAGCCCTGAGACTCATGGAACAGGCGGCACTCCACTTACCTAAGGGAAAGCTCCCCGACTCATGGCAGTTAAACGTGATCGAAAGCAGCGGCACCCCTGTAATAAAGTCGATATTCGTCGAAAAGGCGCAGTCCGTACTCTGCGCCGGAGCCGATGGCCGGCTGCGCCTGTGTAGCGCCGTAACCGGCGAATGCCAACCCTTTCCGGAGGGCCACCAGGGCGGCATAAACGCACTGGATTGCCGCGGTAACGTGGTAGTTTCGGGTGGCTCCGACGGTCTCATTCGCTTGTGGGACGTAAGTGCACGCAAGTGTACTAAAATCATCGAATGGCCGGGTAAAATACCCGGAAACTGCCCCGGCAACCTGCCGGGAAACACGATTGCCAACCGGGAAAATAACAGTGGTGAGGCCGTTATGGCTCTGAGCATGTCCTCAGACGCCAGGAGTGTCCTGTCCCTGGGGTCGGACGGTCTCATATGCCTCTGGAGCCTGCCCGATGGCAGGTGTCTGGGCAAGTTCCATGAGGAAAAAGGGGCAATAACCGGTATTGCACTGCTACCGGCAGCGGAGGGCTTTTTGGCCTGCTACTCAAGCGGCACTATATCCCTGATAGATGTGGCTACCGAGACCACTACCCTTTCTTTCAGGATGCCGAACAACGTGCCTGCCGCCGTGGCGGTAAGCCCTACCGGTTGCTACGCTGCCACCGGAGGAACGTACGACGGCACCCTTATTCTGTGGAACATCGGCAATGGCAAGGCCGTGGGCTCGTTGAAAGGGCACACGGGGGCCATTACCGATCTTGTTTTCAGCGCAGACGGCAGGAGCGTCCTGTCCTCCTCTGCCGACGGCACGGTACGTTTGTGGGACTCAGGTTCTAACCAATGCCTGCGTTCCTTTTCAGGCCACGCCGGCAGGGTTTCCTCGGTGGCTTTTAGTCCGGACGGTTGGCAGGCACTCTCCGGCGGGGACGACGGCACGCTGCGAATCTTTTACCTGGATTGGGATCTCACGGCCAAAGACGCCGTCCAATGGGATGAGGAGGCAATGCCCTACCTAAAACTCTTTCTTTCCATTCATAAGCCTTTTGTGCGATTGGCAATAGCCGAACTTACGGGCGAGCGTACCGACGACGAAAAAGACAGGGAGGCGCTTCGGGAGGCGCTTATTAAGGAACTTATGGAGGAGCTGTCGCGCTCCGGCCTGGGGTGGATTAGCGCCGGAGGCGTAAGAGAAAAACTCCTCGAACTGGCCGGACGACGGGAATCCGGGTTTATGCTCGCAAAGGGTGTCTTTGGGAGCCTTCTGGCCTTAGCGGAGGGATTTTGGGAAAAGGGGGAAGCGAAACCGGCCATAGAGACGGTTAACATGGCCCGCTCTATTAGAGGATATGGCAGGGACAGGGCCGCACTGGCCTTTCTGGAGAGGCTCTCCATGCACCTGCCCCACAAAGGACTTGCAGCAGTGTGGAAGGAAGGTTTCTTCGAAACAGGCAGCGGCGGGGCCTTTGCCGCAAGCGGGGACGGTAGTATGGCTGCAACCTCCGCCGGGGACGGCTCCCTCACGCTGTGGAACCTGCCCGTCAGGCGGCCCGTCATTCAGTTTGCCGGACATAGGGGCGGCACGCGTTGTGCCGTTTTTTTAAATGCCGGCGGACGGTTGCTCTCGGGCGGCGAGGACGGGGTACTGCGTCTGTGGGATATTCGAAAAAAGGAATGTATAGCCACGTTAACCGGCCACGCCGCAGCGGTGATGTCCGTATTCGTGTCCGGGGATGGCTCCATGGCAGCCTCCGGCGATACCGGAGGCTACGCATTCCTGTGGAGCCTCGATAGTTTCGAGCCCCTGCGCGTATTTAAAACCCGGGACGGCTCCGCCTCCGCCGTTTCGCTCACCCCCGCCGCGGACTTCCTCCTGTCAGGCGGCACCGGCAGGACTCTGTACCTGTGGGACGTATCGACGGGCAAGGCTATGGGAGTTTTTACCGGCCACTCGGACGCCATTACTACTATATCCGTAAGTCCCTGCGGTTGCAGTGCCATAACGGGCAGTGAAGACAGGACTCTTCGCCTGTGGGAACTCCCCTCCGGGAAGTGTACGGCCTCCCTTGAGGGCCACACGGCTGCAATTACGTGCAGCACCATAAGTCCGGACGGCAGGCTCGCCCTTACCGGCGGCAGGGACGGCATCGTTTCCGTGTGGGACTTAAGCTCACTAAAGTGCGCGGCCACCCTCCCCATATACGGACATGCCGTGGATGGCCTTGCCATGCAGGAGACCGGCCACAGGGCCCTGTCCTTAAGCTCCAATGGCACCATATATTCGTGGTACGTGCTCCCTGAACTTGACGCAAGTGCCGGTGGCTCCGGCGAGGAAGGCGTCGCGCCACACGTGGAAAACTTCCTCCACCTGCACACACCCTTGCTGAGGGAGACACTTTCACGCAGGGGAAAACCCGCCTACGGACAAAGCGATTTCCATACTCTTTTGCGAAAGCTGCGCGTGGGAGGCAACGGATGGATTACGGCCAGGAGGCTGGTTGATCTGCTGAACCTACAGGCCGCAGAGCGCCGGTCAAACTTCGAAAAGAACGAAAAAGCTTATGCCTTTTACCTCGACAAGGGAAAGCATTCGATAGGCGACGGCAACTACGCCGAAGGGATAAGGCTGGTATCGGCGGCCAGAAACGTGCCGGGGCACGAGCGGGATTGCGATGCGATAAAGACTCTCGAATGGCTTTCTTCCACATTTCCCAGGCACAGGCTCGCAGACGTTTGGAACGTGAGGGCGCTGCCCGGGGTAAACGGACGGGTGTCGTCCTTAGCCATCAGCCATGACGGCGCCTATGCCGCTTGCGGCAGCTCAAAGGGAACAATCCACCTGTGGGACGTCCGGGAAGCCGGTGCCCTACAGAGCACTGGCACCATCAAAGGCACCGGTACCCTTGAGGGCCACGTCGGAGTAGTGTCCTTTCTTGCTTTTACTCCGGATGGACGTTCCCTTGTATCCGCCGGTGCGGACGGAACACTCCGCCTGTGGGAGATACCGGGAGGGACTTGCATAAAAACCTCCCAGTGCGGTGGTACCCCCGATGGCACCGGTACCTTTGGGATCAGTGGAGGGGAAGTAACACGGGGATGTCTGTCACCGGACGGCCGTTACGCGGCCACCACGTCGACGGGTTTGCCGCCCCGCCTGTGGGATCTTGGCGGAGGTACCACCAGAGAGCTGAATCTGCCGGCTACGGCTCTTGCCGTAAGCCCGGATGGTCTCTATGCCTTCACGGCTTCCAGGGACTGCGTGATAGTTTACCGTAACTTCGGCGACTGGCATCCCCTGGGCGAATTCAGAGGCCATACGGGGACGGTATACACCATGTGTGTTTGGCCAAACGGCAGGTATCTTCTCACCGGCGGTAAAGACGGCACACTCAGGCTCTGGGACATACCAACCGGCAAGTGTCTCCGCGTGTTTGAGGGACAAGGGGGGACAATCCTTTCGGCGGACGTCTCCCCAAACGGGCGAATCGTACTTTCGGGCAGCTCAAACGCCGGCATTGCCGTGTGGGATGCACTCTCCGGAGAACTTCTCAGAATTTTGCAGTGGCACACCAGGCCCGTGGGCTCGGTCGTATTTTGCCCCGACGGGTGGCGCTTTATCTCCGGCGGCGACGACGGTGCCGCATACCTCTGGTATCTCGACTGGAGTTTAATGGTTAAGCCGCCCTCACGGTGGGACGACGGTGCAAAGCCATACCTGGAGACATTTTTGTGTCTGCATACCGCGCCCCAATCAGGGAAGCTCTCGCTGCCTAAAAAACCACAATGGGAAGAACGTGACTTCCAGGCACTGATTAAAACCCTCTCGGTACGCGGTTACGGTTGGCTTAGCCACGAAGGGGTTAGAGAGAAGCTCAACGAAATGGCCGGAAACTGGAGGAAGCTTTTAGCCGGAAAACGCCACTTCTTCGAGAAGGCTTTCCGGGACGATACGAAAAAGTAAGCGCTCTGGGTATTCTTCTTGCTAATACACGATGATCAAGTTTTTTCGATCGGCAAAATCATAGACTCGCTTAACAAACTTCCGCACATGGTATGAAATGCCAATTCAGACAGGAAAGGTCGATACAAACCGTACCATTGATGGCCGGCTTATTTATAGTCAGGGTGCTTCTTTGCCACTTCACCCATCAGGTTAAACGCGAGCCATTTTTGCGTTTCTTTGTTTCCAAGCGAGTCCACCACTTCGATCCTTATGACGTTCTTACCTTCGGAAAGAGCTAAAATGCCCGAAAATTCCCCTGTTTTTGAAACGGTAAACGGTATCTTGTTGATGGTTACATGAAATGGACCCGAGCCGCCCGTAACTTTCCCGGAACATATAGACTCACCCGTAGTTTTCTTCGAATCCTTCATCGGAACATCCTGAAACGTTACGGAAAGACCCAGGGGCTCCGGCTTTTGAGGCGAGGCAGCGGGTGATTGAGTCGTTTTAGACGTTGGAGTTGGAGTTTCTTTAGGCGTTGGTTTAAGTGTAGCTTGAACAACCGGGGCTTCAGCTCTGTTAACCGTAATCACTTTCGACTCTACAGTTCCAAGAGCGTCTTTCGCCTCAATCTTAATCTTACTCTTACCTTCGTTGACGTGCAGTTGAGTAGAAAAAACGCCACCGCCGCGAATCTTCACTTGCCTTCCATCTTGTGTAACCGAAATTGGACTTTTCCCTCCGGTTACCCTTCCTTCCAGCGAGATTTTGTCCTTTTCGAAGGGCAGGCCTATGCTCTCGCTTGCCGGGGACTTTAACGTCAAGATTAGCTTTGGTATTGGCACGGGCGATTTAAGGGGTGCAGGCGTAGGTTTCGTTACAATTGATACAGGCGTAGGTTTCGCGACAATCGGAGCAGGTGTCGGTATGGGTTTAGCGACAACCGGAATTGGTGTCGATGCCTGGGCAGGTGTATGTGCAGGCTTTTCTACGACGGGGATTGGCGTCGATGCCGGTTTTGCTTCTTCGCATTGTTTTTCGAGTTCTCTCATCGCGGCATTTGGTTTATACTCCTCGGTAAACATCCCTTTGCGTATCGTTTTGTCCTCAGGAGCCATTCTAATAGCCTTAAGGAAGAGTTCCCTTGCAGATTGGCAATTGCCACGTTTTAGTTCTTTGCGGCCGTCATTGTAATATTGGTAGGCTTCGTCCGAATCGGCATGGGCAGTGCCGACAAAACAAAAGGAATCCAGCGCCGTGCCGGAGTCGTACGGTAGAAAGCCCAAAATAAACAAGAATACTATTGAGTAGATTTTCATGCTTTTAACACGGTAAATATCTTAGATATATTACACCATTTTGAGAAGATAAGTGAATAAACATTTAAAACTTTACGTTTACGATTGTAGGCAAGTGAGATTCTATCACGATTTTGTCTGCATGCGACAGCGTAAAATGGTTTATGGTTATTTGAAACCCGTTTGTACTTTCGTGTTTGATAAAGCCGGCAAGATGTACGGAGGAGACGGTGGAGGACTTTGAGGTATTGTCAACATACACCGGAATGGGAAGCGCAACGCTCACGGTTTTACGGTCTCCCTTCCCGCCATAACTCCTGGATGCCTCTAAAAATAAGGCCTGTTTGGATACGGGTACCGGTATCGAAACGGAAAAGGAATCGTTGACGTCGGGTGTAACGGGAAATCCCTCGATAGAAAAAGTAAAAACGGGTTCCGGAATTTCCTTTTTCATGTTTTTGGCGTTTGTATCTTTCCCGTCGGCCACGTCGTGGGACTTTATGGCCTCGCTCTCTTTCGAAGACTTGCTTATGGCAGGATTTTCGGGAGACAACCCAACGGCAATTACCGGAGAGCCACATTGCATTTGAGCTTCGAAGGTTTTTCTGTTTGGAAAATATTCATATGTATACATTCCAATTCTTACGGTTCTGTCTTGAGGCTCTTCTTTGACTGCGTTGGAGAAAAATTCGATTGAACGTTTGCAGGAACCCAGTTCCAGCATTTTTACCCCTTTTTCGTACATTAAAAGGGCATCGAGCATAGAGGCATGGGCAACAGGAGAACCAATAACTATATCGTAGGCAGGCAGTATCGGGAAAATGGGTATGAATATTACCGTTAATAGAAACCACAGGTAAGGTCTGATCTTAAAGTATGGTTTCATCTGCATTCCCATCCTCATCCTCATCCTCGTAGTTCTATTATAAACATACGTCAAAAGTATGTGCATATTGTTAATATATTAATAATATATGATAAATAGTCACCCAAAATTATTGGGTGACTAGCCGGGGTTCAACGTCAAACTCAACAAAATTCGATACAAGAGGCCCGATAAAAGCTAAAACTGGTACACCATGGACAAGGTCACCTTACCCCTGTCTTTGGCGATATCCGCCGCCGTATCAATCTGCCAGTGGTTCGCCAGGACGGTGCCAAGCCCGACGGTATAGTGCCACAGTGACTCACCACCCTTGTCCAGACCATTATAGTTGGTTTGCGAGTTAGCGTATAGCGCATGCTTTGGATCAAAATACGTTCCGGCACGTACGGCAAGGGGCGTGTCCTGCAGCATAAACACGTACTCGGTGCCAAGATGAAATTCCCAGACGTCCTTTATAGAGTAGTTGGATGGGTTCAAGTCATTTGGATTTTGGTTTATATATAGAGCCGGCTTAAAATCTTCCATCAAATCAGAGTAAAAAACATATTTTCCTTCGGTAACAATCGTCCAATTCTTTAATGGCTTTATCGCCGCGCCTATAGAGAAATTGTCGGGGATCTTGTAGCTTTCGCCAAACGTTGCCATACCGGCATATGGATTACCACTACTTGTAAAGTAGTATGGATATGCACTCGTGTAATCAAATTTGGGCATTCTGTTGAAGTTCATTCCAAAACTAATAAAATCCCAGGGCAAAAAGAGCACACCCGCACGATACGCAAGTTTTGTAGAAGAACCGGCAGAAGTCATCGTATCGTCATGAGCGGAGTCAATCATATACTCGCTTTTAAGGTCTAAATAAACGGCACTTACTCCAACTCCTAAAAACAGCTTATCGTCAAGAAAGCCTTTAGCCACGCTCAGCCCGTATTCATCGATGGATACTTCGTTATGCGTAGGTTGATCAAAATTAGAGTAAGAATCGTGTCTGGAGTAATTTCCATTCGTGTTGCTATTGGCAACCTTGTTGTAAAATATGGACACGGTGACGGCCTTGTCGAAAAGCGGCGTAGATACGGCCGCGAAAGAGAATTTCGTATTAGTTTCTATCTTTGTGTCCTGATAGGTAACATGGCCATCGCCGGGAACATTGTTGCCGTTACTGTTCCACCAGGAGTTCCAGACCTTGGAATCGCGTTGCTTATCGTAATACTTGTAGTTGCCCTCTACGGCAACCTGGGTACGGGGAAGCTGTGCTAATCCAGCGGGATTTGTTACGGCGGCGGTTGCATCGTCCGCAAGTCCGACAAATGCGCCACCCATACCGCTTGCCCTGGCTCCCGGAGGTGCGAAATTAAAGTCGGTAAATCTCCATTCATCCGTATTTGTAATCGGGAAAGCCGTCGACGACTCCAGTATTACTATAAAAACCATTAATATTATAACGATAAACCCATGGTACGATTTCCTTGCTTTCATTTCCTAAATCCTCCCTAAGCCAATGATTTTGATATGTATCCCGAAGATACAGTCTGCCCGTACCTTAACACATATGATTCAATTATATCAAGCATATTATCGATATGCGAACCCTTAATGTGGTGTAATCCTCTCTCATTTTCTCAAACATGCGCTATAATGTTTGAGAGCCTGGCCCACTCCTTAATCCGGCAGCCGGTTATTTCGATCTGTAGCGGGCATTTAGATCAATGTTCAAGCCGGGCTTTTACGGAAATCATTGAAGATTAAAAGTAAATGGCTCCGATGCTGCCATATTGCCGCTGACATCGAGATAAAGGGTCTGAAATTTGTAATCACCGGCGCTCAACGATATACTGATAGATCCACGATATATTGCGTTGGCAGTATCGTTAGTTGAAAAACTTTTTAAATAATAAGTTACGCCCATTGCGTCCGTAATTATGTAAATTATGGTGCCGTTTCCTGTGTTTGTCGCCAGGTACCTGGCAACGTAATATACCGTGCTGGAAGCAAGCGAAACTCTCTGGACAGTGAAATTCGTGTTGTCATTGGTAATGAAATTGTTGATAATGTACGGAGAACCTGCTCTGGTACTTATCGATTTTGTACTTTTTAATGCTTCCGATGTACCACTTTCCTTAACTAAATTAAAGTAAGCATCACCAGTTTCCTGACAAAACGCGGATGCCGATAGTAACAACACGAGCAATACCATACCATACCACGCCACCTTAGATCTTGACATACTAACCTCCAGCCGATCGTTAATGTATACTTTAAAATAAAGCATATCTGTATTATATCATATTATCTCTTACCGAAGTTTAGATTGGATACATATTTTTTAGTATTACTATACATAATAATATTTTTGGTGGCTGTGAGCTATGTCGTTACATGGTCGTGGTACCGATAAAAATATGCCTGTAATTGTTATTTGTACAACAAGGCCACAATGATATATAATTAGCTATGGTACCATCAGATAGCAGGCCTCCCGATGATTTTCAGGGGGAACCCGGAGGCGGTACGGAAAACTATGATATTGAAAAGCTTCTCGAAAAGCGAAGAAGGCTTGATTCAATACTGAAAAATAAGTTCACCCGTTCCATCACTGTCATGTTCAGCGACATAGTAGGTTCGACCACTATTGCCGAAAAGATTGGTGACATAGCTATGCGTATCTTGCTTAAAGAGCATAACGATATTGTGATTCCTGAGATTAAAGGCAATAACGGAGTATTTGTAAAATCCATCGGAGACGGCACTCTCTCCTATTTCGAAAAAGCCGGCGACGCACTGAAAGCAGCTATCGGGATTCAGCGAAAACTGCAGGAGTATCACACGAAAAGCAACACCGGGGTACCGTTTGAGCTTCGCATCGGACTTCACTCCGGTAACTGCATAGTGGAAGACAAAGACATCAGTGGGGATGTGGTAAACGTGGGCTGCCGCTTCGAGTCTCTGTCTGACCCCTCGGAGATCTACCTTTCGGAGGAAACGTACAATGCCTTGCCGGATGAAGATAAAATACTATGCGCTTACGTAAAAACCTCTCAAATAAAGGGGAAGAAGGATCCTTACCGTGTGTACAAAGTTTTGTGGAGAGAGGATAACGCGGTAACCGGGGAGGAAAAGCACCGCCCGGCAGCCCACCAGATAGCCAGCCCGGCAGCCCGCTTATTAGTCAGGAAACCAGGACAAGACGACTACGTTGTACCCATCCATGGCACGGAGTTAATTATCGGGCGTGCTGCCCAAAGTGATCTGTGCCTTAAGGAACACTTCGTCTCGCGACAGCACGCCAGGGTGTTCAGAAAGGGTGAGGTTTATTATGCCGAGGACCTCGGGAGCCTGACCGGCGTGGAAGTTAACGGCAAGCGCATAGAACTTGCCCCCCTTTCCGATGGTGACATCATTGGTATCGACGCCATTGCCATTACCTTTATTTATCCCGATAAGGAAGCTGCCAAAGATGCCGTAAGGGACATCGACGATACCGGATTGTTTCGCGACGATCAATCCACCTACTTTGTCGATGTACGTCCACGCTGCAAACTTGCCGTTTATTTTCCAAATCACACTATCGAGCAACACGATATCCCAAAAGAAGGGATTGTGATCGGACGTTGTGCCGAGTGTAAAGTTAATCTTTCGGACAAAAGAGTGTCCAGCAGACACGCGAGGGTGTGGTGTACCGACAACGAAATATTCATAGAAGACCTGGACAGCAGAAATGGCACATCCGTTGACAACAAGGAAATTAGCAAGGGCTCTGCGGTAAAACTAAAAAAGAGACAGAAAATAGAGATCGGCCCCTATACTCTCGTCGTAGTAGCTCAATCGGAGGAGGTTAATCAGGAAACGTTCCAGAAAAGTAGCGGCTTCTTCATAGAAAAACTTAAGGGGTTATGGAAGCAAGACGATGAATAATCATCGAATAATCATGAATAAAGTTGAATAACCTCCGATGGAGCTTCTTTGTCGGCTACCATGGGAAGCCGTTGCTAATCATTAAAGAAGGGACTGAAAAGGAGATTGTTTTGTAAAATATTGTTTTTGCATTTTCCCAACATGTTATGTTAATCTGCAAGGAAGAAGCTCTATACATTTAGAAAGTTAAATAATAAGTGTAGCAATCGTAAGTAATCGTAACAGAGGTACGTTAGTCATGGCAATGAAACGTTGTGAAGCAAATATGCATTACTATGATCCGGACAAAAACCCGATGTGCCCGTACTGCCGGCAAGCTTCGGAAAAGTTCGACGATACCGACTCCTTCGACGCACCCTCGACTACCGGGAATTCGCAACGTTCGACGGCGAGGCCGGATATCGAAACTGGCATAGCCGGCACCCATTTCCCGGCGAGTATACATGAGGCAAGCGGAGAGGAAACCATCGGGATTTTTAAGAAGAAAGCGGGCTTTAACCCCGTCGTCGGATGGCTGGTGTGTACCGAGGGAATCGAGAAAGGGAAAGACCACCCCATTCGTCCCGGTATTAACGAAGTCGGACGGGATGACACTTACGACGTGCACATAGTCGTTAAAGGCGATTTGCTTATATCCAGACGCGATCATGCCGAAATCGAGTACGACGCGGAGGAAAATATCTTTTACCTTATCCGGAAAAAGAACCAGGCGGTTAAAGTCAACGGAGTCAAAATTCGCCAATATGTTAAAATAAATGCCTACGATACCATTCAGTTTGGCGAGACAGTTTTTGTATTTGTCCCGCTTTGCAACGATAAATTCAGATGGGATACTAAACAGTAAGGTGCTTGCATCGCGTATATAGTGGCAGATTCCCTATGCAATCCTTTTTCGGCACTGAGGCAGGCAATCGGATAAGGCAATGAGCAATTGGTCATTAGACTATGGTAACGAACAACATATTGGTTCACGTAAAGAGCAACAAGACTATTTTGCCTCTTTTCCCCCGGACATGGAAGTGGTCATGTCTGACAGAGGTTTTTTGGTGGTTGTGGCCGACGGCATGGGTGGGCATTCCGATGGCGCTAAAGCAAGCGTTTTAGCCGTAAACGTTTTTCTTGAGGAATACAAGGCTGCAATTACCAGGCTTCCGGTAATAGAGGCGCTAAAGCATTCTTTACACAAGTCCAATAAATCCATCTGCGACGCAAATATAAAAACAGGCTATCAAAGCGATATGGGCAGCACGTTGGTTGCCTGCGTTCTTCACCATGACTTGTTATACTGGATATCCATTGGTGACAGCAGAATTTACGTTGCGCGAGACGGGGCCCTGCAACGCGTAAACGAAGAACATTCCCTCAGGGCTGAGATGGAAAAGAAGAAGAACCTCGCCCATGCACCGGTAGACGACGTACCGCTCGATTCGAAAACAAAGCATATGCTTACCAGCTATCTCGGCATAGAAAATATCAAGAAGCTCGACTACAGTAAGGCTCCTCTTGAAATGAAGCCCGGAGACAGAGTACTCTTATGCACTGACGGTCTCTTCAAAGCATTAAGCGAAAAGGAAATTTTGGAATGTCTTAATATGGCTGCTCCCGCTCAGAAAAAATGCGAAATTATCATCGAAAGAATTGCTCGTAAGAAAATACCAAACCAGGATAATACGACTATAGTTCTCTTTTGCCTTAACGAAAAGTTAA
>JADFXJ010000039.1:19511-27504 GCA_015233615.1 Nitrospirota bacterium
ATACCAAACCAGGATAATACGACTATAGTTCTCTTTTGCCTTAACGAAAAGTTAACTAAACCCTGCGAAGCTCCTTCTGCACGTCCTACCCCTGCGGCAAACGAAGAAGCTATAACGTACGCGGTAAATAACGCCGCGAGTAACGTGATAAATAACGCGATAAATAACGTGACAAATGAAATAATCCGCAACGCGTATGATCAAGAAACCGAAGCAACTATAGATTCACATAAGGCGAGAAAAAACGTTTCCAAAACAAAGTACATAGTTGTCGTTATACTCGCGATAAGTATTATTCTGATTATTACCGCACTGTGGTATTTTGCGAAGTAGGGGTGGGAATATTCAAAGGGGGGGCAACAACAGACACAACAAACATTAACGTCAGCAATTCTAACGGAGGGCGTTTGGGTCAGAACAGCTTAGTGTTGCCGTACATGTAGTAGTAAACGCAATTGGTGGTACTACTGTCTTCACAAACAATCAGCTCGCCTACTCTGTAAGTTCCGTTGCTCAAATCGTAAGAACTGCTATACAACAGCAGGTAAAGAGCACCCTGCTTAGCGTTGAAGGGGCTGCCGGTGCAAGGGTAATACGTAGCAGAACTTCCATCACCATAGTCGGAACCAAACTGCGCTACCCCGGCGACGGAGTAACCAAATATACCTAAACCGGCAAGATCCGATGCGGAATACACCCGGTTTAACCAGCTATCGAAGTTACCTCCGGTAATGGGTTCAGTCGAGCAGACGCTACTAGGAGTAACGGTTTGTATTGCGATCTCGTAGGGATAACCATATGGCGGAGCAGGGTTAGAATTAATTATGTAATTTATATTTAACTGTCCCGTACTGGATCCGCTATGGTCAAGCAGCGAGAAGGTCAGTACCGTAGTTCTATTTCCGGTAATAGCGAAAGCGGAGGATGGGCCCGCAAAAACAAACACAACAACCATTAACGCCGGTAGTAACATAAACTCAAACATCGCATTTTTTACGAATGTATCTTTTCTATATATTTTTCTATATATCATGTCAGTGACCCCCACTTAACGGGCTTTACCCCCGGTAAGCCTTACCACCTGATAAGGGCAGAGGCCCATGTGAGTCCGCCTCCAAAGGCTTCCAGCAAGAGGTAATCGTTTTTCTTCACCCTGCCGCTGGTGACAGCCTCGTCGAAAGCTATTGGTATCGAGGCGGCGGAGGTATTGCCGTACTTGTCGAGATTTATCATTACCTTGTCCATGTCCAGCCCTAACCTGGTTGCGGTAGCCAGGATGATCCTCATGTTTGCCTGGTGGGGTATGAGGAGCGAGATGTCGGAGGATTTAAGGTTATTCTTTTGCAAGGCGTCAAGGACGAGCTGCTCGAGGGTGCGTACGGCTATCTTAAAGGTCTCGTTACCCTTCATCTTGATGTAGTGCATGCGGTTATTCAAAGTATCGGTGGAGCAAGGGTTTTTCGACCCTCCGCCGGGCAGATACAGAAGTTCGGCCAAAGATCCGTCCGAATAGATGTCGACGGACAGTACCCCGCTGTCATCGGTAGAAGCCTCTACAATGGCCGCTCCGGCACCGTCGCCAAAGAGGACGCATGTGTTTCTGTCCTGCCAATCCGTGAATTTACTGAGCACCTCGGTACCCACTATAAGTACCCTGCGGTATATGCCACCACGAATGTAAGCGTTTGCTACGGAAAGGGTGTAGAGAAAACCGGAACAGGCGGCGTTGACGTCAAAGGCGGCTGCGGTTTTAGCACCAAGCTTGTGCTGGAGAAAACAAGCGGTCGACGGAAAAGGCATGTCACCGGTTATTGTTGCCACGACAATCAAATCCAGTGTATCCGCTCCTACCCCGGCACGCTCAAGAGCCTGCAGTGCTGCCTTGTAAGCAAGATCGGAGGCACTTTCGTTGTCGCCGGCCCGCCTTCTTTCCTTTATGCCGGTTCGCTCCATTATCCACTTGTCCGAAGTCTCTACCATCCTTTCGAGGTCCTGGTTAGTTAGTACTCTATCGGGCACGTACGACCCCGTCGATATGATTTTAGTTCTCAGCAAATTCATTTTCCTTTATTATACCCATGCCCGATTGTGCGATGTTATCGGATATTAACTTGCTGATGTCGATGCCGGCAAGTTGGTTGGCCACCTTTATCGCGTTTTTTATGGCTTTGGGGGACGATCGGCCATGGCTGATTATGCACGTACCGTTTATTCCCAGCAGGGGGGCTCCGCCGTACTCGTCGTAATCGGTGTTTTTCTTGAAATTCCTGAAAGCCGGCTTCATGAGGAGATAACCTATTTTTGCAAAGAAAGATTTCGTTATCTCGGCCTTCAGCATCTTGAATATGGTCTCGGCTAACCCCTCGCTTGTCTTTAGCACGGTATTGCCAATAAAACCGTCGCATACTACCACGTCGGCATGATCGGAAAACAGGTCTTTGCCCTCGATGTTACCTATGAAGTTCAAACCGGAGGTCTTCAACAGCTTAAACGTTTCCTTCGTTAACTCGTTGCCCTTGCAGTCCTCCTCGCCATTGCTTATCAACCCTACCCTGGGATAAGGAATGCCAAAAACCGTCTTGTAATAGGCGTTTCCCATGAAGGCGAATTGCAGGAGATTCAAGGGTTTACAATCGACGTTAGCCCCGGCGTCTATCAGGAGAAATCGTCCGGTAAGCGTCGGCATAAGCGTTGCGAAGGCCGGCCTGTCCACGCCTGGAGCCTTCCTCAGCATAGTTAAGGCCGTAGCCATGGCTATCCCGGAATGCCCCGCACTGACTACCGCGTCGGCTTTGCCGGACTTGACCAGTCCTACAGCCACTCTTATGGAAGAGTCCTTCTTTTTCCTCAGTGCCATGGCCATCGCCTCCCCCATCTCTACGACCTGGGAAGCATGGACTACGTCCAGCCTCTGAGCGTCATAACTCTTCCTCTGGAGCTGCTTGTTTAAAACCGCCTCGTCGCCTACCAACGTTATTTTTACGTCACCGAATTCCTCTATCGATTCAAGAGCACCGTCTACGTTAACTTTGGGGGCGTTATCTCCCCCCATAGCGTCCAAAGCAATTCTCATGTACTACTCTTTTTCTACAACTTCCAGTACGCTTCTTCCATCGTACTTGCCGCAGCTTCCACACACGCGATGAGGTAACTTTAACTCACCACAGTCCTGACACTTGACGACGCCGGGAATCACTCCCTTCCAATTAGCGCGGCGCTTGTCTCTCCTCGACTTGGAATGCCTTGAAGTAGGATTAGCCATTTTTATGAACTCCTTTCTCTTTTTTTTACTTTGAACTTCGATTTAAGAATGCTCGCGTAATCGGATGATTTCACAAGCCCGTTTTCTTCTTCCACCTGGGTACCGTAAGCGGCACCACCCGTAAGTGTTTCCCGCGCGGCGAATGAGTCCTCCGGCAGTACAACGCCTCCGCAACTACATGAGCCTTCGTTGAGGTTGGCCCCGCACTTTGGACATAACCCCTTACAGTCATCCGTACATACCACCCGCATGGGGATGGATAGCAATATCTGTTCGTTCACCACCTGCCCAACGTCAATCTCGTCGTCCTGGTAATAGCACGTGTCTATATCGTCCACAATATCAATATCATCGCCATCCGGCTCTATCGCCGCTAAATAGGTGAGATCGATATCGATGTCCATCGTTTTCAGAAACTCGACCAGACACAGGCTGCAAGTATGCAATACCGTCAATTTCGCGTTACCCACTACGTAGACTTCATCACCACTCTTCAGAACCGATAAAGTCCCCCTTACGGGCCCGGCCGTCTTCAGCCCTTCTGTCTTCACGTTTATGTTCAACGTTAAGTGAAGCCCGGCCTCTGGTATTTCGCTTACTCTTATCTTCATAGACGTACCGTTTTACCTTACTTAATCACATCCGAATCATAAATGGTAACATATTTATATATAAAATGCTCCTATATATACTCATCATTTATATTTTACCCCAGAGTATGACCTTTGTCTATCCCAAATATTATACTCTGAATACTCCGGGAAGGTTAATTATAATTTGATAAATAAATTCTTGTCAAGGATTTGATTACAATGCTATAATTTTATCTTTTAAAGCAGCTTGAAGTCTTTTTAACGCTATTTAACGCAGTAACCATGACGCTGATAACGGATTATACCAAAAGGCCGGGCAATCGGAAATAAACCGGAAATAAATTGACCAGAAAAATGAGAAATATAACAATAGAAGGCGGCCATCCGTCTTTAATAAGGATATATAAATAATGGAAGAAACAAACGAATTACATTACGATTCATCTAACGAGCTAATAGAGCAGAGAAAGCGGAAACTGAGAGAGTTGCGAGATCTCGGCGCCGCTCCTTATGATGACAACTTTGTGGCCGGCAACTACGCAGGCGAACTGGTGAGCGCCTACGGGGACTTCGAAGAAAGCCGTCTTACGGCTTCCCCCGTAGAGTGCTCGGTAGCCGGAAGGCTCGTCGCCTTCAGGGGTTTCGGGAAGGCCGCCTTCGCCCACGTACAGGATTCTTCGGACAAGAGGATTCAAATATACTTCTCGAAGGAGATACTGGGTGCCCACTACCTTCTTACGAAAAAGCTCGACGTAGGCGATATAATCGGCGTGTGGGGAAAGCTTTTCAAGACAAGGACGGGAGAACTTACCATAGAGGTCACCGGGTTTAAGGTATTGTCCAAGTCCCTGCGGCCGCTGCCCGAGAAATGGCACGGGCTGAAAGACGTAGAGGTACGTTACAGGCAGCGTTACGTTGACCTCATCGTAAATCCGGAGGTGAGGAAGACCTTTGCCCTAAGGAGCAGAATAACCAAAGCCATTCGCGACTTTCTGGAAAACCGTGGCTATATCGAGGTCGAGACACCCATGATGCACCCCATCCCCGGCGGGGCGGCTGCAAAACCGTTCAAGACGTTTCACAATGCCCTTAACCTGGAGCTTTTCTTAAGGATCGCTCCCGAACTATATCTCAAGCGTCTTTTAGTTGGAGGCTACGACAGGGTATTCGAGATCAACAGGAATTTCAGAAACGAGGGGATCTCCACCAAACATAACCCGGAATTTACAATGCTTGAGTTTTACACGGCTTACAGGGATTATAACTTCCTCATGGACTTTACGGAGGAACTCATATGCTACGTGGCCAACCAGTCGATAGGCACGTTAAAATTCGAATACGGCGGCCAGGCCATAGACCTTACTCCTCCCTGGAAGAGAATCACCTTCTTTGGAGCCTTAAAAGAAGCCGGTGTGCCGGACGATATCGTCGGGGACGGTGCGAAGCTCGTTAAATGGGCTCAGGATAACAAGATAGACGTTACCCAGAGCGCTACTTACAGCAAGGTGCTCGACGAGATATTCAAGGAAAAGATAGAACCGGGGTTTATCCAGCCCACCTTCGTCGTAGACTACCCGGTAGAGCTCTCACCCCTGGCCAAAAGAAAAAAAGCCACCGGTGCCGGTGCCGGTGCAGGCGCCAATTCAGATGTGAACGCCCCGGAGCTCGTCGATAGGTTCGAGCTCTTTATCACTTCCCGGGAGATAGCAAACGCCTTCTCCGAGCTAAACGATCCAATCGATCAGAAAGAAAGGTTTCTCGCCCAGCTTCAGGACAAGGAAAGGGGCGACGAAGAGGCCCACGCCATGGACGAGGATTTTGTACGCGCTCTGGAGTACGGCATGCCGCCTGCCGCAGGCGAGGGCATCGGCATAGACAGGCTCGTCATGCTCCTTACCAATTCCCAGTCTATCAGGGACGTGATACTCTTCCCCCAACTTAAGCCGGAGCAACAAAAACCGGAGCAGCTTAAACAAGAGCAGCAAAAACCGGAGTTACAGAAGCCGCAGTCACAACAAAAGCAACAAAAGCCGGAAAGCCAAAAGCCGGAACTACATTGAAGAATCCGAATTTTTCCTTTTTCATAGCCTTCAGGTACTTAAAGTCACGAAAGAGGCACAAGAGCATCTCTTTTAATACGATCATATCCATCTGCGGCGTAGCCGTAGGGGTGATGGCCCTCATAATAGTTCTCTCCGTGATGAGCGGCTTTCACGACGATCTCCAGAAAAAAATCCTCGGCGTAAGCACCCACGTGATAGTCCTCAGCCATGAAGGCCCCATAACCAACTACGACGAGTTAGAGAAAAAGGTAAAGGCCACTGCCCACGTCGTATCCGTCTCTCCATTCGTGCTGGGGCAGGTGATGGTAGCCAACGGTAAAAGGGCACAAGGGGTTTACCTTCGCGGCGTGGACCCGCTACAAGAGAAATTTACCACGGACATCGAAAAATACATCAAGTCCGGTTCCTTCAAGTCTCTCGCCGGTATGGACAACGGAATCGTGATAGGCAGGGAACTGGCCGGCAACATGGAGGTGGGTGTCGACGACAAGCTCAACGTCATATCCCCCATGGGCGACGTAGGGCCGCTGGGAGTGCTTCCAAAGACGCGGCCTTTCAAGGTTGCCGCCATATTCGAGGTCGGCATGTTCGAATACGACGCATCCCTGGCCATAACGTCGCTGAAGGCGGCCCAGGGGTTTTTCGGCCTGGGAGAAGCCATCTCCGGCCTGGAGGTGCGTGTCGACGACGTCTATAAGGCACCCGCAGTCCGGGAGGAGATTAACAAGACGCTCGGTTACCCTTATCACGGACGGGACTGGATGCAGATGAATAAAAACCTTTTCTCCGCGTTAAAGCTCGAGAAGCTCACCATGTTCGTCATCCTTACCCTTATAGTCTTAGTGGCAGCCTTCAACATTGTTTCCACCCTCATCATGAACGTCCTGGAAAAAGAAAGGGACATCGCAATACTAAAAACCATGGGGGCTACGAATAGCAGCATAATGCGGATATTTATGCTCCAGGGATTTTTAGTGGGGTTGATTGGAACGGCCATAGGGTTGGCCGGAGGCTCACTGACTTGCTACCTGCTGGATACCTATGAACTGATAAAACTCCCTGCCGACGTCTATTACCTTAGCCACCTGCCGGTGAAGATCAACATATCGGATTTTGTACTGGTATGCTCGTCGGCGATATTGATAAGCTTCCTCGCCACACTGTACCCGGCTTACCAGGCAGCCACGCTTAACCCCATAGAACCACTCAGGTACGAGTAAGGCGTTATAGGCCAGAGATTGGTTCCACCCGCTTCCTAACGCGGGGGCGGGATGCTTCCCGTACGGCCTTGGTCGTCTGCTTTTCTTCCTCCGATGTACCGAAGAACCGTGCGAGCCTGAGCGCCATGTCGGGGGAGACGTTCCGCTTCCCGTTTATAATCTCGTTCACCGTTCTGAAGGCAGTCTTAAGGCACTCGGCAACCTTGACCTGAGTCAGCCCAAGGGGAGCGATGAACTCTTCCCTGAGGATAATCCCGGGGTGTGTAGGCTGTCTTTTGAGGTTATTCATATAGTCCTCCTAATCGTATCCGGATCCTTAATGGCAATCCGTTATCTCAACATCGTAGGCGTCCCCATCCCCGAACCTGAAGACCACCCGATACTGGTCATTCACTCTGATGCTTTAGAAGCCATTTCTGTCACCTTTCAATGGTTCAAGCCTGTTGCCAGGGGGAGCCTTAAGATCATCTATCCGGGCGGAGGCGTTCAGGTAGTCGAGTTTCCTCTCGCCGATATTGCAAATAGGGTGGGAAAATTTCCTGCTCTTCCCCGTGATGTAAAGCTCCTCCGTCTCTTTGTTGGCAAATGACTTAACCTAAAAACGGCAGTTGATTCTGTTTCCAGCAGGTATAACAAACGTTTCCTGCGACAAATCGCTCACCCAAAAGGTGATAAAAAGAACTGCTCTGCATATGCGAAACATCCTTATAGAACAAGGAAATACGCCTGTTTTCATGATTTCTAACTGCCGTTTTTAGGCTTAATCATCTGATACTGTGTATTCCATTGATATCAGCCACTTATGCCAGACCTCTCAGGACGGTAAGCAATGACGGATACGTATCTTTTAACGGG
>JADFXJ010000040.1:0-16570 GCA_015233615.1 Nitrospirota bacterium
AGATATCCGAGATGGAGGGCGCAAACCTCTACGAAACGATAGTCTCCGAGGTGGAGAAATCCCTGATATCCATTATCCTGAAAGAAACGAGTGGAAACCAGTTGAAAGCTTCAAAGATTCTCGGAATAAACCGCAACACTCTTCGGGCCAAGATGACACAGTACAAGATATTGGCAAAATGAATATCATAAGAAATGAACAAAATACCGATCCACGAAGAACACGAAGTAACACTAAGAAAGACATCGAGAAAGAAATCCCCCGCCGGCGTGGAGAACCTTCGGATACCTTCGAGCCCTCAACAGGGACGTCAGCCGAATTTGCAGGATTCGCGGGGTTTTTCGTGGATAATTCCGTTCATATGAAAATCAGCCAAATGACTAAAACAGGCATAATACCAGGTAGCGGATGTAATAGTAATGTGGGTTCGACGGTCCTTGTGGCGTTGCGCGGGGTCGCCAGTGACACCTTAGCACACACTCAGAAGGGGTAGCGAGAGGACGCGCCCTTTGCGGCCGAAGCGAGGGGAAGGCTTTCCCCTCCTAATTTTTTGTACTTTTATTACTGTTGTGACTGCAAATTTGTATAATATGGGGTGAGCAATGAAAATACAGGTAAAGAACCTTGGGCCGTTAAAGCAGGCTGAATTCGAGCCCGGAGATTTCACTATTATCTGTGGTTACAACAATACCGGTAAAACATATATAACTTACGCATTTTCCGGGTTTCTTGAATTATGGAGAGAAGTTGTCTCTATTACGGTTCCGGATAAGAACGTCGCCCAGTTGCTTGCAGATGGCGTTACAACCATAAATATTCAGGAATATATAAATAACGCGCAGACGATACTCGATCAAGGCTGCAAAGCGTATACTAAGTTACTACCGAGAGTATTTGCTTCTGCCGAAAAAAAGTTTAGTAAAACTGAGTTTCATGTAAATATTGACACGACGCATATTGACATAAATAAGTCCTTTGAAAAAACAATAAGTTCAGCAGAATTTGATCAGTTTTCTATTTCCAAGTCCAGTGATAATGCAGGAATGACTATCACGTTGCTTGGTAACAAGGAAAAAATCCGCAATATTCCCCACGAAAATATTGAACGACATATCTGTGATGCTATCAAGGATGTTGTATTTGGACATGTTTTTCCGGGTCCTGTTATGGCGAGTATGGAACGAACAGGTGAGGTTATGTTTCGCAAAGAGCTGCTTTTTACGCAAAATCTGGCAAAAGAACATAGAGAATATATAAGCTATGCCATGCCGGTGATAAGAAGTATCGAATCCAGCCGTTACTTAAAAGAAATAACGAAGAAGGATAGCTATATTGCGAAGGAATGTCCTGAATTACTGGATGACTTTGCCAGTATCGTTGGCGGTGAATATACCATCACTGAAAACGACGTGCTTTATTTCAGACCCAAAGGAAAACGGATCGCTCTAACGATGAGTGAAAGCTCCAGTTCCGTTCGTTCGCTGCTGGAAGTCGGTTTCTACCTGCGCCATGCTGCAAAAAGAGGTGGCATGCTAATGGTTGACGAGCCGGAGCTTGCACTCCATCCGGAAAATCAGCGGCTTATAACACGGCTTTTTGCCAGACTGGTCAATATTGGGATCAAGGTTTTCATTACTACCCATAGCGACTATATTATCAAAGAGTTGAATACATTGATAATGCTTAATAATGTTAACAACATGCCGCATTTGAAAGCAATTATGGACAAAGAGGGATACAAACCGGAAGAACTGATATCTGCCGATAAGGTGAAGGTGTACATTACAGAAGAAAAGCTGATCAAGCTGGAGGGAGAACCGCGAAGAAAGCGGCATCAAACACTTGTCCCCGCGGACATAGACCCGTCTTTTGGCATTGAAGCCATAAGCTTTGACAAGACAATCAATGATATGAACCGGATATATGAAACTATTATATTCAGTGAAAAAGAGTAGAATGAAGAACATAGTGGATGTCATTAAAGAGCTTCTTGTACCCGACATTTTAGGAAAAATAATTCTTGATAATACCATAGGACAATACTACGCGCAACTAAAAGAAGATAGCACGGATAGTAAGCTCAGGGAAATTTGCATTTTGGAAGTACCCGAGGACTCTATTTTAATTAAGTTGGACAAATATAAACAACCACAAACGCTGGTAAAGAATAAATTAGGGCAGCGACAGCGATGCGATTATGTATTATTGACTTCTTACATGGAACAGCGTTTGATGCTCTTCATAGAGCCGAAATCTGTTTGGCCAAAATATGAAGACATAGTTAAGCAATTCAAAGGTTCGGAATGTGTCATGGATTATTGCAATGCTTTCCTAAATAGATTTCATGCTCAGGACAATCTGTTCGAACATTTTCAAAAACGATTTGTAGTTTTTTACTATAATAGTGGAAAAAAGCAAAACACCCGTCCACAAGGCCCGTCGCTAAAAAATGATATTCCCAGAGAAGCCTATAAATACCCGTTGTCCCAAGGAGATGCTTCCGTCCCTTTAAAGAACCTTGTGAAATTGTGATCGATCGCGGGTGTACCCATGCCAGGTTGTAGTCATAAGAGTAATACAAGTACAAGAGATGAGGAGGGGAAGGCCTTCCCCTCGCTTCGGCCGCAAAGGGCGCGTCCTTACGCTACCCCTTCTGATTGTGTGCTAAGGATCCACCGGTGAGCCTCCCCCCAAAAATGCCAATGTTGTCTGCATACGGGAAAACGGACGGCAATTTACATTGCTAAAATGCAGAAAACGGTGCAATACTCGTTATCGAACTCAAAAATATCCGACAATTACGAACTATATTGTGATATGATAGTCTTATATGTCTGCTATGTATACGTCTGATTCTTATAAGTACAATAAGATGATAAATCAGAGGAGGTTCTCTTTGCATATGAAAAGGTTCGGTCTCGGAGCAAAAAACATGAAAAATATGATTGTTCTTTTCATTATCTCCATTTTCGTTTCAACCGGTTTTGTCTTTACCACCTGCCATAACGGTATAGCCGGCGCGGCAGGCATAGACGCGGACACATCCGGTACGGCCGTCGGGACCGGAGAAGACGCGGATAAATCCGTTAAGCGTATCCCCATGGAGGATTTTTTCAGAAATCCGGAGAAAGCCTCCTATCAAATATCACCCAACGGTAAATATATTTCCTTCACGCAGCCCTACGAAAGGCGGATGAATATATTCGTAAGACCCATAGGTGGCATTGAGGTAAAGAGGATAACGTCCGTCACCGACAGGGATATTTTCCATTATTTATGGAAAGGTAACGACTATTTAATATTTTTTAAAGACTTTGGCGGAGATGAAAACAACCACGTTTACATCGTGGACAGAAACGGTGTTGCCGTGAAAGACGTTACACCTTTTAAGGGTGTGAAAGCCAAACTGATAAGCTCTCTTTCGGAACCCGGCATCGAAGGCGGTAAGGACAATATTCTTATAGGCCTGAATATAAGGAAAAAGGAGATTTTCGACGCTTATAAATTAAACGTTAAGACCGGTAAACTCGTCATGACAGCAAAAAATCCCGGAAATATTACGGAGTGGATTACCGATCACAAGGGGCGTATACGCGGGGCGCTCACCACGGACGGCGTAAGCACGAGTCTTTTATTTCGCCCGACAGAGAAACAACCTTTTAAAACGGTTATAACCACCAGTTTTAAGGAAACGCTTTCTCCGGAGTTTTTTACCTTCGATGACAAGAACTTCTATGCCCTTTCCAACCTTGGCAGGGACAAGACGGCCGCAGTAGTTTTCGATCCGGTTACGGCTAAAGAGATCAAAATGCTTTACGAAAACCCCGACGTAGACGTAAGCGGACTAAGTTATTCAAAAAAGAGAAAGGTCTTGCTTACGGCCTCTTATGACGACTGGAAACGTCAGAGGCATTTCTTTGACCCGGATACTGAAAAACTTTTTAAGAAATTATCCGAAGAACTGCCTCTATCCGAAGTGGGTATAGCGGACATGGACGACAACGAAAATATATTCGTAATCCGTACTTATAGCGACAGAACCCGTGGTGCTTATTATCTTTACGAAAAATTCAATGGCAGACTCACGAAACTCTCCGACGTAAGCCCATGGCTTAAAGAAGACGAACTGGCCGAAATGAAGCCCGTAACGTACGAAGCTCGCGATGGACTGGCAATCCACGGTTATCTGACCCTTCCAGTTGGGATGAAGCCGGAAAACCTGCCGTTAATCGTAAACCCTCACGGAGGCCCATGGGTGAGAGACTCATGGGGATTTAATCCGGAGGTTCAATTTCTGGCAAACCGCGGCTATGCGGTTTTGCAGATGAACTTCAGAGGTTCCACCGGCTATGGCAAGAAATTCTGGGAGGCTTCATTTAAGCAATGGGGACTTAAAATGCAGGATGATATAACCGACGGCGTCAGGTGGCTCATTGACAGGGGAATTGCCTCGCCGAAACGTATTTGTATTTACGGTGGCAGTTACGGAGGTTATGCAACGCTGGCGGGTCTTGCCTTTTCACCGGATCTATATGCCTGCGGCGTGGACTATGTGGGGATATCGAATCTCTTTACATTCTTAAAAACCATTCCACCTTACTGGAAACCTTATCTCCAGATGACCTACGAGATGGTTGGAAACCCTGTAACCGATAAGGAACTTTTCGAAAAAACATCGCCCGTATTTCATGTCGACAGGATAAAAGCCCCATTACTGGTTGCCCAGGGACAGAAGGACCCACGCGTTAATATCGATGAATCCAATCAGATCGTGGAGGCTTTAAAGAAAAGAGGTATACCCGTGGAGTACCTGGTTAAACAAAATGAAGGACATGGTTTTAGAAACGAAGAAAACCGCTTCGATTTCTATAAAGCGATGGAGAAATTTTTATCCATACACCTGAGCAATCGGCAATAGAAACGTCGGCGATAATAAAACCTTTTCCATAAGCCTTTACTTCGCTCCTCCACTATATACATTTTCTCCTTGTTTTTCGAACGTGATCCGCAATTTTTAACAAACTTTGTAAAACAGCACCGATAAACTTAGTGTAATCTTCGGCTGATTCTGCTATAATAATGAAAATAGGTTTTTTGTCGAAAACCTCCGGAAAGGACGGTATAGACAAAGGTGGCATGAGGGGTCTGCTATATTGATGCGATTGACGGTTTCGGTGGATTAGCCGAAGAAGAGGGTATTAGCGATGCTCATAGTAAAAACAATCGATAGGAAGGCGTGAGAGGATAGACATGTTTAGAAGTATGTTAAGGGCTAAGCTTCACATGGCAAAAGTTACGGAGGCCAATATTGCGTACACTGGAAGCCTCACGGTAGACGAGGATTTAATGGACCTCGTGGGGATGGTGACTTACGAAAAAGTGCTGATAAGCAACATTACAAACGGAGAACGCTTCGAAACGTATCTTATACCCGGCAAAAGGGGTTCGGGGGAGATATGCTTAAACGGGGCTGCCGCCAGGAAAGGTGTCGTCGGCGACAGGATAATAATATTTTCATTCTGCTGGCTTACCGAATCGGAGCTTAAAGACTTTCAACCAAAAATTGTGTTTCTCTCCTCGGACAACGAACCATTACCCCGTGGGTAGTGCAGACACACGCGGTTTGCTCAAGCAATATCGCGTTTGCAGCGTTAGATGTTTGTAGTGTAAGATATTTTCCTGCTTCGCAAAAACCTCGCGTAAACATGCCGTTATCGCTATATTTGCTATATACAGTATTTTTCTCTTGACATAAGCCCAAATAAAACTGTATAAAGAAGATAGTCTTGCTTGATAAGGCGTATGTTTAAATAAGGAGGCTCAGCATATGTCGTTTAAAGGTAAAGTAAAATGGTTCAATGATACAAAAGGTTATGGTTTCATTCAGAAGGAGGATGGGAAGGACGTTTTTGTACATTACACTTCAATCCAGGGAGGAGGATACAAATCATTAAAAGAGGGACAGACGGTTACCTTCGACGTCGTAGATGAAGACAAGGGGCCAAAAGCTACTAACGTACAGAGGGCCGAATAATCCGGGGTTTTGCCAGGTACGCCAAACACTGAGGCCTAGATACTAAGGCATTAGCCGGCTAAAAGAGGTTTGGTCTTCGAAGGGAAAGACGTGTAATTGCCGGCCGCAGAGCTTATTGAAAAGCTTAATAAGGATCCGAAGAGGCGGACACTTATTGAAGCTGGGTTTACGCCAAACCGGTAACGACCGGTAACGCTTCAGGCATGGCCTGAAGCTGTGTTGTATGCGGTACCAAAGTGAAAACGCCTCAATATCTGACGTGTTTAGCCACGGCCTTGCCAATGCCCCTCATGTTTTTTTCTTTGCCGGAGATGACGACGTCGCCATAGTCCAAATTCAAAGGCTTGAGGAGATAAGAGGGATCTTTTTTGCCTGCTTTAGTTTTTTGCCTGCTTTAGTTCGAAGCCGTTTAAGTTAGTGTCCATATAGAAAGCGTCTAGAAAGCGTCCTCGGAAATGCCCTGTGCTCCGGCTATCCTGGCAATGTTTTTCTTGCCAACCCCCCGTTTTCCGGCCATGTAAGCGTTTAGATTCTGTGGCATGATCCTAATCGTCCCGGCTACCTCACGTTGCTTAATACCCTGCTGCTCAGATATCCTGGTGATCTTACTCCTTACACGTTCGTCAATCGATGCATTCATGCTAACAATATAAAACAATGCGGAGTCTATCGAATATCATTGCGAGCATTGCCGAAGCAAGAGCCAGTTAAATCACTCCGCTCATCACTTTGCCGTCACGTGGCTCATGGTGCTTCAATAAAGTCCGGGACTTATGCACAGCGATGGAGAATGAAACGGGGGCTCAGGCTGCTTCAGGTTTTACCATGGCGTTAAACCTTATGGTAAGACGCGAGATTTTCCTAGCCGAAGTGTTCTTATGCAGAATCCCTTTCGAGGCTGCCTTGTCAAAGGCCTTTATAGCCTCGTGCAGGTATTTTTTTGCTTCATCCTTGTTATTTGAGCTTATAGACTCTTCGAGTTTTTTTGCCAGGGTTCTCAGCTTACTTTTTGCCATCCTGTTGTGAACTTGCCTCTTCTTAGCCTGCCTGATTCTCTTCAGTACCGATGAACTCTTTTTGGGTCTTGACCTTGCTGCCATCTAAATAACTCCTTTCAATAACACAAATTTATAATATAACTATTAATATAATAACCGGCCTTCGTCCGGAATGTACCGTCTTTAGCTCAACCAAAGGCTTTTCGACGGCTTTTCTGCTAAAAACTTCACGGCATTTTATTTTATATATTCCAACGGAGATTGTCAAGAGCCTGCAATTTATTGGCAGATCCCTCAGGCCCTGTCACAGGCACGGCCGGTTATGATGCCCCAGGTCTTTTCGTCGATCTCGTTAACGTAATCGGCTATACTGAATCTCTTGCCGCAACCCGTGCAGCGTAGAATGACCGACTGTCACCTAACTACCAACTCAAGCTTGTTTTTACATTCTTTGCAGATCACTTCTACTCCTGCTTCGTCTTAATATATTTCTATCCTTGCCCGGTATTACCAGTGTTTCATGATTCTGATGGGCCTGTCTGATGAGTCAGCCCTGCGTCGGAACGTGTCATTGACAATAATTATACCTTTTTTTCTTAATTAATTCAACAAAATGTTATTATAATACATTAAAACGGGTAATGGAAGTGGAATATAGTATGAAAAAGCCTTATTTTTCGAGGGGAGGGAAGGTATTACTTTTGTTGCCCTTGTTTTTGCTGTACCTGCCGCATGCCGCTTATGCCAGGGACCCCCTCAGCCGGTCGGTAGACGACAAAATAGAACGGCTTACCATCGACGTCGATAAGTCCCTCAAAAGCGGAAAGATCACTCCGAAAGAGGCTGCCAGGCTTCGGTACAGGCTCGAAAATACGAAGCAGGCAAAGGCAAAGATGAAAGCCGGCCGTCTCGGCCAGGTAGAATATTACAATCTCAGTACCGTTTTGGACTCCATAGAATATAATCTCAAACGATACAAAAAAAAGAATCTCCGTAGGTAAGCCTTAACCATGTCCGCAACCATGTCCAGGTACAAAGGGAAGGGATATAGTGTGCTCGTAGGCATGAGCGGAGGAGTGGATTCCTCCGTTACCGCCCATCTCCTGAAGGAGGCGGGATATTACGTGGAAGGGCTTGGCCTGCTCCTGTGGGATGCAAAAAACAGGACGAATTTCAAGTCCTGCTGCTCCTCCGAATCAGTCTGTAGCGCCAAAGAAACGGCCGGGGTAATCGGTGTAAAATTTAACGTACTGGATGCCAGAGGCCCGTTTATCCAACACGTTATCGAGCCATTCGTTGCCGGCTACCTCTCGGGCTCCACTCCAAACCCCTGTATACTGTGCAACAGGTACGTAAAATTCCCTCTTCTGCTGGAAGCAGCCCTGAACGGGGGTTTTGATTACGTGGCTACGGGGCACTACGCAGGCCTGGCCCACCACTTACCCTCACCCGCGATGAACGCAACGAAGGTCTCTCTGCTTAGGGGGAAGGACGATAAAAAAGACCAGTCCTACTTCCTTTACGTCCTTGGGCAGGAAGTACTGTCGCGGCTTCTTCTTCCCCTTGGCTCTTTTTCGAAAGCCGCCACCAGGGACAGGGCGGGGAAACTCAATCTGCCTGCATTCCACAGGCAGGAGAGCCAGGACGTGTGCTTCATAGACTGCGGCGGGTACCGGAAGTTCATAAGCGACTACACGGGCTTGCCCTCCGTATGCGAGGGGCCCATCGAAGACGTGGAGGGCAGAAGGCTTGGCACCCATGGCGGTCTCTTTTCATATACCATCGGCCAGAGACGGGGCATTGGGATTGCTGCAAGAACTCCCCTGTACGTTGTCCGCATGGACACCGCTACGTGTACCCTCGTGATAGGTCCGAAGGAATACGGCTTAAAGAGCGAAGTTTTAGTGGATAACGTCAACTGGATTTGTGATGAGCCCTCCCTCCGTACTGCTTACGTGAGGGTAAAGCTACGTTCCACCATGCCACCTCAACCTGCCACCATTACTCCGGAAGCGGGTGGTGGCGTAAGGATTATCTTCGGGGAGCCACAATGGGCTCCTGCCACGGGACAGAGTGCCGTCTTTTACGAAGACGACATGGTACTCGGCGGCGGAATTATTGTCTGAATTGTCTCTTTTCGGTTATAATAATCTTTTCATTGGTTATCCTATTGGGTTATCCTATTGGTTATTCTATAAAATACTATCGGAGGTGTAATGAAAAATGCCATAAAAGCAGAGCTGGCCGACAGGGTGAAAAACCTGCCACCATACCTGTTCGAGCGGATTGACAGACTAAAGAAAGACGCACTGAAAAAGGGCATCGACGTCATAGATTTAAGTATCGGAGACCCCGACCTTCCGACGCCGTCGCACATAGTAAAGGCACTTCAAAATGCGGCGGAAAAACCTGAGAACCACTGTTACCCTTCTTACGAGGGAATGCTCTCTTACAGACAAACTGCGGCAAATTGGTGCAAAGTCAGATTTGGAATCGATCTCGATTCCGAAAAGGAGGTGCTGTCACTCATAGGCTCGAAGGAGGGCGTAGGCCACCTGCCCTTAGCTTTCGTCAATCCCGGAGACGTGGTGCTTTGCCCCTCACCGGGGTATCCCGTGTACACCGTAGGGACTCTCTTTGCCGGCGGTGAGCCTTACCTGATGCCCCTGACAGAGTCAAACGGTTATTTCCCGGACTTTGCCGGCATACCGGAGAATGTGCTGAAAAGGGCGAAGCTGATGTACCTGAACTACCCGAACAACCCCACCTCTGCCACGTGTACAAAAACCTGTTTCAGTGAGGCCGTAGAACTGGCCCATAAATACGGCTTCATTATTTGCCACGATGCCGCCTACTCGGAACTTTACTTCGACGGCAAGCGGCCTGCCAGTTTTCTCCAGGTAGATGGGGCCAAAGACGTGGCCATAGAGCTGCACTCACTGTCGAAGACCTACAACATGACAGGTTGGAGGATAGGCTTCGCGGTTGGCAATGCAGACGTGGTCTTTGGCCTTGGCAAGATAAAGACTAACCTCGACTCCGGCGTCTTTCAGGCCATACAGGAGGCCGGTATCGCCGCACTAAACACCGTGGATGGCGTTTTGTCGGATATCAGGGACACTTACCAGGCCAGAAGAGACACCCTTTACGAAGGCCTGAACCGACTTGGCATGGAAGCAAAAAAACCGGAGGCAACCTTTTACCTGTGGGCCAGGGTGCCAAAAAAGTTCACATCTGCCGGGTTTTCCATTCACCTTCTTGAAAAGGCTGGAGTAATGGCAACGCCCGGCAACGGTTTCGGCACTGACGGTGAGGGATACATACGCTTTGCCCTCACAAAAGACGTAAGCCGAATCAAAGAAGCCGTCGAGCGAATAGAAAAGGTTATATAACCCCTGATTTTGACGTAGTAAGGTTAAACCGGCTTTCATGAAATTACACACCTATTGAGTGTTTTTGCCGGCAAAGGTTTTTACCAATGAAAGTTTTTATAAGTATAGGCTCGAACCTTGGTGACAGGACTGCCAACTGCGAACGCTCCCTGGAGCTTTTGGCCCGTACTGCGGGTATAACCCTTATTAACCGATCCCGTACCTACGAGACCACTCCGTGGGGTGTGGCCGGGCAGCCCGACTTCATAAACGCGTGTGCGCAACTGGAGACGTCCCTCAGCCCGGGGGAACTCCTTGCGGTTGCCAGGGGTATAGAGGCCGAAATGGGCAGGGTGGAGACTTACCGGTGGGGGCCCCGCTCCATAGACGTGGACGTCCTCCTTTACGGCGATGCCGTTGTGGATGAGGAGGCTCTCTCTATTCCCCATCCACGCATGCACGAAAGGCTCTTTGTCCTCGAACCCCTCTGCGAGATAGCCCCCATGGCAATTCACCCGATTCTGAAAAAGAGCGTACGGCAACTCTTGTACGGGCTTTCTGGTGAATTACCTAAAGAACTCCAGGCTAAGGGCGCGTTCAAAAATAAGTGAGCCCTAAATAGAAAACTCCAGGCTAAATAGCGTTCAGCCAAATAGCGAGCGGGGTATTATGTTTGATGTATTTGCCCGGGGTCTTAACGAATCCGGATTTTAACCGGATTCGATTACCCCGGCATGAACGCTTACCCGGATATTTACTTTCCCGTTTGCGTGCAGGCATAAATTACGCGTGTGCCTGCGCCGTGTGGCCTGCATGTCTTTACATAAGATAGCCGCTCTCACCATGCTGCGTTACGTCGAGTCCCTCTTGTTCGTGTTCCGGGCTCACGCGGGCACCGGCGACAAGATCGGCAGTCTTCAGCAGGACGAAGGTTATGGCGAAAGAATATATGGCCACGGTTGCCACAGCCCCGGCTTGCTTGAACAAAAGCGCCGGGTTTCCGAGGATTAGCCCGTTTGCTCCTCCGGGGTTAATCGCTACCGAGGCAAATACGCCAACCATGATAGAGCCTAAAGCCCCGCCTATACCGTGGACGCCAAAAGCGTCGAGGGAATCGTCGTACCCAAGTTTTGGCTTAAGGTTGAGTGCCAAATAGCATACGGCACCGGCCGTGAGCCCTATAAAAAGTGCGGGCATCGGCGAGACGAATCCCGCTGCCGGCGTAATCGTAGCGAGGCCGGCGATGGAGGCCGTGGCCGCTCCAAACATGGTAGGCTTTCCGCGGTGGAGCCACTCTATGATCACCCACGTAAATATGGCTGCCACGGCAGAGACGTGGCTGGTGACGAAGGCCATGGTGCTGAGTGTTCCGCTTGAGAGGGCGCTGCCGGCGTTAAACCCGAACCATCCAAACCAGAGGATGCCCGTGCCGATTACCGTTAGCGGCAGGTTGTGAGGGGACATGACGTCGTGGGGAAACCCTTGTCTCCTGCCAAGGTAAAGAGCCGCTGCCAGTGCCGAAAAGCCGCTTGTCACGTGCACTACGATGCCGCCGGCGAAATCCAGCACGCCCAGGTTTTTCATCCATCCGCCGTTGCCCCATACCCAATGGGCCACCGGATCGTATACTATGGTCGACCATAGAAACGTAAACACTATGAAAGCGGAAAACTTCATCCTCTCGGCATAGGCTCCACTGATGAGGGCCGGCGTTATGACCGCAAACATGGCCTGATAAATCATAAACGCCAGATGCGGCACCGTAGGAGCGTAATCGGCGTTTGGCTCTACCGTCACACCGTTAAGACCGGCCCAGCCCAAACTCCCGATGATACCCCTGACGTCCGGCCCAAAGGACAGGCTGTATCCAAACAATATCCACTGCAGACTGACTATGGAAATGGCTATGAAGCTGTACATAATTGTGGCCAGCACGTTTTTTCTTCTGACCATGCCGCCATAAAACAAGGCGAGTCCGGGTGTCATCAGCATCACAAGGGCTGCCGATATCAACATCCAGGCAGTGTCACCGGTGTCAACTTTTGCCGTATCACCGGCATAAGCGAGTGTAACAGATAAGGCCACGGCTATGGCTGCCGTAATAACAACAACGATACTTCTCACGATACCCTCCGATCATTACAATAAATTTGCTATGGAAGTAACTTCCATGGTGCCGCCAGGGTCGTAACCCCGGATGTAATCGACTGCAAATTATTCTACAATTTTGTCTGACATAAATGTAAGGTGCCGCCGGATATTATTAAAAAGTATATAAATCGGCACGTTTGAGTTTAACCCGGCTGAGCAAACCACCTTTGGGTTGCGGGCATCGCCCGCGCTATGGTATCATTTAAAAGGTTGAGCGCGCGTGGTATTCGAAACAGCAGGTGGACAGACCTATGTGCCTGTCCTAATTATTTCCACGGGCGTTATTTTGGGCGGACACATAGGTCTGCCCCTATTCACAAACCGAAGGGGTGACATGAAATTTTCGACAAAGCTGACCCTGGTATTTTCGGCTCTTGGACTGGCGTTCCTTATCGCTGTTTCATACGTGGTATATGTAACGAATATCAGGATATTCGAAGATGAGTTAAGGGATGACCTGCAATATCGTACTTTCCACACCATAGACAACTTAGACAGGATGTTTTATGAAAGGTATGCCGACGTGAGGGAGATAGCCGCCGATTCAGTAATTTCATCGAAGAATTCCTCTGCTGCCCTGGTAACGGAAAGGCTGAAGATATTACAGGGTTTCAATAAAATCCACAGAACCTTGTCATTTTATAACCTGAGCGGGGCCAATATAGTAAGTAACATACCCGGTAACATGGCCGGCCCTTCAATGGCCGGTGCGTCAAAAAATCATCCCCTGGCTGCGTACCGGCAATACGTTACAGGGAATAAAGTCAACCCGCCCAATGACGTCATTACAGACGTATATGTGGTGTCCACGTTTAAGGACAGCGGAATTCGTTTCGCTTCGTTAGTTAAAGATAACGATGGAGTACCCTTTGGACTGGTTGTTTCGCGTGTATCGTTTGACGTTATATACGACATAATTATTAAAACGATGGATGCTCCCGATGCCGGAGAAAGGCCGGAGGTGGATTTGGTCAACGAAGACGGCCTGCTTCTGTACTCGAGTTCCAATCCCGCGGGCATATTGAAGGAGATTACGCCTCACTGGAAAGAGATGAAGCCCCTCATAGCGTCGGGGAAAAAGTCGGTCACCATTAGTAACGGCAAAACGCGCGGCCCCCGTGATAAAAAGGTGGAAACGATATTTGCCTTTGCACGCGAGCTAGGATACATGGACTTCAGGGGCAATGGCTGGACTCTGATAACCAGGTTGCCGGCAAACGTGGTATTTGCACCGGTTAACGAAATAATATACCGTATGCTCTTTATATCGATTATTTTCGTAGTAACGGCATTATTCTTTGTATATACGCTTTCACGAGCCCTTACCAGGCCGATAAAACAGTTAAACGACGGGCTGCGTATAATTGGGAATTGGGTCAGCAACCCTTTATTGCCGAGAGACGACCTCGATGTAACAATCGAAGTTTCCTCGGGGGACGAGATAGGAGAGGTGACAAAATCGTTTAACAAGATGGCCCTGGAGTTAAAAGCATCCGATAAGGAACTCAGAAGAGTCAACGAGTTATTAGTCAATGAGGTGAGGTATCGCAAAGAGGCTGAGGAAAAGGCAACGAGCGAGGCAAAGTTCCCAAATGAAAATCCGAATCCCGTGTTCAGGGTATCGAAAGATTGCCATATTATCTACGCCAATAAGACCAGTCTGCCCGTTTTGAAATCTTTAGGCTGCGACGATAATTTATGTTGCCTGAAGGATTCACCCTTCGCGAAGTTTTTTTACGACCCCATAAGGGAGGTTCTCTTAAGCGGCCAGAAAGCTCCTCAAGCGCCTCGTTGCAAGGTTATCGAGGTTCCCGTGGCAGGGTGGTATTACCACTTTACCATAGCCCCGGTTTCGGAGATGGATTGCGTCAATATTTACGGCCATAACATTACGGACAGGAAGATTGCCGAAGACGCCTTGAGGGATAGCGAAAGCAAATTCAGAATGTTAATGGAGAATGCCTCGGATGGCATAGACATGATTGACGAAAGCGGCAACTATATAGAAGTAAACTCAAAAGCCTGCGAGATTCTCGGCTACGGCAGGGAAGAGTATTTGAGGCTTAACATAAGGGACGTAATACACCCGGAGGACCTTTTAATGGCGCCGGGGCATTTCGACGAACTCAGAGCCGGTAAAACGCTACGGGTGGATCTCAGACTGTTACGTAAGGACGGTTCGTACATAGTTGCCGAATTCAGCATAAAGCAACTCCCCGATGAAAGGTTTATGGCCATATTCAGGGATATAACCGCCCGAAAGCTTGCAGAGGAGAAATTGCTGCTCTTTTCACGGGCCATAGAAACGGCTATGGACGGCGTGCATATCCTTGACCTGTCCGGGAAGATAATCTACGCCAACAAGGCCGCCGCCGATATAACGGGCTATTCCGTCAGCGAGAGTATGGGCATGGACGCGGATAATTTTAACCGGGACCCGAACTTTGCGGCAAATGTAATAATACCGGCTATTAATAACGAAGGATACTGGGAAGGGGAAGTTGTAGCCAAAAGGAAAGACGGCACTCTTTATACGATATGGCTGGTTGCCACCCTGATTAAAAATATCGGGGACCAACCTATCGCGATTATGGGAGCTATACGCGACATAACTTCGAAAAAGGCGATGGAGGAGGCCTATCGCGTGAGTGAGGAAAACATGCGGGCGCTTATGAACGCTATCACGGAATCAGCATTTCTCATAGACCCCGACGGTGTTTTTCTGGCGGCAAACGATACCGGCGCCAGGCGTTTTAACAAGAACGTCCATGAACTTATAGGAACCAGGTTAAGCCAGTACCTTGATCAGGACCTGCGTAAATCGAGATATGAACATATAAACGAAGTCATAAGAACCGGTGAGCCCGTGACATTTGAGGACAGGCGGGGTGAATATTATTTCCATGTCTGCTTCTATCCTGTTTTTGGTGACGGTCACAACTTTTCCGTGGGTTGGAACTGTCCGGGCAGACAATTTTGCCAATGCAAATCGTTTTGTCCGGGCAGGCAGACCGGTATGGACGATGCCGGCCCCATTGAGTCGGAAGCGCCGACAGCCATCGGTGTCCCGTCTGAAACTGCACCCGCTAAAGTCAAAGGGGTCGCCATATTTGCCATGGAAATTAGTGAACGAAAGGCAGCGGAGGAGCAATTGAAACGATCACTGCGGGAAAAGGAGGTTCTTCTGCAGGAGATACATCACCGGGTTAAGAATAATCTCCAGGTGGTTTCCGCACTTATCGAGCTGCAAATGGAATATATAGACGAGCCGTCTTACAGGGACATGTTTAGGGAAAGCCAGAACAGGATTAAGTCGATTGCACTTATTCACGAAAAATTGTATAGTTCGAAAGGGTTCTCCAATATAGATCTAAATGGGTATATTACAAATCTCGCTATGGATTTGTTTGGAAACTTCGGCGTCGACAAGAACAATATCACACTGGCGTTGGATACCGAAAATATCCCGATAGGAATAGATATTGCCATTCCTTGCGGATTGATCATAAACGAGCTTTTTACTAACGTACTAAAACACGCTTTTGCCGGCAACGCTTACGGTGAAATCAGGATAGGACTCCATTGGGTGCCACCCCGCCGCACTACGTCCGCCACCCCTGATGGTAAGGAGGCCGTAAGTACCGAAAACCCCTTGCAGAGGCACTCCGGAGCGGTTTCGGACGAAATCGAACTGGTGGTAAAGGACAATGGCATAGGCATGCCCGCCGGTATCGATTTTCGAAAGACTAAATCCCTGGGGTTGCACATAGTCGTTACATTAGTAAGGCAGCTCGGCGGTACTATAGAGTTAAAGAGTAACGGGGGCACGGAATTTATCATTACATTCAGGAATCGTATTGCGTGAACTTTGGTGTGGGCCACGGGTCCACCTCGTAATGCTCACATCCTTTTTTGTATGGCCATAACCGCCTGGTTACGCAGGGTTTTCAGCAGGGTCATCTGGTGGGGAAGTATTTTGATGGAGCCGGCCCTGGCTTTATCCGCGTAGATAAGGC
>JADFXJ010000040.1:16670-27197 GCA_015233615.1 Nitrospirota bacterium
TGGTGGGGAAGTATTTTGATGGAGCCGGCCCTGGCTTTATCCGCGTAGATAAGGCCGATGGGTATCTTGTTTATTACGAGGGGAAACACAAGGAAAGTCTGCGATTTCATGAGTTTCCTGTACCAGTCGGGTATACGGGACTTGAAGCGCGGGTCGTTTACGTCGTTTATGATGACGTCGATGTTTCGCGTGAGGGAAAGGCTGAAGACGTCCGACTCTTTGCCGACGGTAAAACTGAAAGACTTTACGAGGTCTGCCGTGTCGGTACCGAAACCGAAGCGGCCATCCATTTTATTTGTGCCCACCGAGCGGATACAGATGAGTACTCTCTCGAACTTCATACCGCGAAACATTACTTCCAGGATGGTTCTTAGTATGTCGTTTACACTCGTAGCCTCCATTATGGCGTTTGCCACCTCCTGGATGCCGTTGGTGAGGACGTTGTCGGGGCTTTCTGTCTCCTCGCGCTCGTCACTGCCGTCCATGAGCCTCAGGAGTTCCGTGTCGTCGAGTTCCTGGATTTCTTCGTCAATAGGGGACACGGTAACTCCTTCAGAGACGTCCGTCAACTGGGCGTCCCCTACGAAACCGCTTATCTTTTTCAGGAACGTGCTTTCGTTTACGTTGACTTTCAGGATCTTGGCGAACCTTTGGACTTCCTTCAGCGAGGAGTCCAGTATGGCCGATATCTGTTTTTCGCTTAGCTTAAAGCAGGCTTCGTAGCGCTTGAGCAGGCTTTTCAAGAGATTGGGGTTGCTCTTGATATCGTTCATTTTTGTAGAGAGTTCGCTTGAAAAATTTACGATGGCCTGGAGCTGGTCGTCCCTGGTCTCGGACTTACGTACGGGACCCGGAGGGAGACTTTTCATGCTCTTCGTTATTTTTTCCGGAAAATTCCACGTGCCGGCAATCGATATGCCTATGTCCTCGAATGAGGCCCCCAGTGCGATTCTGGAAGCGGAGGGCTCGGCGGTGCCGTCTTTCATCTCTTCCTTCACCTTGTTCATCATTTCCGGTACGTAAAAGGCGGTGAGTAGCTTGCCCAGGTTGTGGAAGATGGAGCACAGGAAAACCTCCTCCGCGTCCTCGTATTTTACCTGTTCGGCCAGGGTTTTGGATATGATGCCGGTCATGAAAGACGTTATGACGGATTCTTTCAAATCGGTAGCCATGGCCTTGTTGCCAAGGTTTTCGAAAAGCAGGAGGGAAATAGCTGCGTTTTTCACCTGTTCGTAACCCAGGATGAAGACGGCCCGTGAGACGGTGCCAATTTTGCCGCCTAGCTGGTAGTTGATGTAAAAAACGCTGTTGACGAGCTTCAGCAGCTTATTTGTGAGTGCGAAGTCGTCGAGAATCGTCTTGGTAAGCTCCGTTACGGAGGTGTCCGTTACGGAGGACGTTTGGCCTGCGATTATATCCACGGTTCTTGACATGGCCGGGAAATCGCTCCTCTCCCGTATGCGGCTTTGCAGGAGCTCGATTATGTTAAACTTCTTGTTCTGCACGGTTTTACACGCAATATCCTGATTTAGTCCCGCCCGATAGCTCTGCCGGATTCAGGCTATCGGTTACATCGATAAACCCGCCCTCCTGCATGCGATATTATTAACCTGTATTATACCAGGCCTGCTTGCCATAATATTTGCCGTCATTTATGAAATCGGCCTGTCATGTGGCTTCTTTAAAATAAACGCCGCAGTTTGTAACATACAATATTTATGAAATAATTACAATAGCGGCCTTAAAAACAATTTTAAAACAATGGTAAACCGCATCGGAAATTCCCTCTAAAAACGCCATACGACGGCTTTATATGTCATTTCTTACATTATATACGTCATTTCTTAATATTTGCGCAACATTTCTTAACTTGACAATTTTATCTCTCCGGATATAAGATTATTAGCGGAATATCGTCTTGTTCTCTGTGCGCGGAAACAGGCTTTAGAAGTGGATCTTTCGATATTGATGTCAAATGTTGGACTAAAGGCTCCCGAATGACGGCAGTTGATTGAAGTGAAACATTGATACCGGCCCTTTCCTCTAAAGTGTTTTTCCGAGGCATCGGGTTTAGGGCATACCTATATAAAGCCATACCTGGTATGGCAACTATCTACAAAAGGAGACGGAGTTATGACAGAAAACTTGTTACTCACGCTGGTCCTCGGGATTAGCGTGTTGGGTGTAGTCGCTGCCTTTTTGCTTGCCAAATGGGTTTTAAGCAGAGACACGGGCACTGCCGCTATGAGAGCCATCTCGGACGCTATCAGAGAGGGCGCAAACGCTTTCCTGAAAAGACAGTACAAAACGATAATAATCCTGGCACTAATGTGTGCTGCGGCATTGTTTATAGGGTACGGTTTTATCAGAGAGCACAGGGATTTCGATCCGGTCGGTTCCAGCATGGAACTGGCCTTTTGGATCACACTGTCTTTTGTCTTTGGTGCCGTTTGCTCGCTTTTTGCGGGTTTTATCGGCATGTGGGTCAGCATACGGAGTAACATCCGTTCTGCGGCCGGTGCTATAAAAAGCGTAAACGATTCCCTTCAGGTAGCATTGAGGGGTGGTGCGGTTTCGGGTCTTATGGTCGTTTCCATGAGTCTCCTGGGCGTTGGCGGTCTCTACCTGTTGGTCAAGGTATTCGCCGGCGGTATAGACCCAACGAAGATACCTTTCCTTATCGTGGGTTATGGCTTTGGAGCTTCCTTTGTGGCCCTTTTCGCCCAGCTTGGCGGAGGTATATACACGAAGGCCGCCGACGTTGGCGCCGACCTGGTCGGTAAGGTCGAGGCCGGCATACCGGAGGATGACCCCAGGAACCCGGCCGTTATCGCAGATCTCGTCGGTGATAACGTGGGTGACTGCGCCGGTCGTGGTGCTGACCTTTTCGAGTCTACAGCCGCTGAAAACATCGGAGCCATGATCCTGGCCGGTGTTATGGCAAAAGACGTTCCGGGAGCCACTCCCGAATGGATTATAGGGGTTATGATGTTCCCTCTCTTTGCCAGGGCACTGGGTATCATAGCCAGTATCATAGGAGTCGTCTCCGTTAAGGTAAAAGGGGATGAGGCGCCTATGAGCGCTTTAAACAGGGGCTACTTCATAACGATTGCTTTGGCGATACTAGGCCTTGCAGCGGCAAGCCGCCTGCTCTTTTTCCATGAATCCGCCCCGGACGGCTGGCTTTATCTCTTCGGAGCCGGCGTAGTTGGAGTTCTGACATCCGTTGCGTTCATCTACATAACCGAGTACTACACCGATTACACCCACAGGCCCGTGCTGAGTATTGCCGAAGCCAGTCAGACCGGCCCGGCTACTAACATAATAGCTGGCATGGGCGTCGGATTAGAGAGCACTGCCCTCTCCGCCCTGACCATAGCGGTTGCGATTATCTCCGCTTACTGGCTCGGCAATAAGTCAGGGTTCCCCCACGCAGGCATATTCGGCACCGCGGTTGCCACCATGGGCATGCTCGGCTCTGCCGCGTACGTTTTAGCCATGGACACATTTGGCCCCATCGCCGACAACGCCGGTGGTATTATCGAGATGAGCGATCAGCCGGAGGACGTTAGACAAAGAACCGACAAACTCGACGCCGCCGGCAATACCACAAAGGCGCTCACGAAGGGCTACGCCATTGGTTCCGCGGCTTTGGCAGCGTTTCTTCTGTTCAGCGCGTATCTGGACGAGGTCAGAAATTATGGGCACGACATACAGAGCGTCGACCTGGCAAACCCTTACGTATTCGTAGGCGGACTGATAGGTGCGGCTCTCGTGTTCATCTTCTCCTCCCTTGCTATCAGAGCGGTTGGTAAAGCGGCTTATTACGTCATACAGGACGTACGTGAGCAGTTCAAGGAAAAGCCCGGCATCCTTAAGGGCACGGAGAAGCCGGATTACGGCCGCTGCGTCGATATCGTCACCAAGGGCGCTCTGAAGCAGATGGTCTTACCCGGTCTCGTGGTTGTGCTTACGCCTATAGTGGCAGGCGTCATATTCAGGGCTTTTGACATAGGTGCCGAGGCCGTCGCCTCTCTCCTCATGGTTGGTACCATCGCCGGTATTCTTATGGCGGCGTTTCTCAACAACGGTGGAGGCGCCTGGGACAATGCCAAGAAATACGTAGAGCTGGGAAACTACGGTGGAAAACGTTCCGAGACCCATAAGGCCGCCGTCGTAGGCGACACCGTCGGCGACCCCTTCAAGGATACGGCTGGTCCATCACTCCATGTTCTTATTAAACTTCTGTCGACGATTACCCTGGTTTTAGCGCCGCTGTTCATATAAACGCGCAATTTCTTTAACCAGTTCACAGGACATGCTCATATCGGGGAAGGAGGGAGTTAAATCCCTCCTTCCTTTTTTTTGGTGCCGATGTCCGTTGAATTGGACTTATACCAAGTGGTTATCATAAGAGTAATATTAGTTCAGCGATATGCAGTCATTGTGGGAGTTGCGGGGGGTCACCAGTGGCTGCTGAGCACACACTCAGAAGGGGTAGCGAAAGGACGCGTCCTTTGCGGCCGGAGCGAGGGGAAGGCTTTCCCCTCCTAATCTCTTGCACTTGTATTACTCATATGGATGCAACTCGGTATTAACCGGGATATTTACTTTAGAGGTACAACTGGTTTAATATAGGAAGACTCACGTTTTATTACATTGCAGGAGGCCCCTTTGGCAGAGAGATATTATCATCCGTCCGAAATAGAGAGCAAATGGCAAAAAAATTGGCGGGATGCAGGCATAGACACAACTGAAAGAGACCCCGGCAGGGAGAAATTCTATTGCCTCGAGATGTTCCCGTACCCCTCCGGTAAGATACACATGGGACACATCCGGAATTACGTCATCGGTGACGTCATAACCCGGTACAAGAAGATGAACGGGTTTAACGTTTTGCATCCCATGGGCTGGGATGCATTTGGTCTTCCGGCTGAAAACGCCGCCATAAACAACGGCATACATCCCTCCATATGGACTGAAGAAAACATCGTCTCGATGAAGGCTCAGATAGAAAAGATCGGAGCGAGTTACGACTGGGCTCGCGAACTGGCTACCTGCAGGCCGGAGTATTACCGATGGAACCAATGGTTTTTCATAAAGATGTACGAACGGGGTCTTGCTTACAAGAAAAATTCCCTTGTCAACTGGTGCCAATCATGCGCCACGGTGCTTGCAAACGAGCAGGTAATAGACGGAAAGTGCTGGCGCTGCGACGGCGACGTGGTTCAAAAGGAGCTGGAGCAATGGTTTTTCAGAATCACCGCCTACGCCGAAGAACTCCTTGCCGGTTGCGACACCCTTGCCGGCTGGCCCGATCACGTAGTTGCCATGCAAAAAAACTGGATAGGCAAGAGCTACGGCGCCGAGGTAGATTTCCAGGTGGCCGGTTCCGGTGACGTTGCCGGCGGCGTTCCCGGCCCCGGCTCGACGATAAGGATATTTACCACGAGGCCCGATACCCTATTTGGGGTCACCTTTATGTGCCTGTCGCCGCTACATCCGCTTGCCGCCTCTCTGTGCGAAAACGCCGCGGAGCTGGAAATGGTTAAGAATGCTTACGGCAAGGCTGACGAAAAGGTTGGCGTCTTTACCGGCAAGTACGCCATAAACCCTGTAAACGGCGAGTCCATACCCATATACGTAGCTAATTTCGTATTGATGCAATACGGTACGGGGGCGATCATGTCGGTACCTGCCCACGACCAGAGGGACTTCGAATTCGCAAGGAAATACGGCCTTCCCGTGAGACGGGTAATAATACCGGACGGTGGTGTCGTATCAGCCGAACTGCAGTCCGCCTACGAGGAAGATGGAACTCTCGCAGACTCCGGCCAATTCACAGGCCGCCACAACAGGGATGCTATAAAGAGCATTATCGGTTACCTTAAGGAAAAAGGTAAAGGGGAGGAAGTCGTAAACTTCAAGCTCCGGGACTGGGGAATTTCCAGACAGAGGTACTGGGGCACGCCCATACCCATCGTGTACTGCCGCAACTGCGGTGTCGTGCCCGTGCCTGAGACCCGCTTGCCCGTGATACTACCCCCCGACGTAAAGCTCACCGGTAAGGGCGGCTCGCCTTTGGCGGAGGCCGAATCATTCGTAAACACGGACTGCCCGAAATGTGGCGCACCGGCCAGACGCGAGACGGACACGATGGATACATTCGTAGATTCGTCGTGGTATTTCGTCAGGTTTTGCGGCAAATCCGGCGAGCCTCCTCTTGACGGGGATAATATAAAGTATTTCATGCCCGTAGACCAGTACATAGGAGGAGTCGAACACGCCGTGCTGCATCTCCTGTACTCGCGGTTTTTCACGAGGGCAATGCGGGATCTGGGAATCGTAGGTTTCGACGAACCCTTTACGAGGCTTCTGACCCAGGGCATGGTGTGTAAGGAGACCTGGAAGTGCGACGAACACGGCTGGATATTCCCCGAAGAGGTGAAAGACGGCAAGTGTATCCACTGCGGCAGGGATGCCCTGCGTGGCAGGGTGGAAAAGATGTCCAAGTCGAAGAAAAACGTGGTCGCCCCGGATGACATCATCACTAAGTATGGAGCCGACACTGTGCGGGTATTCGCCTTATTTGCCGCTCCTCCGGAGAAAGACATGGAGTGGTCGGATCAGGGCGTGGAAGGCGCTTCCCGATTTCTTAACCGTCTGTGGACACTCGTACACAATATTATTGGTAAAAGGAATCCGATTAACCCTATCCACGGGGAACGGGTGAAATGTTTTGAGGCTGAGGCAAAGATGCCCGGCGTCTCTTATGGCAATCTATTCAGGAAGACCCACCAGACCATCAGGAAAGTGACCACGGCCATCGAGAAGGACTACCATTTCAACACCGCCATAGCTGCCCTAATGGAACTTCTGAACGACATGTATTCCTTTGAGTCCAGCGTAGATAAAGGTGATGCCGCCATGTTTTATGCAGCCTCGAAAATGGTATTGCTCTTAAGCCCCTTTGCCCCCCACATCTGCGAGGAACTATGGCGGGAACTGAAAATGGGTAGCAATGGCTCCATATTTCTCGAACCCTGGCCCGAATTGGACGAAAGTGCCGCAAAGGAAGAGGAACTGGAACTCGTCGTCCAGGTAGACGGCAAGGTCAGGGGCAAGCAGATGATCCCCGCCGGCCTTCCGGAAGAGGCCGTCAAGTCGGCAGCCCTCGAAAACGAAAAGGTTCGCGATCACCTGGCAGGCAAGACGGTTAAAAACGTAATGGTAGTTCGTGGCAAGTTGGTAAGCATAGTGACGGAAAAACGATGAAATTATTGACGGCGGCGGAAACGGCCGGAGTCATAATACCGGGTTGCACATACAAGATCAATAAAAGTACAAGAGATGAGGAGGGGAAAGTCTTCCCCTCGCTTCGGCCACCTTTGGTGTCCTTCGCTACCCCTTCTGCGGGGGAGCCCCCCCCGCAACGCCCCCTGGTAACTGCCAAAGCGCCGGATATTGATAATCTCATATTACTCTTAAGCGTGCAACTTGTTATAAGATCGGCGGGAGCCCTGGTATCGACTATAAACCTGAGAGCCATAACCACGCTTACCATAGTCGTGTTTCTATCGATGCTTTCGGGGGGCTGCGGCTATACGATGCTCACGAAGTCCAACCTGCCTTTCGACTCCGTGAAGTTAGGCAATATAAAGAATACCACCTCGGAGCCAAAGCTTCAGGACAAGCTGTACGAGGCCCTTACCGTGGCTTTCATGAAGCGCGGGGTGTCCGTTACCGATTCCTCCGACAACGTGGTGGAAGGTACTATAAACTACTTTGGCGTCGGTATTGCCGCGACGTCGCAAAACGTTGCGTCAGGCTACGTAACCGTAATCAAGGGAGACTTTACCTTTAAAGGGTCGGACGGGAAAGTACGCAAGCTTCCAGGCATTTCATCGCCGTTTTACGAATCTTTCGACAGCCAATTAGCCGTTAACGACATAATATCGGCTAAGGAGAGCGAAGACGAACAAGCCATCGGCTCGCTGGCCCTGCGTTTGGTCTCGGAGCTTCTGTATAGAAGCGCATCAGTTGCCGGAGGCTCAGGAGGCGCAACGGGCGCAACAGGCACGGGAGGTACCGGAGGCACGGGAGGCACGGGAGGCGCTAACCGATGAACGGTTTCGGTAGTTTCCAAAAGGAAATGGAGACGCTTTCAGGCGGGGGTATGCCTGCTCCTGCGTATCTTCTCATAAGTTCGGATGCCTTTTTCTTTCACGAGGCACTCGTATTCCTCTCCGAAAAATGGCAGACCTCGGTTTACGACTTAGAGAACAAGGAATCGACTGCGACTGTGGTGGAGGCCATCGATACGTTAAACACACGCTCTCTATTTGGAGACACGCGCTGCGTGATCGTAAAAAACTTACAGGGAGCTACTAAGGGCGACCTGCTGGCCATGGATGGTTATGCTGAAAATCCGGCCCCCGGTAACGTGTTTGTCCTGTTTTACCTTGTCGATCCCAAAAGTAAAAAAACTTTACCAAAACCACATACGACGATAAAGCAAGTCTACCTGGACATGAAAAAAAGTGAACTGCCCGGATGGATCGAAAGTAAGGCTGTCGGTTATGGCGTAAAGTTTTCGAAGGATGTAGTTCGGTTTCTCGTCGAGACGCAAGGCGGAGATCTCTTTTCCCTCGATAACGAGGTTAAGAAACTCTCCCTTCTCGGCAAAAAGGCGATCTCCATGGAAGACGTAAAGGAAGTATCCTTCGGCTCCATCCAGTATTCGGCATTTAGCCTGGTTGACTCATTGAGAGATGATTCCAGCGTGAGGGCTATCGGGTGCTACGAGAGGTTGGCTGTCGAATCCAGCGACGAATTCATGCTCCTGGGATTGCTCAACTCATCTATGCAGAGGATGGGTTTGTCCGCAGACCAGGCCTTAGCATGTTTCGAATTTTTGGCCGATACGGATCTGAAGATGAGGATTGCCGGTGCAGGGAACTTCCCCCACGAGGTTACCATCCTGGGGTTGCAGGCGATTCTGAAAAGAAACCGCTCCACCGGAAGATAACGCTTGCTAGTGTAGTGTCTCACGCAAGGCTTTACAATAGAAGGAGGACGTCCGGCTCAACAACATGAGATTGCTTCGCTACGCTCGCAATGACATTTTATATGATGGCTATTACATTCAATGTCATTGCGAGCGTAGCGAAGCAATCTCAGTTCGCATATCAGACGAAAAAAAAGCTTTTAGGATAAGGCGTTTCATTGTAAAGCTTTACGCGAGACACTACACTATTAACCTCTGTAGAGAAGAGCGCAAGATTACTCCTGCAGCCGTTTTTAGGATTAAGGATACCTTAAAAGACTATGCCTGGCACATTTTTTTCTTTACGATCTCATAATATTTGTTTTACTATAAGTTGAGCGTCGCGTTGGATTATAATAGTTATAGCAATCTTTACCAAAGGAGCAATGACCATGCTTAAAAAAATTTCGACAATGGAAGCCAGCCTTCAGTTCGGGCAGGTTATGAACGAGGTGTCTTTGAAAGAAGACGATTACATTGTTGAGTGTGCCGGAAAACCCATTGTGGCCATCGTACCGATACATAAGTACGAATGGATGAAACAGGAAACAGAAAAGGCGAGGAATAAGTTTTTTAAAATGGTAGATGAAATAAGAGAGACCACAAGAAATATACCGCTTGGGGAAATAGAAACCGCCGTAGATGAAGCGGTAAAAGCGGTAAGACAGGAAGAAAGAGAAAAGCTTAATTTAACGCAACATGTTTAAAGTCGTCCTGGACGCTAATATTTTTATTAGCTCCATGATAACCGCTAAAGGCAATCCAGCTAAAATCATTGATTTGGTAAGAAACCAGGAAATAGAGCTTGTTATTTCAGCTTCGATTTTAGAAGAGGTAAAAAGAGTTTTATTCTATCCGCATGTACAAAAAATCCATAAGCGTGGATAAGAGATAATTAATGACTTAAACGAAGTTGCGACAATGGCAACATTTACAAAAGATATTTTGACGCTCGATGTTATAATAAACGACCCATCGGATAATAAATACCTTGCTTGTGCTTTAGAAGGAGGATCGGATTTTATTATTTCCGGTGATAGCCATCTTACGGATTTAAAGGTTTTTCAAGGGGTTGAGATTTTAAAGCCGGAAGAATTTTTATATCGGTTTAACAGTCTTTAACCTATTGATAATAAAAATAGTTCCATAAATTAACACGCTAAAAAAAATATTACGCCACTTTACGGCTGCACCCTACTGTCTCAGGTGTCAGTTTCCGAATACGACGAACTTTGGGCAGGCAAGTTCTTCGAGGCACATAGGCCCCCTGGCGTGAATCTTATCGGTGGATATGCCTATTTCGGCTCTCATGCCAAACTGTCCACCGTCGTTTAAACTCATGGAGGCGTCTATCAACATCGCGGAGGAGTCCACTTCGCGCAAAAATCTCATGGCCCGCTCGTGGTTGGTCGCATCCGGTGACGAGTTCATGCTCCTGGGATTGCTCAACTCATCTATGCAGAGGATGGGTTTGTCCGCAG
>JADFXJ010000171.1 GCA_015233615.1 Nitrospirota bacterium
GCAAGCCCCGTCACAAGTATTGCCAACCTCCTCTGCCAATGCATCTTCTACGCCTCCGCCTGTTCCTGCGTCTGTAAGCCCGGCACCGGCAAAAACTCCGGTACCTGCGACGGCTCCTACGCCACCGGCACCGGCACAAACTCCGGTACCTGCGACGGCTCCTACGCCACCGGCACCGGCACAAACTCCGGTACCTGCGACGGCTCCTACGCCACCGGTTCCGACACAAACTCCGGTACCTGCGACGGCTCCTACGCCACTGGCACCGGCACAAACTCCGGTACCTGCGACGGCACTTACGCCACCGGCACCGGCACCACCTGCTACTGCGTTTACCCCGATTCCTAATCCAACTCCACAACCCCTGCCCCCTGGCATACAGGGAGGGCAAAGCGTGAGTCTGTCTTTTGACGACGCCGACATATATGAGATTGCCCATACCGTTTTTGGCGACATATTGAGGGTCAACTATCTCATTGACCCCAGGGTCAAGGGCAGGATAACTTTCAAGACCGTCAGGCCGATAAGCAGCCAGAACCTGCTTCCTATAGTTTCGACTATTTTCAGGTTGAACGGTGTGAGTGTAATGGAGGAAAACAGTCTTTACAGGATAATACCCCTGACTGACATAAACAAAGAACCGGTATCCGTTAAGTATGGCAGGCAATCGAAGGATTTTCCGGTACTAGGATTTTCCATAGCACAGATAGTGCCGCTGAATTTCGTTAGCACCAAGGAGATGAAGGAGATATTGACTCCATTTCTCTCGCCTGGAGCGACTATAACCGAAGTGCCGGGCAGGAGCTGCCTCCTCATAGGCGACACCGACGAAAATATGAAGAGATTGCTCCAAATCGTGGAAATTTTCGATGACGACATATTCAAGGACTACAAGGTGGAGATATTCGTCTTCAAGAACCTGTCTATAAAGGATGCAATCGAAGAGGTCAAGTCCGTCTTCCCAATATTCTCGGGTAATAGTAAGGAGATTTTGAAGATAAAGTATCTCCCTATCGAAAGGCTTAACGCAATCCTTGTAGCAACCCCGGATGATCAGTACATGGATTACTTCAGGAAGTGGGTCGCTAAAATAGACAGCATTTTCGAGGGAGCAAAGCCGAAGATCTACGTTTATCCACTTCAAAACAGGCAGGCGCAGCAGGTTGTGGAAATATTGTCGCAAATTCTGGGTGAAGGCACATCGAAGGGGGCTGCCGGTGCTACTCCACCACCTCCCGCTGCAAACCCTTCTCCCTCAACTCCTTCATCACCCGGAGCGGCTTCGACGGGATCTTCGAAGTCCTCCGCGAAGTCATTTAAAGCTTCTTCCTCAGCCCTCGTCTCCTCTGAGACCAGGTTCTACTTTGACGAAAAAAACAACTCCATGGTAATACTGGCACTACCTAAGGACTACCTGTTTATAGAAGATCTTATCAAAAAAATCGACGTTGTCCCCCGCCAGGTGCTTATCGAGGCACTTATAGTGGAAGTTACGCTAAATGACGCGCTTACTTTTGGAGTGGAATGGTGGTTAAGTAACAACTTTGCGCTCGAGAAGAACCCTAATTATAAGGGTATAACAACAACCGGAGGGGCCGGTAATTTTGTCTTTGACCCAACGAGCCCGCTCTCTGCGAAGGGTTTTACTTTTGCTGCTCTCGATTCGGCCGGCGTCATCAGGGGACTCGTGCAAACCTTAGCGACAAAAAGCGCGTCCAAGATTCTGTCCTCTCCGCAGATACTGGTATCCGACAATCACGAGGCAAAAATACAGGTTGGCGATCAGGTGGCCATAGCCACCGCCTCAACAACGTATCCCGTTGCCGCTACCGGCACTACTACGACGACGAGCACCACCAATACCATTCAGTATAAAGACACCGGCGTCATACTGACGGTAAAACCCCAGATAAACGACAGCGGCCTTGTAAATATGGACATCAAGCAGGAGGTGTCGGGAGTAGATAATACCGTTACCACCACGGGACTTAACTCGCCAAACTTTTCCACACGTAACGTAACTACGAACATGATCGTTCAGGACGGCAAGAGTGTAGTTCTGGGTGGTATGATAAAGGAAGACCGGGAAAACACTACATCCGGCATTCCAATTTTGAGCGACATCCCTCTTTTCGGCTATCTCTTTGGATATAAAGAACACAAGGTCACCAGGACCGAACTTATGGTAATCATCACTCCACACGTAGTAAAAACTATCGAGCAGGCTGTCAGCCTGACGGAAGACTTCAAAAGCAAGCTCAAAGGTCTGCACGAGTTGCTCTCTGGTGATAAAGCAGGGTTAGTGCCTGACGAAAAAGGTAAGAAGGACGGAAGCGGTAAGTAACCGCCTAACGATTGCACTGCCGGAAATAGCTCTGCCGGGAATAACGCTACTGAAAATAACCCATGAAGGTTAAGGTATCGAAGCGGCACTCAGAATGAGGGAATCGACCAGGGCAACGTTTTAAGCCACAACCTGCACGCGTAGTCTATAAGCTCCCGGTTCGATATCGAGCTTCTGAAACCCATGGGGTCGTCCGCTGCGGGTTGCAGCATATTAAAAAACCTTTTGGGAAGTTCCTCTGTAAACACAGACGCCATAAATTTAAATAGACACCCATCCATGTCAAAGTCCGGGTCAAGGTCGTTTATCACTCCGGTCAGTGTGAATATGGCTTTTCTGAAGAGGAGCAGCGTGTATGGGAATTTCACTCCTTTGAGCGAAATTCCATCGAGCAGGTTCAATGATCGTACTAAAATGCTTGTGAGCGGATTCGAAAGGGTGTTCTCTATCTCACCCCGTATGGAAGTTATTATTTCCGGATTAAGGTTTTTTGCATTTTCCGAGAGTGCCGCTATGGAATCAAGTACAATCCCGCGGTCTCTTATGGTAAGGCCTATGGCTAATCTTACGAAATCGTATCGTTGGGCTTTACCGAGTTGTCCGGCCTGGCTCCAATCGAGGAGGGCTATTTGCCGGCGTCTTTCATCGCTTACGGCGGTTAGAAAAATATTACCACCGTGTGGGTCTCCATGAAAGATAGCATCGGATAGTGGAGAAAAGATTGGGTGGCACACGATAGCCTTAAAGAGCCGCTCGGCCCAAAACTTCTTTTCCAACCCTCCAAGTTGGGTTTCCGTTATAGCGGTACCGTTAATCTTTTCCATAGCAGTTACGGACTGCGTTAAATATGGTGCGAGACGAGGGATCCTGACGTAGTGAAGGTTTTCGTAAAAAGCAAGGGCCCTCCGTAGGTTTTCCTGCTCGTTTCTAAGATCCGTCTCTTTCGAAAGGGCTTCCTTAACGTCACTAAGAGTATCTGTAAAGGAAAAATCCCTTAGAGCGTAACGTAGTCTGTTAGCCTCGTATGTTAAGGCGAAATCGTCGAGTATCGCCATTTCCTCACAAAGCATAGAAGGCACGCAAGGTTTTACCGACTTAAATACGTATTTCCCGAAGGATGGATTTTCATTGGAAGTATTTTCGGTGGAAGCACTTTCGGTGTCTCCCTCTCGCGCGGAGTCCACTATGCTCTCGAAGTCCACTATGGTGGCTACACTGGCCTCGCAGCCCATAGTGTTAGTTAACCTGAGGCCAAAACTTTCGAGACTTCCGCAGATCTCTCTTTCGATGTAATTTTTCAGCGTTTCAATATCACTTTTAAGGGGACCGTGTTCGAGGCGAACAAGAAATTGCTTGAACTTCGGGTCCATGTGCGGGTTTCGGGCTATCACCTGGCCTAGTTTATGAAGCGTTGGCATTTCCATGGCAAGGCAAAGAAGACGCTCTCCCCGTTGCGCTTCATCGGATAGATTCGCCTGGGATTGGAGTATTTTTAGCAGACGTTCGGTGGAAATTCTTTCGAATAAAAATATTAGCCCGTCCCGTACCAGGGGTATGTAATCGGAGTATTTACCGGGAATGGCATCACATAAACCGGTGTAATCGATGAGCCAACTGGCAATCGATTCCCTATAGTTCGATATATCCAGACCACCGGGATTGGCTAAAGCACCGGCTATAAGCAAGCTTACGCTCTCCCTGCCGGTTTTTGCAAGGGATTCTAACAGGCTTTGCATAATTTTAACGGGCTTCGAATGATTTTAAAAGGCTTCGCATGTAAGTAGAGTAATAAATACCGATGCTTTGTGTCAATATACAGATCCTGCTCTGCACGATAAATTTGTTCTGACTAAAGGATTTGGATTATATAAAGGTTTTGCGATTATTTCCGGACATTCCATTGAACCAGGTGTAGCAAAGCATCCATCCCCCCCTTCCTTTTCACGGAAGGGGCAGGGGCGATTCCGGCCCGCGAATCCCGCGAATACGGCTCTGCTGACGAAGCTCTAGCCGGAATAATGACGATGATGGGTGGGGTGACGGAGCGTGGCCGCAATGACGTAAAGGGTGAGCGCAACGACGAAAGGTCAAGTGCAAAGAGCGGATTTCCAGGAATCTACATGCGTTTTCTTCTTTGCCTTTTCCGTCATTCTCGCGAAGCTTGTCCCCGTCGGCAACCGGGGAGCGGGTATCCAGTCCTTTAATATGCCTTATGAAAGGTTTATTCAATTAGATTTAATAACGCATAGACACGGTATAGGTTAGCTTAACCTCACCGTTTTCGGGCACTTTAACGGGGAATTCCGCCACTTTCGAAGAGTCTTTCTTATACTCGTGGGAAGATTTCAGAATTTTCCAGTCTCCCGGTATAGGTTCTATTACTTTAACGGTTACTCCTTCTTTTTTATGATTTCTTATCGAAATTTCGTAAGAGGCCTCATAAGTGTCCAATGCGAGTTTTTTCCATTCGGTTTGTTTTCTCGTTGCGACTATGTCAAAGGCCTCTCCCATTTTAATCTTAAACTTTTCGTCCTTTGGCGTATGGTCTATCGAGTCTTCGCCGATGAACTGCAAGCTTCCCTCGGTGTCTCTCTTATAAACCCTTAGCGTTCCCTTAGGTAAAGGTATTCCTAGGTTATTGTCCTTTTTATTCTCGATTTCTAAAAAAACTCCTACTTTTTGATTGGAAATAGTGTCTCCGTAAGAACTGTAAAAATAATTCGACGTACCGGAGTAAATAAATTCCTTTTTTAACGAGACGTTTTCGGCATGGATGAGCCGGATTTGTTTAATCTGGTTATTTTTAACCGTAGCCGGCCTTTGAAGTGTGTACATGTGGTACTCGAAAAACCCCTCTTCCTTGAAGTCCTCTCTTTGAGATTTCATTGCTCCTGCAGCCATTGCCGGAGCAGGTACGCCTCTATTATAAGTAACCCTGTTGACGTCGCCTGCTATGAGCTTAAGCCTTGCATTTTTATAGGTGGAACCGCTTTTGTTATCAATTGTCACCCATCCGGCCAGGTCGGTACGCGTGTCGGTGTCATTTACCACGACTACGTAATCCGCTCGCCAGTTAATGCCGTTTGTCAGGTAAGTGGCCTCCACTTTTTGCAGACCACCGTCAGCGTTATCGATAACCCATTGAAGCGTGGGTTTCGATATCAGATTTTCAGGAACTTTTGGGAAAATAATCCTTCCCGGATAGCCGTAAGTTATCTCGTCTCCTATCTTAAATACCGGATTGCCGTCATTGGAAAGCACCGTTGCCGTAACTATCTCCTCGCGTTCGTTGTAGGGATTTTTGCTGTAGAGTTTTACTTCTTTACCAACGTATTTGTCGAGCAGTTTTTGCGGGTTAAGGAGGTCATATTCGTAATTTTGCTCGATAACCGAAAAACCGTCGGCATGGGTGATGGATTTTATGTAAACGCTTTGAGGGATGATTTCCGATGCCACGTCCATGAAGTTAAGCCGGAGTGTGCCTTTCGGCAGATTTAACTCTCTTTCGTCTTTAACCAGGCCCATGTTCACGTTGTAGATGGTTAAAGAAACGGCAGTCTGCCCGGAAATATCCGAGGATAAAACCGTTGGATCAGAGGTGGAATCGCTTTCCGACGCGCACAGAGAGCTTATTGAAAATAAAATCATTAAAAGTGTGAAGAACAGATTCCGGCCCGCGAATTCCGCGAATACCCTCCTAACGGGGGGTAGAGGGGTGGCGTCTAAACGGCTCAGATGAAGAAGTTTTAGCCGGAAAGACGAAGCCGAAAAGATGAAAATAACCGTTTTCTTTTTCATAAAAACACTCCTCCATCAAGTAGACATTACCTAAATATGTCACTGCCGCCCCTGTTCAAGCCAGGGGCAGGCTTCGCGGGAATCCACTTCCTCGTAATAGCAGTTCTTTAAGCATAACATAAAACGTTTTTGTTTTGAAATTGAAAATTCCCGGACGGGTCTGCGTCATAAAAAAGGGTTTAATGGGTTGAGCTTTTTATTTGGCCAT
>JADFXJ010000041.1:0-24120 GCA_015233615.1 Nitrospirota bacterium
ACCCGGGGCAGGAAGTGTGGTTTGCCGGCAGAAAGTTAAGGGTAGTGGCTACTTTAAGCCAAACCGGCATTGGCTATATGGACAGGGTTGCCTTCATGCCCATAGAAGGAGCGCGGAGGCTGTTAAATGAATTGAAAAATTCCTACTCCGGCAAAGTAAACAAGCGCCCCACGGCCAACAGACAGTCTGCCATGGACTTCGGGCATCTCATATCGGGATCGGCGACCGATTCCCCTTTGCCGAAAGATTTAAGTCCCGACGGGGTTTCCATGGTTTTTATAAAGGTTTCCGATGGTACTTTATCTAAGGCACTTGCCTCTTCCATAGCCTCTAAGGTGGATGGCATCGCGGTAATCCTGCTAAATAAAAATGCCGCAATGGTAAAGAGTGCCATAAGCCAGGCCATGCGGCCACTGCTTATACCAACCGTGGCCCTGGTGCTTATGGCAACCATGGTAGTGGGGGTAGTATTTAGCATGATGGTTAGGGAAAGAACGAGGGAACTGGGTCTGCTTAGGGCTATGGGGGCCCGCAGGAGGGACGTCTTCATGGCGGTTGCCCTGGAGTCACTACTCGTCTCCATCGCGGGCAGCTTTACCGGAGTAGTTGCAGGTGGCAGTCTCCTCCTGGTATTTAAGAACAACGTGATGGACGCTCTTGAAGTGGCAAGCCTTTGGCCGGGGCCCGCCGAGGTAATAGCCGTATCGATGGGGGCTATGCTCGTTTCGATAATCGTTGGCGTATCGGGAGCACTTTACCCGGCCTATAGGGCGTGCCTGATGGAGCCGTCCAAAGCCCTGGGGGACTGCACGTAAGATTTCCCGCTAAAGTTTTTCCGCGTGTCAAAGACGGATTTTCACCATAAAAGGCTATCGCTGTTTTTTTGATGTGTGGGTATGTTCAGGTTTGGAAACGATCTCTCCCGTCTTCGCTTTGTTCAGGGGGATTATTGTGTTTGAATATCCGCCTTCTTCACCATGAACACTCTTGCGTAGGGGAACTCGTTATACGTCTCTTCGAATAGTTTATGATCGTATAGGCCGAGGAAAAACATCCGGTTAAAGTTGGACTCGTAAACTTCACGGTTTATCATGTAAGTGTTTAAAATCCGATCGTTTTCGTCGACAACGATTTCCAGATACATGTTATTGGCTCCAATGGCTACAGGGAAGTAATCGTGTTCGCTATTGACGTACCCTTTTTTTATTATGGTCGCCTTCTTCAATACCACTACGCCGTTGTACTGGCCTGTAGTCAGGTCTATGGTCAAATCATCGCAGTTTAAGACGTTGTTTGTTATTTCGTTGCAATTCATTTCGTCGTAGTTGGCTCCCTTGCCGGTGTCTGTTTTTGCGTCCCACGTGCCTATGAAGTAAAGGCCTGGAAACACCTTCGTCATGGTTGAAGTGAAGAGGACGTAGTTATTGTCATTGATCGGTGATATTCGAAATTGGCCGTTATCGAAGATATCCTTTTCTCCAACGTCTGCGATGGCGTTACCTGACTTTTCTATTAAAGATATTATTCTGTACAGTACGTTCTGGCTTGGTGCAATAAGCCCGCGCGCAAAGAGGTAGACCTTGGAAGTATTTTGTGCCCCACCATCGGCTATAGTTTTGTAGCCGGTTAAGTCTTCGATGGCAAATCCATCATCCCACCATGAGAAGATAACGGAATTGTTTTTCAGGAGTCCCTTCAGACTATTAATGGCCGTATGGGTTTTTGCATCGAAAACGGGTTCAAGCGGCATGGACATCGGAATCTTTATAAACAGAAGCAGCAAGAGTACGAAAGGAAGTGCGTAGTTTAAAAACGCCTTGAGGTTTACGTTTTTGCCGTCCGGACTATTTTCGTTTATCGATACGTTTACTATGGCCGTTATGAGTACACCGAACCCTATACCTAGAAAAGGCGCTAAATACATGGTGAATCTGTTACCGCTGGTAAAGGAAAGTATACCTAGTAAAAAAATGGGGAGTAAGGGAACAATTTCCTTAATTCTAAATGTTGCAAAAATGGCAAAAAAGATGAATCCGACTATGGCCAGAGTCCTGGAGCCTACTAATGAGGCAAGTACCTCCGAAAATGGAACCTGTACCCTTTCGTCTACGGCGTTGTATATATTAGGTTTCTTTATTTTTTCGACGGGAGGCTTTATTTCCCCGACGGGAGGCTTTATTTCTTTTTCCACGGCTTTCGGTTCTTTAGGTGCCATCTCGTGCTTCGATAAATATATGTCGGTGAAAGTACTTGCGGTTTCCGACAAGTTCATAACACTTGTTTTCAGATTATAAGGGCCTGAGAATATGCTATAAATTATCAGGGATAGTACTATGGTTTTCCAGGGTTTTTTGAAAAGTAACATTGACGTAATTAAAAAGGCGGCGAAGATTAAAAGGAAACCTCTATGGTCGTACCACCAGATGAAGAGATACATGGATAGCCCCAGCAATATCGAGTAGACGATAGTATTTTTCAATTTGTAGCTTTTGCATGCCAGATAGATAAAGAGAGAGCACAAAAAAGGAAAAAACAGGTTCAGAGAATCGGTGTCGACTCTGCCAATCGTCGTTCTGGCGAAATATATGGGGCTGCAGGTAGCGACGAGGGCGCACATAACGGCCACGGCAGGGTAGCCCATCCTGTAGAAGTACACGATCAGAGGAATCATAAACAGGCTCGACATGAAGGGAATTATGAAAAACCCGGTTTTGTACATGCCGACACCAAAAATCCGGGTGAGTTTGGCGAGAAGATAGCTTAGAGCCGGTATTGGGTTTGGTCTCTTTATGCCGTTTTCCGGGTAGTTCCTGGCCTCTTCGATACTATCGGGCACGTAAGCGCCATTATTATATTCTCTGGCCAGCCTGAACCAATAGTAGGCGTCGGCGGTGGTCATGATTGGCTTATCCGTGTGGGATATCAGGTAGTCTTTCGCACTGGAATATTGGTGTACCCTTATGAACACGGACAGACACAGACAGATTGTGATCACGGCTATCAGCGCGGTTTTACCGTACCTTGAATGCCAGGAAAAAGCGGATAGCGTCTCTTTAAACGCGGAGACAAATCCGACGGTTTTATCCACGGTAAGCGTTTTAGTCGGGTTTACGCCATGGGCGGCGCCGGATTTATTACTGTTATCCATGTCCATAGGTACTTTTCCTTTTTGGCAACTTTTTTGGCAACTTTTAGCCTGATACCTTTAGAATTCTAAGCTTTTCATTCGTATTATGTCAACCGTACCGGCCGGCGATGGGGGAGGTTAAGGCTGCTTATGGAGTTTCACCCTTGAGCAGTGAGGCCGTTTCGCTCCTCATGCACTCTCTTTCGTCGATGGCTGAAACGTCTTCGGCGGGGTGGGACTTGCAGAATGCGCAAAATGGCGGATCGTATGGCGTGTTGAGCCTCTTTCGCAGGGCAACGAGGGCCGGAGCATTCCACAGAGCCCTGAATCCCGCGGCAGAGGGCCAGTCAAACCTGGGAAATACTCCCGGCAACGGGCCTAAGACGCAGCATACGTACGTGTCCATCCTGTGCCTGACGTAGAGGTTCGTCCATGGCAGTATACACCGGTTCGCCGTCCCTGTGTACGAAAACTCCCGGCTCGCCCGATACCGGACATCCGAAAACAGAGGGGGATGGGACAACGGCACTCCCAGACGCTTGCACTCTTTAGCCGCTTCACTTACGTAGCGGTCGTAGAGGTTTTGGTAGTTGAAGAGGCTGTGGCTGCCGGTAAAGCCAAACCCCTCCGGCACGTTGGCGGGATGGTAGTAGTGGATGACGGATACCTGGTTTACCCCCAGCGACAAAGCCAGTGCCGGCAACTCCGGAAGCTCCGCGATATTGTCCCTGTGGGCTACGAAAGAGAGATTCACAAATGGCAGGGTAGTGCCCAGGCGATATTTCTCCTCGGCCAGGAGTCTTATGTTTGCCAGGGTGCGCTCCCACTTAAGTGGCGGCATGGTATACTCGTAGGTGCTCTTTGTTGCGGCGTTCAGCGATATTTGCACGTACGTCAGGTACCCTGCTATAGCTTTTACGGCTTTGTCCCCCATAAGGGAGGCGTTTGTCGTCGTACGCAGATTCAGAAACGGCAGCGTATCCTTAAAGTGTTTCAACAGGTCTATCACGCGGGGATGGGCTAAGGGCTCTCCAATACCGCCGTGAAGCGATAGCTCCTCTACGTACTTCAGCCAGTCCATCCTGGTGATATCACCGAAGCCTGCGGCAAAGCCGTCTACCCTTTCCGGGCTGTTGGTGCAAAAAAGACACCTGGCATTGCACACGTCGGTAACGTTGAGAAAGACCGTCCGGGGGAAAGATACTACCACGCCAACCCCCATGGAAGCTTCCCTTTTTAAGAGTACCGCGTTGGCCTTGATAAGCCGGCTGGAAGAAGGCAGGCCCTCCTCCTTTACGAGATCGAAAAATGGCCCGTATGAGGTTATAACTTGCCCATCCTGGCTATTAAGGGTTTTCAGGACGTCGTCGCCGGGTAGTGGAAAACCCAGAGCTCTGGTGTCGTCGAGTATTCTTACGGAATCCGCCCGGGAGGTAACCCGCCAGTTGCCGAAATAGGCGGAGAATTCCCCGGCGTAAGCCGGTGCGTAAGGAGTGCCCGCCTCATCCGGGAACCGGTCGCATATCCTGAAGAAAAAGCCGTCGAGTTTGTCCTCGTCGAGTTTGTCCAAAAAGCGGGTGGCGGCTATCTCCTCCGGTACGACTCCGGTTACAAGTGGCGAAAAGGGTAAGAGCCCGATGGAGTGCTTACCGGCATGTCTTAGGGCCTCCTCCGTAACCGCAGGGCTAAAGAAGGGGTCCTCCGCCCGCAATACGACGACTCCGTCAAAACCGGCAACGGCATGTTTGAGGGCGCGGGCAAACCCCTTTTCTCCCCGCTTAAGGACGGTTACACCTAACCCGGCCAGGAGGGCGGAGAGCCTTGCGTTGGTTCCCCTCATCGCGTATATGGCGCCACCTATTGCGGGTGTCCCCTTTAGGTGCCCCGGTGCGTCCGGACTCATCAGGCGCCTCAAACTCCGTACCTGGTGCCCGATAAGAGGCGCTCCTTCGACTTCCAGAAGCGAGGAGTGCTCCTCAACGCCGTCGTCACTCAAACCTTTGATTATAGCGAGGTATGTCATATAAAATTATACCCTATAGGCCCGATTATATCAAGAGAGGCGCAAAACCGACCGTTATCATCCCATTAGATCCCGTTATCACCCCGTCAGTCGACTGACGACCTGAAGACCCAGAGCTTGTAGCCGATGAAGTTCCATAAAAGTGCCGCAGCGGTACCAGCCAGGGCTCCGGCGTTTACCATTACCTGCGGCGGCAGGGTAAGGTATCTCCCCGCAATGGAAACGGTAAAGGAGGCTGCCGCCACGTTTACGGCCATACCTACCAGGCTGACAACGATAAATTGAGCGAATTTCCAGGCCTGACCTTCACGGGAGCTATCCCTGAAAGTCCATCTTTTGTTGGCGTAATAACTGAATACCACACCGCAGAAATATGAAAATGCCTTCTGTGCGGCGTAGTGCGGCCCCGTGGTAAGGCCGCTAAGCAGCGTCTCTACGTTTAAGACCAGGAAATCGATACCCGTGTTCAGAACTCCCACGAGTGCAAAGCGGGCAAACTGATATACCGTGGATGCTTTCATTATGGATGATTTAATCATGGAGTCTTCCGGCATAGAGGCGCTTAAGGGCGCATCCTCTCTGCCATGCGTATAGCCTCGACCATGCTGCCGGGGCTCGCCACTCCCTGCCAGGCTATGTCGTAGGCGGTGCCATGGTCAGGCGAAGTTCTTACAATGGGGAGGCCTATGGTGAGGTTCACTCCCCTGTCGAAGGCGATCATTTTCAGGGGGATGAGGCCCTGGTCGTGGTACATACATACGACGACGTCCACCTCAGACTTGTAAGCCCTGGTGAATATGGTATCCGGAGGATGCGGGCCCGTTACCCCGATACCTTCGGCCACTGCGTCTGCCACCGCAGTGGCGATGGAAACTATCTCCTCGTCGCCAAAGAGGCCCGCCTCTCCTGCGTGTGGATTAAGGCCGGCTACGGTTATCTTTGGCGCGTCGATGGAAAGCATCCTTGCGGCCCTCGCGGCCAGTCTTATGGCCGACAGCACGCGATTCCTGGTTATCAGCCCGGGCACGTTTTTCAGAGCCGTATGTGTGGTAACGAGTATCACCCGTAATGGGCCTCCGACGAGCATCATGGCGTAGTCGGTGGTACCGGTCAGGTGGGCGAGCATCTCCGTGTGTCCGGGGTATCCGATACCGGCCAGATTCAGGGCTTCCTTCGATATGGGCGCGGTTACCAGGGCCCGGTCCTGCCCTTGCATAACGAGCTGCGCCGCCTTTTCGATATAAGCGGCACTGGCTCTGCCGCCCTCCGCGGTGGCCCTGCACTTTACCGTAGGGCCTGCCACCCCGAGGTTTACCACGTTTATGACACCCCTTTCGAATAAGGCTTCGGAAACTGAGGTGATCTCCCGCAGTTGCGTCTCCATGCCAGCCATCGGTGCGGCTTCCCTCAGCACGGCTATATCGCCGACGACTATTGCCCGGGAGCCCTCCAAAACGTTTAAAGCCTTAATGACGACCTCCGGGCCAATACCGCCGGGGTCGCCCATGGATAGGACTACTATGTTGTTTTCGCGGTTTTCCATTTATTATCCTCCGGTAGCGGATATTTCGTGATCGGATACGTCACGTCTCTCCGGTCTGGCTACGTAGAGAAGATAGGCCAGGGCCCCAAAGTCGTACAGGAAGTGCACGGCCACGGGCACGAAGAGTCCTTTGAAATACACGAAAAGCCAGCCCAGATAAAAACCCATTAATACGGCAAAAACGAAGTAAGCCAGATTGACGAAGTGGAGAAAGCCAAAGACGAGGCTGGCCGCTATCAGTCCAAACTTCGCCTGGAGTACTCCCCTGAAGAGGGACTCCTCGCAAATGCCGGCCACAACTGAGATGGCCGCCACGTCTGCCAGCCTGGCCTCTGCAAAAAGACTCCGTACGTCCCTGACGGCAACGGTTCTCAAAGATCGTACGAAGGGTACGCTCACTGCGCTTTCCGAGAGCATAGCTATAAAGAGCACGAGAGGCAGTACGGCACCGGCTAAGGCTACACCCAGGTTAACGGGCAAAAACCCGCCAATTAAGTTACCGGTTAAGCCGGCAATCACGCTACCAATCAAGTCGAAATCGATATGAAAAACACGGGTAAGCCCCAGTGCGAGCACAAAGGCACCCCCCTCCGTAAGCGCGGCCATAAGGAGCAGCTTTCCTCTATTCATGCCAGATTCATGCCGGGAGATTAATCAGAGGCGCATAGTCACACCCCGCGAGGCGAGGTACTCTTTTGCCTCCCTGATGGTGTGCTGCCTGTAGTGGAATATGGACGCGGCCAGTACGGCGTCCGCCCTGCCGTCGGCAAGGGCGTCGTAGAGGTGTTGGAGCCGGCCTGCCCCGCCGGAGGCTATCACCGGTATGCCCACCGATTCGGATATGGCCCGGGTGAGCGCTATGTCGTAACCCGCCTTGGTTCCATCCCTGTCCATGCTGGTCAGGAGTATTTCGCCGGCGCCAAGCTCCTCCATGTAGGCGGCCCAGCGTACGGCGTCTATGCACTTGGGCTTTCTGCCACCGTGGGTATAGACCTCCCAGCGAGGGCCGCTCCGGGGGTTGGAGGCGTTCCTGAGGTCCAGGTACTGGAGATCGCCCCTCTTTAGAAGCCACTCCGGCGGCTCACAGGCAGACTTTTGGCCGGGTTGCGCAGTCTCCGCTAAAGTCTCCGGGCATCGCTTGGCGTCTATTGCCACCACTATGCACTGGCTGCCGAAGCGTTCGGAGGCTCTCCTTATAAAGTCGGGGTCTTTCACGGCTGACGTGTTTATAGAAACCTTGTCGCTGCCGGCGTTGAGAAGATCCCGTATGTCGTCCAGGGAGTTTATGCCGCCACCCACGGTCAGGGGAATGAACACCTCCGAGGCGGTACGCTCCACAACGTCTATTATGATGCTTCGTTTTTCGTGCGATGCCGTTATGTCGAGGTACGTAAGCTCGTCGGCCCCCTGCTCGTCATAAAACCTGGCATTTTCCACCGGGTCACCGGCGTCCGTTAAGTTAACGAAGTTGATACCCTTTACGACCCTCCCATCCCGTACGTCGAGACAGGGTATTATCCTCTTGGAGAGCATAGTTTTCCCCGTTTACGTAAGAATTTGATAAAAAAGGTGAAACCTTTTGCTGTCATACGGCGGCAAGGGCGATGGCCTCACGAAGATCTATCGACCCGCTGTATATGGCCTTGCCGGTTATCACGCCATAGAGACCACCAACGGCCTTCAGACGCTCTATATCGCCGAGAGTGGATACTCCGCCGGAGGCTATGACGGGGATACCCACGACTCCGGCTATCTCCGCCGTAGCCTCCACGTTTGGCCCGACGAGCATGCCGTCTTTCGATATGTCGGTGTAGATAATGCCGGCCGCCCCAAGATGCTCCATTTCGAGTGCGAAAGACAGTGCGGTTCTTTCGGTTATCTCTTCCCAGCCCTTTATGGCAACCCTGCCGTTTTTGGCGTCTATTCCGGCCAGTATGCGGCCGGGGTACTTTCGGCACGCCTCGCAGAAGAACTGCGGGTTTTCAATGGCCAGGGTACCGATTATCATCCTGTCGATGCCAAGGCCGGCCAGGTGGTCTATACGATCCATCCCGCGTATGCCTCCACCAACTTCCAGCCTCACGCCGACCGCTTCCCTGATTCGCTCTATGGAGCGTATGTTCTTCTGCTCCCCCGTGAACGCTCCGTCAAGGTCCACTATATGGATTAACTCCGCGCCGGCACTTACCCACCGTCGGGCCGTCTCCACCGGGTCGTTCGAATAAGTGGTTGCCTCCTCTTTCCTGCCCTGCAAAAGGCGTACGCAAAAACCCTCTTTCAAATCTATGGCCGGAATGACTATCATTTTCTTCTGTTCCCCTTTCTTGTGTTCTCTTTTATGGTGCTCATTATAACAAGTTGCATTCATTCGATTAACTTCGAAGCCAATCGTCGAAAGCTCCCTGACGTACATAACGAGTTACCCCCCTCACCCCCCGTACCCCCCGTAAGGGGGGATTGTCGGGGGTTAGGGGGGTACGCCTGCGTCGCTTTCTCCTTGCCGCCTTGTTACTCTTCTGACTGCAACCTGGTATTATGCCCATTAAAGCCAGCTTCTTAACGGGCTTCCTTTTCCGTCCTTTTTTGTCCTTTTTCGTGTTTTTCGTGGTTTTCGTGGTTAAAAAGTCCTTAGAGGGTTTCCTTAAGAAGCTTCATGCTGTTTTCGATTTCATCTTTATAAACCACCTCCACTATGGCCGTGAAGTCCTTTGTGCTCCCGATGAGTTTTCTGAATGCTCTAAGCTCCCGGCACTCACCCGTAAGCCCCCAATGGTCGTTGAGCCCGCCCATGTGAATGCCGTTTTTCCGGTGTATGTGTACGTAGCCGATCCTCGAAAGGATATCGACTCCAAGATTTTCGACAAACTCCTCCGAGTTAAGTCCGGCCGCCTCCAGGTGACCTATGTCGAGGGCCACTCCGGCGTCGAAATTGCTCCAGAACCACTTTATGTCCGGCGTGTGGCAGGCGTTTTCGACAAATACCGGGCAAAACTCCGACAACTCGCCGAGTGCGTTTTTGTAAAAGCCGGCAAAGTCTCCATCGAGCCTGCTCCCCCATGGTGTGGTTTCGTCGTGGATTATGAGGGCCTCGCCCGCGTTTCGGGCGAAAAAGCGCAACGCCCTCAAGTTCTCCTCTCTCTCCGTGAGGCGGGTCTCCGAAAGGAAATACCCCACGGGATGAAGGATATATTTTAACCCCATGGTCTCGCAGCACGATATGGCCTTAAGGGTTTCCGAAACGGCAGATTCGTAATTGCCTACCCTGTCTCTGAATACGGTTATCTGTATAGCATCGGCATCGGGGCCAGGCCCCTCGCCCTCACCGGTGATAACGCCATATCCTATGCGGGTGGCCAGCCTGGCGGGTGGCTTGGTGGTCTGATTAAGTAAGGGCTTTACCGTGTAAGCGGGGTTCATACCCGTCACTGTGGCTTGTCCGCAATCTGCTACTTTCACGGCATGGATACCTTAAGTTCGTACCCGCCTACTGCCACGTCCGCGGCAATACCTAGCTCCCACAGGAGGTTCATCACCTTTGCTTTGGACCTCTCCGGCACCATTAGCATGAGCTTTGCTCCCTGTCCGGTAAGGCTCTTCCAACGGGCTGCCTGTCCGGGGGTAATGCTGCCCTCCGTTTCCACCTCCATGACGGCCATCACCATGCCGTAGCTTTTCAGGATCATGTCAGGGTAGTGTCCCGAAAACTCGTTTTTCTCTTGCCCTTGGAGGTTTATCGCTATCCCGGTGTACTCTTTTGACAGAAATCGTTGCAGGTAGACGATTAGCCAATCATGAAATATCTTGTCTGATTCCATACTTTTTCACCTTGTACCCGATTTGCCTCGGCGTTATGCCAAGTAATTTGGCAGCCTTGGCGTGCACCCAGTTAGCCTTACTCAGGGCCTCGATTATCTGGGTTCTCTCCACCTGGGAAAGAGTCGTTGTCGACTGTCCCTGGGGTTGAGAGGCAGGGGCTGTTTCGGCCTCGTGGGCTGTGCCGGCTTTCAGGCTTTCCGCTTTAGCGCCGTTTATTTTAATGCCCTCCGCTTTGACGCACTCGATTAGCCGCGGCTCCCTTATGTTAAGGGGGAGATCCTCCGGTTTCACAACCTCTTCGGGAGACATTATAACGATTCTCTCTATCGTGTTTTCAAGCTCCCTCACGTTGCCGGGCCAACTGTAAGCCACCATTACGTTTACGGCATCTCTGGTAAGCTTTATATCCCTGAGGTTTTCCTTGTTAAACTTATCCAGGAAGTGCTCGACGAGATCGATTATATCGTCTTTTCTATTCCTGAGGGGAGGCATGAATATTGGTACCACGTTAAGCCTGTAAAAAAGGTCTTCTCTGAACTGTCTCTCCGCTACGAGGTTTTCGAGGTCACGTGAGGTAGCCGCTATAACCCTTACGTCTACTTTGATGGTTTTTTCTCCGCCTATTCGTTCGAACTCCCTTTCCTGAAGCACTCTCAGTATCTTAGGCTGAAGGGATAGGGTCAGGTCCGCGATCTCATCCAGGAATATCGTGCCTCTGTTGGCTAGTTCGAACCGGCCCTTCCTGGCATTGGCCGCACCGGTGAAAGCCCCCTTTTCGTGGCCGAACAACTCGGTCTCCAAAAGTCCCTCCGGAATGGATGCACAGTTAAACTTCACGAACGGTTCGTCGGCCCGTGGCCCCATGTAGTGGATGGCCCTGGCTATCAGCTCTTTCCCGGTGCCGCTTTCCCCCATTAAAAGCACGGTAGCCTTGGACGGCGACACCCGATATACCGATTCGTAGACCTCCTGCATTACATTTGAGCTGCCCACTATGTTTTTTATCCTGTAGCGGCCCTTGAGCTCTATTTTCAGGGCTTCGCGTTGTGCAATAAGTTCGAGGCGCTCCTGCTCCACCTTCCTGGATAGTTGTACCGATTGCCCTATGAGGGAAGCGATGATCTTCAGGAGCCTCAGATCCTCGTCCAAAGAAATGGTGGCGGAACTAAAAAGGCGATCCACGCTGAGCACTCCTAAGATTTCCGTTTTGAATAATATCGGTACACAGAGGAAGGCGATGTTTTCTTTGTCGATGTCTAACCGCGAACCCGTTTTGTTGAGAAACAGAGGCTCGTCGCCAACGTTTGGTATGACTATGGGGTAGCCGCTCTTTGCCACCTGCCCCATGATGCCCTCGCCAAGCTTGTACCTGCCCAGTTTTATCTCGTCTAAAGTAAGGCCATGGGCGGCCTTGATAACCAGTTCGTTATCGTCTTTCAGGGCAACCGTGCCACGCTTCATGTCCAGAAACATGGAGAGCACCTTCATCGCGTTTTTTAAAGTCTTGTCCAGGTTTAGCGAAGAGCCTAAAATCTTGCTAATCTCGTACAGGGCGTTTAACTCGAGAGACCTTTTATCCATTGTCACATCAATCCCGTCTCTACAAAGCTCAGGTAAGAGTTGCCCGTAACTATCAGGTGGTCGTGTATGATTATGCCCAGTGTATCGGCTGCCGACTTGAGCAGCTTCGTAAGCCTGATGTCCTGGTCCGAGGGCTTGACACTGCCGCCGGGATGGTTGTGAACGAGAATGACCGCAGTAGCCTTGAGTTTCAGCGCAATCTCGAAAATCTTCCTTGGATAAACCACCGCGTGGTTAACCGTGCCCTCGCTGATCACCTCCAGGGCAACTATCTCGTTGCCCGAATTCAGGTAAAGCGACATGAACTGCTCGTCCTTCAAAGACCCCAGCGATACCTTGAGATAGTCTATTATGTCCAGTGGCGAACTCACCTTCTTTTTTACCACTATTTTTTCCTTAAAGTATATGGCCGTGAAATCCTTGACCAGCTTTATCAGGAGTGCCGTCTGTTCGCCTATGCCTTCCACTTCGGTAAGATCGTCCAGGGCGGCGTCCATAACGCCCCTCATGGAACCGAATCTCTTCAACAAGAGCTTCGAGTCGGGTTTCGTGTCCTTTTGCAGGTTTACGTAAGTCAGAAGCAACTCCAGCGGCTCGTATTCGGTAAGGGCATCTATGCCGCCCTTTTTATATCGCTCACGGAGCCGTTTGCGGTGTCCCACGTAATGGGGAGTTTCGCTGCCCTCTTTACCCATAGAAAATACACTCTGTCAAAACGTTAACCGATTTCTACAAGCTGCTAACAATGTCTCCGAACAACGTAAAGAAGAACGTGAAAGTGCGGTGCGGTGCCAATAAAACCGGCAATAAAGCAAAGATACCGTAACCGCGCGCCTTAAACGTTCGAAATACGAAAACCCTATTATACTATAAGTGGGAAAATAACATATTATCAGGAATCATTTCAACCAAATTCTTTTTACGGGATAACATTACGGCCGGTAAAGCCCGCCAATAAAGTACTTTTAAAAAGCCAAAGAATTCGACCAAAGAATTTAGATTGTTTATTATAGCTCGATTCCCGAGAAATTTGCAAGCCCCGGGCAAACGGCAAAACTTTCGAATATTTGGCTTTCGATAACCACGGGATGTAAGAAATGCCGGTATGCCGGTATCGTGTGCCTGCATGGGACCTGTACGGTATCGACAAAATTGTAAGTTTTGAGGTTTACTATTCGTTATGGAAATATTCGAGTAATCCTCAGCATTAGTCTTCCTGCTAGTCTGTTGTCAGTCTATTCGCTTTGAATAGTATCAAAACCCGCGTGTTTTCAATACTTTTGCCGATTGATGAAGCGATAAGCGGAGTGTCCGGAGCTTTGACTGTAGCCGTAGTGCCGCACTCGGGCAAATGTGAGGCTCTCGATGTTAAGCATTTTCAGGAGACCCCCTCGAATTGTGATCCGGCTTAGGCGCTTCGACAACCGGGCAGTAAGAACCACCATGGCAATCTGCACGCCGGTACTGCCATATTTACTGATATTCGAAGCGTCGTTCTTATTTTAGCGGTCACTACTATTTCCTGAATTTATTCATCAGCTTTACCAATAAATGTACGGTAGTGGAAGGATTATCTTTTACCGGATTTGGAGGAGAATATGTAGATAGCAATTTCGCGGCATTTCTTATAGCAACAGACTGCTTTTGTTTAAGTATATCGTACATTATTGTATTAGATTTATCGTAAGTGTCGTCAAGTTTCTCGGAAAGTTTTTCTTTATACAAATTTCTCGACATGACGGTATTATAATAGGCAAAGTGCAATAGATACCATAACTCAAAAGCTTCATTAGAGTATGCAATCCTAATATTATTTCGTAACAGTTCACCGGCATAAACCTCCGTTCGATGGCAGTAGCGGCAAAAAATAGTGTCCTGTCAACCGTGAAATGACGTATTCAGGTTTGCGCGGAATTGCCCTTGTCCTGTCCGTGGTCGGCTTAGTAGCCTGCATATATGGCGATGTCGGCATAATACCGGGTTGCTGACATAAAAGTAATACAAGCACAAGAGATAAGGAGGGGAAAGCTTTCCCCTCGCTGCGGCCGCAAAAGGCGCGTCCTACGCTACCCCTTCTGCGGGGGAGTTCCCCCGCAACGCCCCCCGGGGATCATTGGATAAGCGCTTCCAGTCCTTTGGGGGTCAAGGGGGCGAAGCCCCTTGCAGGTTGGGGTTTCTCAAGGGGAAGGACGGAGTCTTTCCCCTGAGGCTCCCTTCCTTGAAAAGGAAGGGCGGGGGGATGGATGCCCCCGGCTATTCTAACGATGGAGAGCAACTTTACCGTGATCCGTCGGGGGAGCGCCTTTAGTGACGCCGAGCTTATATGGCTGCGGCAATCGTTGCCGAACGTCCTCTTTTCGCTTTCCACGCGGTCGTAATATGTCAAACACCATATCGGGTGAACGGTAACGATTATTCTAAGCTCCGACTATAGCGAAATTCAGTGCGATGCAATACAGTAACCACCCCGCCAATACGACGGCTTACGGCTCTATCTGGTATAAGGCGAACAAAAAATAATGGACAAAAAAGATGACGGCCTTCGGCCTCATTTAGGGACGGCCGGGCCAGTCTGTACGTGTTTGGCGTTTACGATCCATTGGCCCTTTATGAAAGGGCTATAGTAGGAGCAAAGGATAAAGACCAACGTCTTGATACCTCCTTTATAGCAGTGTTGCCGCCCATTGGCCGGTGTCCCTTACCTAAGCGATAGTCCCCCACCGTCAGCGTGCTCGACACGCCATCGCCGTTTGCGGGATGTTGTGTCCTTGTCCCTATCATATTGACCAAGGGCCAACTGACGTACCCCCCGTACCCCCCGTCAGGGGGGATCGACATTCCAAACACGTACAGACTGGCCCGAACGTTTTTAAACGCGGCCATAGGCCGCCACCTTCAATCGGTCCTTTGCCTCTGTGCGATAACTGAATTTCGCTATAAAAGAATTGTCATTGTAAGCGTTGCCGAAGCAATCTCGCCTTTTCCAGAGTCAGTACCTGTTGGTAACATATTCGTTTGCCCGTCTATAACCAACCGATTCAATTGACCACTTCTAGCGCCACGAAACATAAGAGCATCTCGTAACGGGTTATTAACCAGAAGATCGTTGCTATCGTTGTTATCAAGGCCATATTGCGATGTTGTCGGTTGCCCCGATTGTGACGTTGATGATTGCGATATTGTCGGTTGCGACGAAGGAAGTTTCCACGGCCATCCAAGCGACAAACGTGCAAGAGAACTCAATGGTGACATATCCGGCTGGCTGTCTTGAGCCGATTGGCCGCTGTTAGCACCATGAAACATAAGAGCATCACGTAAGGGGTTGTTAACCTGTAGATCGTTGTTATCAAAACCATATTGCGGCGTTTGTGGTTGCCCGGGTTGAGCCGGGAGTCCGAAAGGAGAAGAAAGGTGCCGGGTCAGGCAATGTATTGGGTTTTGCGACAGTGTCTGCTCCAAAATTAAGCTATGTTTTCATGACATCCTGCGCCCATTTCCTCCGGCCATCCGGTGTCGACCAATCAGGTGCCAACCATGGCTGAGTGCCAATGCCCGGCAGTCCTGGTGTTGTCGTGCCAGTGCCAGTCGCCTCATTGATACCTGTGCTGGAGCCTGGATTTAACAACGGCCTGGTGCCAAGGCCTGTCATCCCTTGTGGGTCATAAGGGTTTGTCGTCCGGGTCCATGGATATGTGCCAATCGCGGAGTTACCGGGAGTATTGGTACCTATTTTTGTTCCGCTCCAGCCGGAATTTAAGAAACCGGTAAGCCCGGGCTTTGGTATAAGATCCTTCGCAGGCGCAATCGTGGTCTTCGGCAACCCATACGTGTTATTTCCCATATCATCCCATAATGCCATCTTCAACCTCCTGTATATGATGGTAATTCGGAGCCGGCACCGACCATGTGTCCAGACACTCTGGTGCGGTTTGAGACCCACTGGATGTTCATAATACCCCTAACTGCCGGGGCGTTATGGTGTATATCTGAAATCCTGCTCCTATTGTAGATTCAAGAGAGCTTTTTTCACTGGAAATGCCTATTTTCTTATGGAAGGAACTACCCTGGAGCAGACTTCCCAAACCCTTCACCGCGGCTCTTTCCTGTTCACCGGGAGCACCCGAGGCAAAAGACTGCATCGGTGCCGCAAAGACTAGCAGGACTAACGCTGTCGTAACGCAAAGAACCCTCATCTTATATTCTCCCGTTTGACGATCACCATGCTAAAGATACGAGCCCCTTACGGAGTGGTAAGCGCGATCATAGTTACTATCGCTACCTTTTACTTTAAAGCTGAAACCTGAAACTGGAAAGCCAACGGTACCTCCAGCCCCTTCGCGAACCTTCGGGCTCTTCGTGGATAGTTCTTGCCTGCCATGATGCCTGGCACCGACGGCGCCCGCTATATCCCGACCCGGACGGCGCCATAGGGTATCCGGATACCGGAGCGCCCGGACACCTTTGCATTTGCGCCATTGCGGCGCCCTTTATGACGACGCCTTAATACCGTTTATCACGATACCATTGTTCGCAATTATTCTTCACACACCACTATTCTTCACACTCCACGACGTTTTTACCGGTGACTCTGGCGTTATATAACGAGGCCTGGGCGTGGGTTACGAGTTCTTCAAGCGTTTCGTGATCTACCAGGGTCGCTACTCCTATCGAGACGGAGGTACACAATTTTTTTTCGGTAAATCTCTTCTCGGTCAGCAGCTCCGTAAATCGCTTAATGACCACCTCTGCCTCTTTCATACCGGTAGTGGGCAGGTACATAATAAGCTCGTCCGTGCCATAACGGCCAATTACGTCGATTCCCCTCAGGCAGGATCTGAGGAGTTCAGCCACGTTTTTGTAAAGCTCCCTTGCCGTGTTTAACCCATACAAGTTCAAAACTTCCTTAAAGTTGTCCATATCCATGATAGCTATTGTAAGTGCCGTGTGGTGGCGCTTGCACTTGCCGAACTCCTCTTTGAGTTTTTCGTGAAAGTAGTGGTAATAAAGGAGGCCGGTAGTGTGGTCTATGTTGCGAAGCTCGTTCAGGAGGGTAGTGATCCTTTCCTTTCTGATGGCCTCGGAGCAGATTTTGGCAATATTTATGAGGAAGTTCTTTAGCTCGTCGGTTACCTCCACGTCGATGTTAAAGTATACTGCTATATATCCCCATGTACGGTTTTCCACTGCGACCCGTACTGCTACTGCCGAGGCGTATTCCTCCTCCAGCAACAAGTCCTTGTATTCATCTTCCGGGCTGTCTTTCCTGGATACTACCACGATTTCGTCTTTGTAAAATATCCTGCCCACTACGGAGGTACCTATGGCCCGCTTGTAAGCAGTGGTAAAATGGGCCGATACGTTATACCTGTTCTTTATTTCCAGGTAGTCGGTGTCGATGTTTTTTACGACCAGCACTGCCGAAGATATGCCTATGGATTCTTTTAATTCGAAAAGTATCTGGTGTACTGTGTGGGTCGCGTTATCCTGCTTATTCAACTCACCTATCGCGTAACAGAGATCCTTGAACAGTTTTCCTATCATGAGTATGCCCCCTCTCTAAGTATCAGCGGTTAGATTCATAAAAAAACCAACATTCACGAAACAAACGTTCTTTCATATCCTTAAATATAACATAAATATAATATAACCATAACATACATATAACTCTTTCGAGTCCATTTTCTTGTTGTATATATTCAAATACACCAATTTAACCTATTGATCATATTTTAATACAGCGAATACCGATAAATCAACATAATTACGGGGGAGCATCAGCAATTCTCAAGGATTTTGGCCTTGCCGTACCCCATTTCTTGTCTGTTTCGATATTGGACTACGACTATCAATTTCACGAATGGGCATTAACCGGCAGCGTCGTAAACTTGCCGTCAGTCTTAATAATAACGGCGATGACTTTAGTCCCGGTGCCCGGAATAAGGCAGTCACTAGTGTAGTGTCTCACGTAAAGCTTTACAATAGAAGGAAATCGTCCGACTGAACAACATGAGATTGCTTCGCTTTGCGTGAGACTCTACACTATCGATTAACACGATCATCGTCATTCTCAATCTCTTTGCCAATATCCTTCATAAGGATTTATGTTAATACATTGTCAGGATTAATGGCAATCAAATTACTATTGACAAACACAATAATATCAATTATAGTAATATATATGCACACATGTATAAGAAGCTGGATGTGTAGTATGGTAGAGATGATGATTTTCAAAACTTTTACCTTACACAATTCAAGCAGCCCAGGGCATAAGTCCGTGGGTATTATGAATAACCGGGGGGGCTCAAACCGCACCAGTGCGTTGTTAAATCAGGGTTCCTACGGTGGACCCAACTGAGGATACCGGAGTTATCAAATTACCAACCCGTCCTGCACGCACTGGCCAGAATTCATTTCCGTTGGACTTGCCGACTCCGGCCATGTAGCTCTCAAGCATATAGAAAGCCCTGGCGACGGCCGGGAGACCGGCAACAGTAGTAGACGACCAGTAGAGGAACGGCTTCACGTCTGTAAATCCCTGAGTGCCAAGCCATTGGCCCGGGTTACTTTGTCCGGCGTTTACCAGGCTTTCAAGCTCGTTAATGTTTGGTAACCGCCAGTCACCGTGCCCCAGGTATTTGGCGGCGTTAAGGCAGGCTACATAATCGAGTGCTTTCTTCCACACCATCTCCCCCCCAACGCATGAACCAACCGTAGGCGTACCAGCGTTTCCCGCCCAAACAAGACCGGTTAACTTATCGGTTATCGTCAGGTCGCCGTTTAAGGTAAACCTGGGGTTTGGCCAAACAACTCCGGCTTTGACGTCTCCATCTTGCCCGGTACCGGCACAGTCAAGCTTGTTGCCGTTTTCGTCGTAGCAGGTTGTCTGCCCTGTACGCGGCAGGTTGATCGTTGAAGCCATTGCATAGCTTCCGAATGATACCAACGCGATGAAAACGGTTAAGACGATTATGACGGTTAAGATTATAACCGTAGATAAAGGTTTCGACTTCGACTTTTCGGTAATCGTACACACCTCCTTATGCTGGCTGCTTACCACTTTTTGCTTCATCTGTCCGTTCGTTAACATCCATTAAGTATAACCTTTCACACATCTATGAGTATACCGTTCTAAGAGGAGCTTGTAGAGTGAATTCCGGGTGAAATATGCCGTCGTTAGGCAACTCTGTTAACATCGGGTATCTCCCGGCTATAATGAAGGATGGGGTGGATGTATGCGGGGCCGAAGTACATACTGAGTCGTTGCGGCATACGTTATTGACAAGGGTTTCTCCACTCTCCGCAAGACGGGGGAAAGAGCCGGTGGATTAACCGGCGATTAGCCATGCTAAACGGCACTATTATCCCATTGGCGCTACTTACCGGTTATCTATACTTAGGGTGCGTTCGAAAATAAGTGAGCCCTTACGTATCCGCCTGCATGTCCGCGTAGAAGTTGTAAGAGCTCCTGGGGAAACCTTTGCGTGATTGTTTGGCCCTGTACATGGCCGCGTCGGCTTTCTTTATGAGCAGGTGAATATCCATGGAGTCGGAGGGATAGATGCCGATACCGATGCTCGTACCGACGTAACAGCTTATGCCGTCGAGGGAAAACGGCGCTTCCAGAGCCACTATTATCTTTTCCGCTACCACCTGGACGTCTTTTTTTTCGTTAATCTTCGATAGGATTACGTTAAATTCGTCCCCGCCGACACGTGCTATAGTGTCGGAGTCACGGATGCAGCCGATTAGCCTTTGGGCCGCGTCCCTGAGGAGCATGTCCCCCGCGTGGTGGCCGTAATGGTCGTTTATGGCCTTAAAATTGTTCAGATCGAGAAACATGAGTGCCATCATGTAGTTGTACCTGCCGGCCTGGGATAGGGCGTGCTTTAGCCTGTCGAAAAACAAGGTACGGTTTGGCAATCCCGTCAGGAGGTCGTAGTGGGCCATGTGTCTGAGCCGCTCCTCAGCCTCCTTTCGCTCGGTAATGCCAACGCACGAACCTATAAAGCCCAAAAACCTGCCGTCGGACGTAAACCGGGGGGTGCCGGTGTCCAGTATCCACCGGTAGACGTTATCCATGCGCCGCAGGCGGTACTCCACTTTGAAAGGCAACCTGGCGGTGAAGGCTACGTTACAGGTATCCTTCAGCTTCTGCAAGTCCTCGGCGTGTACCTTTTCGAGCCACGCCTCGCCACAAACCCTGTTGAGCGACTCACCTACGTAGTCAAGCCAAACGTTGTTGAAATAGTTCCTTCTGAGACTGGCGGAGTCGTCTCCTTCGAGACCGGCGGAAAAATCTCCTTCGAGTGAGTCGGACATCCAGATGAACACGGGAGCCGAATCGGCCATCATCCTGAAGCGATCTTCGCTCTCTTTCAAGTGCTCCTCGATCTCGCTGCACTCCTCGTGTGTTTTTTCAAGCTCACTGACCCTCTTTCTCAACGTTTCAACTTCCCGTATAAGCGCTTCCTTGCGTATTTCTCTTTCTTCCATAATAGATCACTCCCGAAACGGCCAGCCAAAATGGCTTGTAATTTGAGTTATTTCCGATATCTCCCCCCTATGCCGGGAGAGTGTGAGTTCAACTTACTTACCTGACGTCTCTAGCTATCGTCGTAGTCCCCCATCCTATAGCCGTAGTTGCCGTAGAAACTCCCGGCGTCCATGATCTGCGGGTGTAAGGCTTTAAGTGCCAGGGGAATGCCGTCGGTGGCAATATAGCCGTGCCCGCTCAAAAGCCCGGCCAGTGGCTCCCCGGGGTTTAACCACAAGGCCAGAGCCGCGGCCCCCCGATCCCTGGCCAGTGACTCCAGGAGTGCCAAAACCCTGCGGCAGGAATCGATTGGCTTTCCGCCGACAGTGGAAAAGAAGTCCAGTACCTGGAGCTCGTCTCCTTTCATCTTCGTTATGGCCAGGTACCTGATAGTTCGCCTCAACAGTCCCCTCCATGCAAATACGTCGTATTTCTTCGTAGGATGGCCCTGATAACGCCACCGCAGGTAGGCCTCCCCCTTGGATATGGTAAGCGGGGGTTTAAGCGTATTTGTCATCCACAGGTCGTCCAGTTCACCGTCGAAAAATCCCCTCCAGCCCTCTTGGAGCCTCAGGAGGTTTAATCCGGCCATGGGGCTTGCCACGTAACGTTTGGCCGAAAACTCCTTCCTGAATAAGGCCACCTTCCCGTACGTAGACTCCAGCACCAGGCAATGGAGCCTCGCGTGTCTTTCCGAGGGGAAACCGAAGGCGAAATCCATCTCCCGTTCGGCGTAGAAGGTCTCGGCAGAGCGCATCACGGGAGGCTTAGAACCGAAAATCCTGCCGCGATAACCGGGATGGGTACAGACGTCACAGAACTGGTACGCACAGAGTCTCTTGCCATGCATCTCGAAGGCACACCTGATACCGCCGAAGTGCGACACGATAGCATCGGGCTCAGCGGCATCGGATTGCCGTGTGGCGCAACCCACGTAGGCTACGGTACCCCAGGGTGAAAGCACGTATTTCCAATACCATTCGTCGTGAGACATCTCACGTGAAAAGCAAAGGGCAAAGAGATTGCGCATGCTTTGTTCGTCTGCTTCACCGGCCCTTCTTATGGTAACCATAACCGAAATAGTCTAACATAAAGAAGGACTTTTTTATCCACGAACATCACGAAGGGGGCACGAAGAAGGACCACGAAAAAGAAAAAAGAAAAAGAAAAAGAAACTTTTTCGAAACCACGAAAGGCCCCGCGAATTCGGCTGACGGCTCGAAAATCACGAACAAGAGCCACGAAAAAGGAAGGATTTTTATTGAAGCATTTCAGGCGTACCGAGATAGAGGCCTACTATCTTCCTGCCGAAAAAAATAGCCGTCAGGGCACCGAAGGCCAGGAAAGGACCAAAGGGGATTCTCGAGTCCCTGCCGCGACCCTTTATAACGATAAGAGCCACGCCTACGATAGATCCGGCAAGGCTGCCCACGAATATGGTGATGAGTATGGACTTCCAGCCTATATACGCTCCGAGCATGGCCATCATCTTGGTATCCCCGCCTCCCATGCCTTCCTTTTTGAGGATGAGGAGGCTAAGCACCTGGATAGCGTAAAATATGCCGCCCCCGGTAAAGAGGCCTATCAGGGAGCCCTTCAGACCGAGAGGCTCGCCAAAACCGTAAGGGTCGGGCAAAACGAACGTGGAAAGGACAATGCCGGTCAACATAACCGGCAGTGTGATTACATTGGGTATTAACTGAAACTCGAGGTCTATAAAGGTTATCACGACTAGGACGGAGGCAATAAACATGTATAACGCAGGGTACCACTCCGGTCCAAACTTGTAGTAGAGCCCCAGGTAAAGGAAGGCGTTTAAGAGCTCCACCATGGGATAGCGTATGGAGATGGAGCTGCCGCAATTGCGGCACTTTCCCCCGAGCAGGAGATAGCTCAGCACGGGTATGTTTTGCCATGCTTTAATGGGAGACAGGCATCCGGGACAGCGAGAGCGCGGCGACACTATGCTCAGGCCCCTCGGCAGCCTGTATATGCAGACGTTTAGAAAAGAGCCAACCACGAGTCCCACCACGAAGACAAAGACATATATTACACATATTGCATACTCGGCGGCAATAGCCATTACTGGAGGGCCTCCGCGTCTTTCTTTATAGTATCGATCTGCGCGTTTAAGCTTTTGATCTCTTTGATGGCCTTACGCACGTCGGCCTGAGAGTACACGTCTACGGTTCTCCTGGAGATAAGTTCGAAAACCTTCCTGCCTATCGTCGCGTAGAGAACCTCCTTTTTCTTTTCCAGCTCGTTTATGGTATTGAGGTACTTGAAGAGGGAAATCTCGGATGTAAGCCTTTCGTGGAAGAGGGAGGAAAACCACTGTATCTTTTCGAGGCCACTGTCGAAATCGCGTTTTAGCTTCTGCCAGAGAGATACGTTTTCCACGGGTTAATTTCCATATCGCTTATTGAGTTAACTCCGATAAATACAATGATGAAGGACAGATTCCGGCCCGCGAATCCCGCGGATTCGGCTGACGGCTCTGCTCTGGCCGGCAGTGGCGGGAAGGGGTGGGGATGAAGACACTAGTTTTAAACATATCGAAGCCAGTAGGTAAAATGGCGATTGGACTTGCGGTAACCGGACTTGCTGCGATTAATACCACAAGCGATGTGGCATGATGGCTCACTTTTTTGTGCCGCCCTCTTTGCCGGGAAACTTCCCGACACTGCCTTGCTTTTCATGTAGTTCGGATTCTTTTGTGGATTCTTTGCCCGGAGTCGTAGCGGACCCTTCGGCCGGATCTCTGGCCGGAGCCCTGGTGGCTCCTTTGGCCACAACCGTGGTGGCTCCTTTGGCTGGCTCTTTAGGAAGCCCTTTAGCACTCTCCCTGGCATTGTCCCTGACCTTTTCCTGGAACAGGTCGTCCAGTGACTTTTCCTGGCGTATCTTGGAGTACCTGGTTTCGCTGATTATGTCTATGTCCCAGCCCGTGAGTTTCATGGCGAGCTTTACGTTCTGGCCCTTCTTGCCTATGGCTACGGATAACTGGGAGTCGTCTACGACAACCATGGCGGTCTTATCCTCTTCGTTGATTCCTATTTTATCGACGTCGGCGGGGGTCAGCGCCCTGGCTATATAGACGCGGGGGTCGGCAGACCAGTTGATTATGTCGATCCTCTCGCCCCGAAGCTCGCGAACGATAGTCTGTACTCTTGTGCCCTTCATCCCTACGCAGGCCCCAACCGGGTCTATGGACTGGTCTTTGGAAAAGACTGCAATCTTGGTTCTCTCTCCGGGCTCCCTGACCACGTCTTTTATTATCACGATGTTGCCGCTGATTTCCGGCACTTCCATCTTGAAGAGTTCTACCAGGAAGTTCGTCGAAGTTCGGGAAAGGACTATACTCGGTCCCTTTGAGGCCGGGTTTACCGCGTCTATGATGCCCCTTACGGTGTCGCCTGTCTTGAGGTGCTCCCCCTGGATGGTATCTTTGACGGACAACAAGGCTTCGGCCTTTCCTATCCCTACGTAGTACG
>JADFXJ010000041.1:24220-27054 GCA_015233615.1 Nitrospirota bacterium
ATGGTATCTTTGACGGACAACAAGGCTTCGGCCTTTCCTATCCCTACGTAGTACGCGTTTTTGTCGCGTCTGAGAATCGTACCCGAAACGATAGAGCCCACCTTGCCTACAAACTTGTCGTAGATTACGTCACGTTCCGCCTCGCGTACCTTTTGCAGTATGACCTGCTTGGCAGTTTGCGCTGCTATGCGTCCGACGAAATCTTTTATGTCCAGGGGGGACTTTACCGTATCGCCAAGTTTGGCTTCTTCGTCGAGCGCAAGAGCCCCTTCCAGACTAATCTCGGTTTCACGGTCGGTAACGTCCGGCACCACTGTCTTTATTTTGAATACGCTTATCTCGAAGTTGTCGGGGTTTATGGTCAGGCCCAGGTTATCGCTGGCATCGACCTTCTTTTTTACGGCGGTCAGCAAAGCCGATTCTATCGTAAGCCGCAGTTGGCTCCTGGATATACCTTTTTCATGGCTTATCTGGTCGATAATGTAACGAAGTTCCTTGCTCATTTTATCTCTATCTCCACGTTGGCCCTCGATACTTTATCAAGTGGGATTTCTACGGTCTTACATGCTTCCACTGTCTTACCTGCTTCCACGATGGTAATGAAGTTCTCCTGGACACCGGAGAGCCTTCCGAGAAAATAGCTCTGCTTCCCGATCTTCTCTTTCGTAACCACTCTGACGAGCTTACCCAGGTTTTTCAGGAAGTCATCTCTTGACTCCAGAGGCCGGTCGATACCCGGAGAAGTCACCTCCAGGTTATAGGTACCCTGGATGATATCCTCTACGTCAAGGACGGCACTCAGTTGCCTGCTCACGCTCGCACAGTCGTCAAGCGTAACACCCGGGTCTTTGTCTATGGTTACTCTGAGCATCATCCTTCTGCCTTTTCCTTTAAGCTCAACCTTCACTATCCGGACACCCAGTCCGAGAGTAGCTTCTTCAGCCAGCTTTTTAAGTTTCTCGCCTATTTCCATACCTTTAAAACAAAAAAGTGGGCAAATCCCACTCTTTAAAAAAATTATCTTACAACTTTATATCTTGTTGATCTAATCTATCAGTTTATATTGCTAAAAGTCAAACCTTTCTGCATGATAATGTAAAAATACTATAAAAATATATATAGTAAACCAACGATAGAGAGCAAAAACGTGATAGTTCTTTCTTCCATGCCATACTACCCGAGGCGTTTCCCGAACATCATCGCGCTTACGGCAATTATTGCAATACCCATTGCCAGGAGCGCCAAAAGCTCCGGCCAAAGCACGTTCAACCCGTTGCCTTTTAAGAATATCTCCCTGATTATGATCAGGTAATACCTCAATGGGTTCAAATATGTAACGTACTGAGCCGGTTCGGGCATGTTTTTTATCGGAAACATGAAACCCGACAACAGTATGGCAGGCATGTTTACCAGAAAACTCGCCATCATGGCCTGCTGCTGGGTCTTAGCCATCGTAGATATGAAAAGCCCTATACCCAATACGGAAACAAGGTATACCAGAGTGCTCAGAGCCAGCAAAAATATCGACCCCCTAAGTTCGACGTTAAACCAAAACACCGCCACCGACGTAGCAATAGCCGCGTCGGCAAACCCGACTATTCCATAAGGCAGCATCTTGCCTGCCATTATCTCCACAGGCCTTAGCGGCGTTACCATCAACTGCTCCATCGTGCCGAGTTCCTTTTCCCTCACCACCGACATCGAAGTAAGTATCAGGCACGTAACCATGATTATTATTGCAATAACGCCGGGAACGTTGTAATTCTTGCTCAGGAGATCGGGGTTAAACCACGCGCGGGAGCGTTCGTCCACCATGCGTACGGTAACCCCCGCTTGCGCCCCCTTAAGCGCATCATTATACGCATAATTCCCCCCGGAGTCCACGCTTCTTACGTACCTTTCGACGATACCGAGAAAGTAGCCCATCGCTACGGAGGCAGTGTTGGAGTCCGTGCCGTCGAATATGGCCTGTAACGTGTGAGGCTTGCCACCCTTGAGCTTTCTGGCAAATCCGTTGTCGACAGTTATGGCACAGAGCACCTTACCGTTATCGACAAGCGCCTTTTCCTCCTCAGGCGAGGCGGGGCGATACTTTATCGTGAAATATCCCGAAGCCGTAAGCTGCCGGGCAAGTTCCCTGCTCTCGTAAGAGCCGTCCAGGTCTCTGAAGGCGGTTGGCACGTTGTTGACGTCCGTCGTAACCACGTACCCAAACAGGACAAGCTGCACCACGGGTACGATAAATAAAATGGCCTTCATCCGGTAGTCCCTGAATACCTGGAGGAACTCCTTCCTAACCACGTTACCGATTCGTTCTATAATTTCCGGCATTACCGGTTCACCTGTTTACGTGTATCCGTTAGTATCGCTGGCATATTTAGCATCTATCGCATCTCTCATATCGTTGGCATTTCTCATGTCGCTCATATCGCCCTCATCGCTCACATAATGAGCTTTTTGAATTTCCTGTTCGCCGCTACAAAGACGATTGTCCCGTACACGGCCAGAAGGAACACCTGGAAGGATACCGCCTTCAACCCGCTGCCCTTGAGGAAGACCGCTTTCAGTATTTCAACGAAATACCTGGCCGGTACGGCGTAGGTAACGGCCTGTACGAATGGGGGCATGTTGCCTATAGCGAACAGAAACCCGGAAAGCAGGTAAGACGGCAGAAACGTCTGTATCATGGCAAATTGGGTGGCTATGAGCTGCGATTTCGCAACTATGGATATGAGTATTCCCAAAGACATGCCCGCAAAGAGGAAGATTAACGACAGGAGCATTATCAGGGCGAAACTCCCTTTCAGCGGCACGCCAAACACCAGCGTTCCCAT
>JADFXJ010000042.1 GCA_015233615.1 Nitrospirota bacterium
GTAATTGTTCAATATTTTATCACTAGCCTTCATTGCTATCAGAAAACTTCCGATGGAAGGAGAATAAGCGGACGTGTACATTATATGTACCAAAGGAACTTCGTGAGGAGGTTGCAGAATGGGTAGAGGAAGGGAAACGACTGAAGCAGCTCATTGCGGAAATGTCCAAGGTTCAAAGGGAAGTTTTGATCAGTATGAGGAAGAGCAAAAAGAACAAGAAACTTTGATAGGTGCTCTGGTATCTACAGTAACGCACCTTTTTGGGCCTCTGAACAGCCTTTTCCACGGCGTAACCGATCCGCGTAATCCACGAAAAACTACCTATTCGCTTGCCGGCCTTGTTTTCTGCGGGATATTGATGTTTTTATGTCATCTTAAAGCAAGACGGCAGATTGGTCTTCTTTTCCGTAATGGACCATCTGCCTCAAAATTTCATAGTATCTTCGGGGTTAAGACGTTTCCTCATGGTGACACCATCAATGACGTTTTCAGGAAACTCGACCCGCAGGAGGTACAGGAGGTTATCAGTGGTATGACGGAGAGTCTTATACGCAAAAAGGTACTCTATCAATACCGTTTATTGGAAACCTATTTTGTTATCGCCGTTGATGGAACCGGGGTGCTTACGTTTGGCAAACGTCACTGCAACCAATGTCTGACCCGTACTCACAACGGCAAGACTTTGTATTATCATAATGTTCTGGAAGCAAAGTTGGTAACTCCCAACGGCTTTGTTTTCTCCCTCATGACCGAGTTTATCGAAAACCCCGGCGTAAACCCAACAAAACAGGACTGCGAGCTTAAAGCTTTCTATAGACTTGCCGCCAGGTTGAAGGAGCGATTCCCCCGACTTCCGATACTGCTGACTATGGATGGTCTGTTCGCGGGTGGGCCGACCTTCGATTTATGCCGGAACTATGACTGGAAATTCATGATCGTACTCAAAGATAACGATCTTCCCTCGATCAACGGTGAATTTGAGGCCTTAGCGAAGTTGCAGCCGGAGAATCGAATCCTCTGGAATACTGGAAATAAAGCAGAGGTAAAACAGGAATTCAGATGGGTTGATGACATTCTGTACATAGATTGCAACAGCAAGGAGCATATACTCTCAGTTGTCGCATGCCACGAAACTAAACCCGGCAAATTTAAAAGGACGGACACAACAAACATTAAGTGGACAACCAATTATAAAATCACAACCAAAAATGTCATTGCTTTAGCCAATGACGGAGGGAGGATTCGATGGAAATTAGAAAATGAAGGGTTCAATGTGCAAAAAAACGGGGGATACGCATTGGAGCACGCATACACAAAGGATTCAACTTCAGCAAAGGTTTTCTATTATGTATTGCAGATTGCCCATATGCTTGCTCAATTAATTGAAAAAAGCAGTCTGCTGAAAAAAGCATTTCCCAAGGGTTTAGGCTCTATAAAGAATCTAGCGTTCCGGCTTCTTGAGGCGTGGAGAAATGCACGGCTAAGCAAAAATGACATTGATGCTATACTCCTCGCACACTTTCAAATACGCTTCTCTTTGGATTCATCTTGATCGTTCCCTCTCCGATGCGTCTCCCCCGTCCCCGGAATCAGCTTTGACATAAGAATACCAGATAACCGGCTTATTATAACGGGAGCTTGCCTCCTTGTGTCTCGTTTACACAACTTTATAAGCCTCCGCTATATGCCGACCCCCCTCAATTTTTCCGACTTTCACTCTTCATCGCTGGGGGCATATTATGGATTTGCAAAAATATGTTGCCTATGGTATTCTAAAGGTATGGCAACGATATTAGACACTTTAAAGCTATCCGAAGATTTAAAAGCTTCCGGCTTTACCGACAACCATGCGCGAGGAATTACCGAAGCCATTAAGGAAACACACAAAGTCAAAATCGAAGGCTTGGCTACTAAAGAGGACCCTGGCCAAGACGGTAATGATGTCCTTAAAAAATATTTAACCAGTAACTCCGCAGTTTTTAAGTAAAATCTTCCTTTAACTTAACGGCATCGATGTCTATTGGTCCATAAAGTCATCTTTTACCTTATATACGTCTATTCCATCCTTAACATTAGGTCCCTGTTCATTACATAAAGTTATAATGCTTTTAATGTCCTTATTGTATTTGGCGTTTTTCACCAGACAATTCTTAACCTTGTGAATTGGCTTCACCTGGTAGGAATAATCGTTAAGATTGAGCGTAAATAAAGATACCATCGCTTCGGTAGTTTTTGGGTTCGAATAATTTGTCATTAAATACTCAACTTTATCTTTTTCAGTGCGCACTTTTTCGAAAGAAACAGGTCTGTTGATTTGCATTTTGACTGTTTTAACCGTATCTGCCTTGTTTTGCTTATTATCGAACGAAATAAAGGATAACTCAGGAACTTCGGTATCTCTCACTGCCATAAAATACGATGTCCCATTAACTTCGTCGAAATACAGGAAATCCGCATAATAAAATTTCTTATTAAAATCGTCTACGTTATCGACACTTATGGACCTTAAAAGTTTATAATCGAATTTACTTCCGTCGATATTCTTCAGCAGCCAGAGCGAATTGCCATTATTGTTTATGACGATTACATCTACCTTTTTGTCATTATCGACGTCGGCAACGTTAATGAAGTTAGAGGAGAACTTTATACCTGCGATATCGTCGCTTAGTGACACTTTAGAAACCTCGTATTTCGACGTTTTTTTCGATGATATATAAAAATATATGGAATCATCGTATGTGCCGACAGCAACAAAATCCGATATACCGTCATTGTTGAAGTCTGCAGTCCTTACATACGTACCCCATTTTGGCGAATCGTAGCTAATTGTCTTATCGAACGCGGTGGCATCGCCGTTATTTAGATATAAATGAATCTTATATTCATAAACTGTCAAGAAGTCATTGAACTTTTGAGAAGTATAATTCAAGTGTCCGACATCTATATCGGTGGCTTTTTCAGTCGCTATTCTTATTGGCTGTAGATTCAGGATTCCGTTGTCGTTAATAAAAATATATGTTCCTTTATATTTAGAAAAAACAATTAAGTCTTGTAATCCGTCATTATTTATATCTAAATTAACCAAATCACGCGGCATTCCAGGCGTTTCGATAAACGTAGAAATGCCAAGCTCATCGATCTGCCCGGACTTATTCGTCTCCGCCTTCGCATTTTGTGGAAAGGATGCGAAAATAAAAATGATCGATATAAAAAACATATCTGTAAATAAAAGTCTGAAAGCTTTCATATTGATCTCCATTAATACCTTATCTCCTAATACTTTCGTTATTATTCGTTATTAAATATCTTAAAGCGGCAGTTCATCGGCATGTGATACAAATGACAGATTCCGGGACTTGCCCGGAATGACAGAAAGAGGAGTGACGTTGATTCTATCCGCCCGTCATTCCCATGAAAGAGTGAATTCACGTTCTTTCATTCCGTCCATTTTTGTCATTCTCGCGAAAGCGGGAATCCACTACTTATTAGTTTCTTTTTCATACTGCATTTATTTCTTTAAAAAATCCTGATCCAGTACAACTTTATATTTCAATGTAAGATCGTTTATTATACTTTGATATTTGTTATCATATTGTTCTTTCTCCATATCTGAAGCAACTCTTGACTTTATAGCCTTAAAGGCTGGTTTTTCCGATTTTACGATAGCGTCCATTTTCATAACCGCGTAAAATTGTGGTTGCTCGATTATATTTACATCTCCGTTGTTTAGTTTGAGGAATTCCAGCATTATTTTTTCCATGTCCTGGTTCGCCGCATACTTACCTTTATAATATTCGATGCTGGAACCATTAATCTTGATTTTATCGTTTTTCTCAGTAACCGACTTAAAAATCTCTTCCCCGCTTTTGTTTTCGTTTAGCATTTTTTTAATATCTTCAGCTGCGGATTTACTTAAAGAAGTTACGTCCTTTCCATCCTTGTCTTCTTTGTAGACATAGAAAAGAGTGCCATTATATACATCCGACCTGACAAATTTCTCTAAATTGCCATTATAGTATTTTTCTATCTCACTATCGGTATAAGCAGGCTTTTGTATCATCTTATTTGTATAGTATTGTTTTATTACGGTGATAGCTGCGACGTGTACATTTTCTATCAATTTCTCTTCTTTCAACATTCCACTCTTTTCAGCATCTAAAGCAATCAGCTCTTTCGCGATTAAATCATTAAGGAAAAACTCCTTTTGGGCATTGGTCGCATGCTTTAAATCTACCCCGGCGGTTGTTTTTAAATATCTTTCGAACACAGACAATTTTATTCCATACCCACTCACAGTCGCTATTATCTTATCGTCCCCTTTGGCCGGGGATTCGTCCGCTAACGCCTGGTACACAGTACTAATTGTAAAAAGTACCAATGCCGTTAGAATCGCCAGAACTATCTTAAATTTTTGCATTTGCATTTTCTCCATAGACTTGATTTAGATAAATTATACAACCCTGACACTAATCGTTTTAGCTTATATTTACATTAAGAACGGTAAAGACATTTTACCGTCAATTTTACTTTCTATTTTGAATCGGCGCGTTTAATACTTACCAGTTTTTCGACATTCCTACAATGACGTGGTACCATTTGCCGTTTATTTTATCCCACAGATCGTTTAATTCATATACTCTATCGCCCGCAGGAAACTTAAAGTTGGGTAATCGCGGCCACTCTGATCTTATACGTAATTTTACTGCAGTTAACCCTTCTTCCGCGGCACCTTCAATTCCTATGCTTAAAATATTAGCTTCCTTAGTTGCTCCTTGCTCCCCATTTTCTATATATTGCTTCCTGTCGGACTCGCGCGCGTCCACGTCACCGTTTACAGATATTCTCTCAAATCTCCATGACGCTTCATAATTTTTTTCTATTTTACATTTATAATACGCCTTTAACGTTTCTTCTAAATTGCCGGATGGCTCCCTCATTGCAGCCGCTGACTCCTTCATCACAGTCGCTGTCGAGCAAGACATGAGGATAACAAATATAATCAATATTTCTAACGACAGTAAAGTGTTCTTAAACATTTAACTTTCCACCTTTTTCACAACGCTGAACATCCTATCAGTATTATATCCCTTTACGTACAAAGAGATGAGAGGTATCAATGCTCCGATACCTCTCTCTTAATCATTTCACTATGGAACTTTACTCAACTTCTGAATATTTTTTTAAGGTTAAGGGGCAACAAACCCTACGCCATTACCAGTAAACTGCGCACCGTTGCATCCGCAGGCGAATCCGGGGGCACATGTGAATAACCACTGGAAGTCTGCACAACTTGGATTTTCCTGATAGGAAGTCTGCCTGTTTCTCGGAATCCAGGGATTAGGTAATAAACTGCCAAATCCAGGTATACCGAATAAACCGCTCGATGGAGGTGTAGTAGAGGAGTTGTCGCTCAACTGAGCATCCCTGAAGTCAGTTGCTGCGAGGGAAACACCACCAGCTAAACTACCCCTTGGGCCAAAACTCACGTGACCCACTGTGGTAGGACCGTAGTCGGTAACCAATTGAGCTGCGCCTCTGACTGCCGCACCTGCTGCAGTCTGGAGTGTAGGATTATCACATCCCTCAGCAAAAACGTTTCCAGTAGTATTACCACCGAGTGCGGCCATGGCTGCAGTTATTACTACAGGAGCTAATCCTACGCCAGGAATACACGTAGCACCACCACCAGGAGCTAACAGTTGGGCTGGGTCGACAATTGCAGGTGCAACGTAAGCGCCTGAGAAGAACGCAGCGCCATTCGTACCCGGCTGATTATAAACTACGTTAGGCAAGTAAACGGCTACTGGCCTGCCTAAAGGATAAACGTCGGCATAAGCGCCGGGTCCAACTGTCGCAGAACCCTCTGTATAAGTGAAGCCATAGAGAGGTGCCCTGGCTGCCAGATATACATCACCCGCACCACCATCGGCAGTGTTAGCCGGGATATTTATATAACTTCCGACGTTGCCTGCCACGGTATTGCCAAGGACGGGACTCTGCATCCTGGCATAGCTGGTGCCAAAGGGAATCGCGAAAGCCTCAGGCGGCAGAAAGGTTGTGCTTAGTCCATTTTCAGCATCGTCCATGGCAACGGCATAAATTATTCTGCTGAAGTGTGCAATTCCGCATGTACCAACAGAACCCTGGCATACCGCCGGATCTGTAGTAGCAGGCATTACGCCCAGCAGCAACGTACCAGTGCCGTTCGTAGTGCTTGCGTTAAAACGCCCAACGTAAAATCCGTTTGCCGAACCAAAAGCGGGAACCGCATTCTGGCCGCCATTACAAACGGTTCTATACCTCTGTCCAGTGGTGGTCGCACCGATTACAGGAGCAAAAACATTGTCGGTCTGGAAAAGAGACACAAACGATACCGTTTGACCATTCGACTGTGGGGTAGCACTAAAAGTACCAGTCAGAGAGTTATTCTGGTCAAAGTCGCATGTTGTGCCACTGTCAGGCCTGGTCGTAGTGTCTATCCAGTCGTCGTCGGCAATAGTCTCTATCGGATTGTTTCCCGTAACGACAAACCCCTGCAGCATAGCGGCTGGTACTGCAAACGCTTTCGAACCTTTTAGATAAGCAGCGGTTACATAAAGTGCATCGGGTATCAAGCACTTGCCATTGGACTGGCAGTTAACTGCGTTTCCTACAATGAAAGCAGAACCTCCCGCCGTTACCATACCTCCGGTTATAGTTCCGGTTTGTGCAACACCACCACCTGGTCCACCGATAATGGTGCCAACCGGGCAAGCTGCGTTATCCCTGACGGCCGTAACATAACCCCTCGCGATACCATCGGGCGATACCGTCACAGGCAGCAGAGTCAGAGGCGTGGCAGTGGGGCTATAGAAGTCTATCCTGATGGTGGAAGCAGTATCCATGGTTATATTTATAGCCATGTTGTCCTGCGCGGTCATTGTGGTCGAAAAATCGATTACTTCATTACTATTTTGGTCATAAATTTCCCAGTGTACCCTGGCACACTGACTGTTAACCTCCTGTACGTCAACCAAAGTCTGCCAGCCGGATTGCGAGGTGGCCGGAGTGGTCGGCGAGGCCTGCCAATACACTACCGCAGCACCGCCTGGCTGATTGTCAAGCTGAGACGTCGCCGCCTGAGCAAGACCAAAGCCAGCAAAAACCATACATACGAATAGCAAAATCGCTAAAAGCTTAGTTCTCATCAACTAATCCTCCTTCTTGAAATTTGTACGGAAAGACCGTACTGTCTTAAAACAACACATTAACTAAAAAGAACACCTGCATCCCTTCCTAAACGTTCCTTCTTAACCATCACCTCCTTAGCACTTAAGATGGCACATGTCCATCCATAAAATTTTTTAGCGGAATCAAGCTAAACAGCATCTCAAAAAATTCTCATTGAGTATAACCAGCAAATGATTCCTTTGTCAAGATGTTTTTTGACTTCATAGCCCTTTTATTATTGCCGTTAATATAAAACGCTACCAGGTCGTGCTCCGTCCCTTCTATGCTATATAATAGTAACAAACAAAACCCTTTGCTGTCAACATTGCATCATGCCCAAAACTCCATTTCCCTTTCAAAGACATTGACGTATCTTAAAAAAAACCACGCCAACACATTTTTCGCACATTTTTCAAACATCCCGGCTCTAAAACGTTAAAAAATCGATTTCCCCAAAAAACATCATTATATATAGTCAATAACATGGTCTTCTAACCGATTCCCGCGGCACCGCCGGATAAACCAGGCAAATACCCTCAAGTGCATCATACTCTTCGATAATTCGCCTCTACGCGTCCCGATTATCACTTATACCGATCTACTTCTGCTACTTAATTCGAACATACATTTATCGTACTTATACATGCAAGATTCAGGCCAGGATAGATGCTATTATTTTGTTAGGAAAATCGGCACTTGCGTCCGCTCCGGTGTGTCTGTTTAGACACACTAAGTAGTTATTTTTCAATAGTACGCAAAGTTTATGATAGGGCCGGGAATCGTATTTTACAATCTGCTGCCTGCTACATCCGGAAACCGGAGATCTCTCTTGCCGGCGATGGGAAACAAGGGTGCGGCAACCTCTCTACATGAGTTGCCGCAGGCACTCGCCATAGGAAACCCACTCTATTATGGCCTCTACGCTCGTTGCATGATGAAACACCATAAAAGCCTCTGCGTATAACGTTTTCCCGGGTAGAGTCAGGGCCCTCACACGGTTAAGCGAATTTATGTACTCGTCGTATTCGATAAGTTTTAGCTGGCTTTTGTAAGCTCTCATGGCCTTGTTCTTTTTTCTCATCACGCCGGTTATGTCCACTATCAGGTTCGGTCTCAGGGGTGTCGTAACCTCGTAAAAAACAACGCTTAAACCGTAATCGCGATTAAGGTGGAGCGCAAGCGCGGCAGCAGCCCTGTGGTCAGGGTTAAGCTCCAGGGGGGAAGGGGCATAGACGGCATCGCAAAGTGGTTGGCCCTCGCCTTCATGACTCATTATATTATATATATAATATAATGAGTCTTTACAGGAGTCGAAATTCGAAAATACTTCCCTGTCACCATACCTCAGGAAATAATATTCGCTAATGCCCAGTATGCGCAAAGCCCGGCAAGCCTCTTTTTCGCGCATCAGCGCATAATCGCTAACCGGGGAGCCACTCTTTTGCGTCCCGTTAAGCGGGTGTGCAGGGTCGGCTTTGTCGCCGCTAGTCAGAAAAACCACAACAACCCTTACTCCCTTTGACACGAGCAGGCTCAACGTGCCGCCAGGGCCCAACGTCTCGTCATCCGGGTGCGGCGCCACAACCATAACCTTCTTTCCGGGCGGCTCTGCGCCCACGTACGGTATTATGTCGGATTCGGTAAGCAACTGCTTCATATGTCTGAACTATGATTTATGTGATTTTTTGATTTACTATGATTCATAGTGTGCTTCATAACACGTTTGAATTGAAGGCTGGTATTGCCAAAATTGATAAGCAAACCTATATTCAATCCGTATGCTTCCAGATAGTTGATAGCTTGTGCCAGGTGCACATCTTCTAACTGAACAATTGCCTTAATTTCTACCATTACCTTATCTTCAACAAAGAAATCCACCCTGCGTGTACCTATACTTTGACCTTTGTAGAAAATCTCCATCTGTTGTTCGCGACTAAAATTGATACCTTGCCCTGACATTTCAATAGCCAAAGCCCTCTGATATACCACCTCCTGAAACCCATTGCCTAATACATGGTGTACTTCCATTGCACATCCAATTATTTTGCCCGTCAAGTCGGAAAGAGGATATTTGTTATTTATCATAGTCTTCATTTAATCATTATTAATCACAGTTCAAGACAATTATATGAAGCTATTCCACGCCATGCCAGCAAGACTGCCAGTTCGCATCCACCTGGCTCTGCACGATGTCAGCCGACGAAATACCCGACTCATTTATATATAACATACTCAGCTCCTTGCTAAACAAACTTCTCGCAACGATGGCACACTTCCCATTCCCCCGGTAATTTCCAACCCCTGCCACCTGCAAATTCAAGTCGGAAACCGTGCCTATATGCACCTCGGCGGTACGGTTAGTCCCGTTCATCAACCATACCTTGAACTCCCCGGTAGAAAGATTACGCCAGAGGATATCTCTCTTTCCGTCGCCATCGAAATCGCAGGTGCCGGCGGTACGCCACGTTAAGTCGGCCTCCACACCGGCGAAACCCGCGGCCTTTACGACGGAGACACCTGAGGCGCTTAACTCTAACACGTATATTTCGCCCGTAGTGGAGTTTCTCCACAGAAGGTCATCGACGCCGTCACCGTCGAAATCGCCTACACCGGCTAACTGCCAGCCGAAATCCGGCAATATCCCTATCAGCGAGGAGCCCTTCACACCCGCTCCGTTCATGTACACAACGTAGACCTCGCCGGTGGTCAGATTGAGAACGAGTACGTCGCTCTTTCCATCACCGTCGAAATCACCGGTGGCTACCACACTTACGCCGGGGTCCTGTAACGTACCCACAACGGCACTTCTCTTTACCGTGTTTCCATCCATCAGCAACATGGTTACCACCCTGGTGGTGCGATTTAACAAGAGCAGGTCTGTCTTGCCGTCCCCGTCGAAGTCTCCCGTACCGATTATTTGCACGTCAGGATTGGCTATTCCATCGATTAATCCGCCCCCCGCACGTTTGGCACCGTTCATAAGCCACACGTCTATCTTACCCGTCGAGGCGTCATACCATAACATGTCTTCCTTGCCGTCTCCGTCGAAATCGATTCCGGCAGCGTAGACTCCCTCGTCGTCAAGCGTAAAAAGTATGGACGTCCCGCCGCCTTGCAAGGCCGACTGGCCGTAACTAAACTGCCGCGCCAGGCCTCCTTTTGTCTGAACGCCTATCGTGGCCGAAGCCCCGGAGTTAAAGGCGGCATTACCAAAATCCACGTCGACGTAGTTAAACAGAAAATCCGGGCTCCCCTCGGTAAATACTACCTGAAAAGTGGCTCCCCCGCCCACACCGGTACCTGTACCGGCGGCGTGGGGTATCCCCTGCCACTCAATTATAAGTTTCCTGTTAGGAGGCACGCCTGTAACTTCCGTATATATTCCGCCGCCACTGGAAGCGCCGCCGGGGTTAAGAGCGTCCCAAAGCGGAGCGACGATAGTCGACGCCTGGCGGACGGGCAGCGGTACGTTGGATTGAGGCAGCGTACTGTCGGTAAAACTTATAACGCCATTGCCATAAACGTACAGGGTGTCATAACCGGAGCGCCTGTTACCAAAGAAGATAGGGAACGCCGACGTCAGCTTTACGGATTGTCCATACGGGATATCCAGTTTGTCGGGGTCCTCCGTATTGGAATACGTGAAGGGGACGACGGTTAAGCGGTAATTAGATGGATCCCTCACGACAACCGACAGATTCTCCTTGCTAAAAGCCGGGTTATCATCCTGTGTATAGGGAAATTCGACGGTGTAAGTCCCCATGTAGCCGGGCGTCCAGGCGACCGAGTAAACTCCGTCCCCGGCGAATGAGTCCGCACCCTTTCCGTCGTCTTTTAACGTAAGGGTGGTCCCGTCGCTTACGTGCAGCGTAATTTCTCCGTTTGGCTTCGCGCAATTTATGTTCAGCACCGATATGTTAACGCTTTCCCCTAACATTACATTTACAGAATCGCTTACCGGCCTTAACCGTCTCTTTACGACCTTGCCGCTGCATGTAAGCGCTCCTGCGCCATTTGCATCCCATGCTCGAATCATCTTTCCGGTAAGCACCCGTCCTGCCGTGGGCACCTGGACGCTTGCGTCAGTCAGGTAGCGTCCCGACGAAAGCACAAGATTTTTTAGTTCGACCCATCCCCTGGACCTGTCCTGCGCCTTAATAAGGGCTACCAGGCCGGTAACGAATGCGGCGGCCTCCGACGTGCCGCTGCCAAAGGTGATGCCGCCGCCTGGACTGGATGTGGTATTGGTGGTCAGAATGTTTTCACCGGGGGCGTAAACGCTGACGGAGCGGGCTCCGTAGTTGGAAAAAGCGCTCAACTTCCCACCGTTGCCGATAGAAGCCGCGCTTATGATGTTAGGCAAATCGTAACCGGAGGGATAATAGCTATACACGTCGGTGTCGTCCCCCACACCGGCGGCAACCACTCCGCCGTTTCCGGCGGCGGTAACGAAAACAACGCCCGCCTCCATCAGTTTCTTTATGGCGTCATAACGGGCGTTACTGTAAGCGTTATCGCCGAATGACGCGTTAACCGCCGCCACGTCGATTCCCAAATTGCTCTTCAGGCCGTAAAAATAGTCCATGCACTTCAGTTGGTCGGACAAATAACAGTGCCCATTGTCGCAGCCCTTGCAAGGTATCATTTTTACTTTCCAGTTTACTCCGGCGAGGGCCTTGTTAACTTCAGGGGGCTGGTCGTTATTACCCAAGGCCCCTATTATTCCGGCCATGCGGGTACCGTGGCCATAAGTGTCGAGGGGCGGGGACGTGGCGTTTATAACGTTAATCCAGTGGGTGGAGTCAATGTTATCCTTAAGGTCCGGGTGGGTATAGTCGATACCGGTGTCGATTATACCGACAAAAACATCGGCCGCTCCGGTGGTAACGTCCCAGGCGGCGGGAGCGTTTATGTCCGTGCCCGCAACTCCGGCGGTAGTGCCGTTAACGGCCTGGCCGGTATTTTCGAGACCCCACTGCTCCGAAAAACGTCCGTTTGTCTGCTCGTCAGGATAGGCGTCCAGATAGCTTATCGTATTTGGCTCGGCATACTCTACGGAGGGATCTGCGGAGAGTTCCCTTACCGCTTCTTTTACGCTTGTCCGTGGGGGAAGGTCCAGCAGTTGCAGGTTTCCAAAATTCCCATAGCTTTCCCTGACGCGCATCTTCCTGCTACGAACGGTTCTATCGGTAACGTCCTTCGCCACGCGGGGCCTGAACCTGACGAGCACCTGCCCCTCTACGAACTCAACCGGTGCATTTACGGCCGCTGCGTCGCCCACGGCGGGAAACGTTAAAATTTCCATTATGGCCAGTATGGCGAGGGTTAAGGGCAGTGCAACAGACTTAAACAAGCCGGCGTTTGTCCCGGTGGGTCGATTCATAAGCCGCTCCTATTGTAAGATACCGGCAGATAAGCCTTTGGGTTGAGGTCCAGGTTTTGGTTTTTGTTTACGTTTTGGCCGTCAGTCTCTGCCCTCATGAGCAACACGTGAGCGGCGGCCCCGATCATCGCGGCGTTATCGGTGCATAGTTTTTTCGGGGGAATGATCACGTTTACCCCGGTTGCCTCACCAAGGGCCGCCAGAGCGTGGCGCAGCCCCCCGTTTGCGGCCACTCCGCCACCCAGGGCTACCGTCGATACGCCTTCCCGGGCCATGGCCCGCTTTATCTTTTCCACAAGCACGTCCACCACGGCCGACTGAAACCCGGCACACACGTCCTCTACCACCATGCCTGCGCCGTGCCCGCTCGCGTTCGATCTGACGTAATTGGCTACGGCGGTCTTAAGACCGCTAAAGCTGAAGTCCAGGCTATCCGGCATATAGGCGCGGGGGAATTTCACCCTTTTGGGGTCGCCGGCACCTGCAAGCCCGTCTATGGCCGGCCCTCCCGGAAACCCGAGGCCAAGGAGCCTCGCAGCCTTGTCGTACGCCTCCCCTGCCGCGTCGTCACGGGTTTTGCCAAGCTCAAAAATCTCACAGGGACCGTCGACGCGGTAAAGGGCGGTATGTCCTCCCGATACCACGAGCGAGATGAAAGGTAGTGGCGGCGGCCCCTCTTCGAGCAGGTTAGCCGACCATATGTGGCCCTCAAGGTGGTTTACCCCAATGAGCGGGAGGCCGCAGGCGTAAGAAAACGATTTCGCAAAGGCGCACCCCACGATGAGAGAACCGATAAGACCCGGACCGTGGCAGACCGCTACGGCCGAAAGTTCCGCTACCGGCACGCCGGCCCCCTCGAGTGCCTCACGTACGACGGGCGTAATCATCTCTACGTGGCTGCGCGAGGCCAGCTCGGGCACTATCCCCCCATACACTGCGTGTATCCGGCCCTGCCCGGACACCACGTCAGTCAGTATCCGCCTGCCGCCTCTTACGACGGAGGCAGACGTATCGTCACAGGACGTATCTATTGCGAGAATCAGAGTCTCTTGCATTTTGCGATTATCACAGAGTAAAGGACAAAAAGATCTTTTTCAACCACGAAAAACACGAAAGAAAGAACAAAAACAATCCTTTTTTCGTGCTTTTCGTGTTTTTCGTGGTTAAATGCCTTTTTCATCTTTTGTACTTATTATTAATTGTCTACCAGGGTTACGCCTTTTGGCAGAACGAAGGTAAACGTGCCGTCCTTTATCCCCGTGTTGAGCAGGACGTCTTTGAGGGTTATCTCTACTTCGTTGCCATTTTTGTCGATAAGGACGATTTTACCGATGGGGAACCTGCCCTCCGACGGGTAAAGGTCGAAATATCTGATGTTGAGGAAATCCCCCTTTGGCGTCAGGCGAACGTAGCCGTCGAACTCCTTTACGTTGTAGTCCTTGTCAATGTCTTTGAGGCCGCTGAGCAGAGCTATCGGGGTCTGGCCCAAAGTGTTTTCGTTAAACTGCCTCCGAATAGCCTGGTTCAACTTCTTTTGGTATACGATTATGGTGTCGGCGTTGACGTACACCTCCTGCAAATCGGTGCCGTCGTAGCGCCAGTACATCTTTTTGGGAATCTTGATGGAAAAAACTCCGGAATAACTCATCTTCTTGTCCAGCTCTTTGATCTTGCTTACCTGGCTGAACGAGCCCTTAACGTCTTTGATGGAAGCGTAGCCGGCCCTTATCTCCGACAGGAGTCCCCCGGCTAAAACCGGTTGGGGCAGCCCAAAAAACATAACCAGAGATATAACGACAGACGTGATCATCGAAGCATATATCGAACTGCGTAACGCTGATTTAAACATTTCACATAACTCCTTTCATACATATTACGACCTTGACGGTTCTTAATAAAATAAACAGGTCCAGCCACAGCGACCAGTTCATAGTATACCATATGTCCAGCCTTATTCTATCCTCGTAGGTGGTGTTGTTCCTGCCGGAGACCTGCCACAGACCGGTTATCCCGGGGGGGGCCTTGGTGATGGCGTCTATCTTGTCGGCTACCGCGTAGAGTTCCCTCCACAGATAGGGCCTGGCACCGATGAGACTCATCTCACCCTTGAGGACGTTGAATATCTGGGGAAGTTCGTCGAGGGAGGTCTTGCGCAGGAACGCTCCAATCCGGGTTACCCTAGGGTCGTTAGTTATCTTCCAGTATTTTTCCCATTCGTCCCTCAGGTCGGCGTTGCTCCTGAGGAGTTCCGTCAGCCTGTCCTCGGCATCCTTAACCATGGTCCTGAACTTGTAGCACTTAAATGACCTGCCGCCTTTGCCAATTCTCTCGTGGGAGTATATGACGGGCCCCCTGGACTGGAGTTTTATCAGTATGCCTATGACTGCGATGAGAATAAACAGAAACGGCAGTGCCATGATACTCAGGGCCAGGTCGAAAGACCTCTTCAGAAGCATATTGGGCAGGGATTTTAGATTGTTGTTAACCTTCAGCAGGAACAGCTCTTCGTAAAAAAGGTGCAAAAGCTCCGTGTTTAGCAGGGCCACGCCGTAGAGGTCCGGCACTATCATGGTGTGTTTGACGTCTTGCTGGATTTTGAAGGCCATGGCGGATATCTTCTCCGGCCCCAGGGAAGGCATGGCTATTATGATTGTGTTTATCTTCAGTTCCCTGACAAACCTGGTATAGTACCTGATCTCGCCAAAAACCTTCTTGCCCTCTACAAACGTGGCCCTCTTGGCCGGGTCGTCATCGAGAAAGCCGAGAACTTCGTAGCCTATGTGGCGTTCACGGCCAAGCCAGTTGACTATGAGCTTTCCGGAGCGGCCGGCGCCAAGAACAAGAACGTTTTCCTTGCACAAACCAAGCCTGAAAAGGAACCGCTTGCCGTACAAGTGCATGACGGGAAACAGAAGCAGCGAGAAAAACCACAACATAACGAGCACAACCCTTGAAAACATGCCCGGGAATTTGCCCAGGGTAACTATGGCCATAAGCACGATGAAAGCTAAAGTGATGGCGTGGAGAAGTTTTTTGGTTTCGTCCCAAAATGGTATTCTGCCCGTGTAGACGTTCAGATAGGCGATGAATACCACGTAGCTGACCGGTATCCACCAAAGTGACAGGTAATAGCCGAAGGCATAGTTTGGAAGCGTTACGGTAAAAAACGCGGGCACTATCCTCTCACGCACGTACCAGGCAATCGACAGAGAAACGTAATAACCGGCTACGTCGAGTAAAATCAGTGTCGCTATCTCGAAAAAACGCTTCACCAGGGCAATTAATAAAAAACCATCGGTTGTTTTAAATCATACATTATCGTATAATATACTACATTTTCATTAAAGAACAACGCTATTTATTGTGTAAAAGTTACTAGAGCACTCTCATTAAGCGGAAAGGGTACATTGAAAGCACTCATATTAAGCGGAGGCAAGGGAACCAGACTGCGCCCTTTGACCCACACAATAGCCAAGCAGCTCGTACCGATAGCCGGCAAGCCGATACTTGGCTACGTGCTGGGGCACGTCGCCGATGCCGGCATTAAGAAAACCGGCATAATTATCTCTCCCGAGACGGGCCCGGAGGTGAGGAGTTACGTGGGCGAAGGGAATCGGTGGGGTTTTCAGGTAAAATATTTGATACAGAAAAAGCCTCTCGGCCTGGCCCATGCCGTGCTTACCGCAAAGTCTTTTCTTGGTAATGACGACTTTGTCATGTACCTGGGAGACAACCTATTGAGCCACGGCATAAAGGACGCCATAGAAAGGTTCAAAAAGAGCAGGCCGGCGGCAATGATCTTCCTCAAGGAGGTGTCGGACCCCCGGAGATTCGGCGTAGCCAGGCTCGATGAGTCGGGCCGGGTGGTGCAACTCGTAGAAAAGCCCGCTCATCCCCCTTCCAACCTCGCTCTGGTGGGCGTATACCTGTTCAGCAAAAGAATATTCGACGCCATAGCCGCCATTAAACCCTCGGGCAGGGGCGAACTCGAAATCACCGACGCCATACAGGAACTCCTGAATATGGGGCTAAAGGTGGAGAGCGAAAAGGTCTCCGGCTGGTGGCTCGACACGGGAAAGAAGGACGACCTCCTGGAAGCCAACACCACCGTCCTGGACAGCTACGTGGCCACTGACATAAGAGGATCGGTCGACTCCCAAAGCCAGATCAGCGGCAGGGTGGCAATAGAGGAAAACACGTCGATCACAAACAGCAAGCTACGGGGGCCAGTCCGCATTGGCAGCCACTCAGTCATAGAGAACTCCTTCATAGGCCCCTTCACGAGTATCGGCGACTACGTGACGGTCAGGGACTCGGCCATCGAGCACTCGGTGGTACTCAATAACTCCGTAATCGAAGGAATCGAGAGGCTCGAAGACAGCATTTTAGGCAGAGGCTCGAAAGTACTCAGGAACGAAACCCGGCACAACGCCCTGAGATTGATGATAAGCGACGACTCGATAGTAGAGGTTTAAGATCGGATGTATATCGGATGTATAAATATAACGGTTATAAGATGCACATTATGAGAGGTATATCGTGAAAATACTGGTAACCGGAGGCTGTGGATTCATAGGCTCGAACTTTATTAAATACATACTTGGCAAATATCCGGATTACCTCGTCACGAACCTGGACGCACTCACTTATGCCGGGAACCCGGAAAACCTCCGGGGAATCGCCCCCGAAAGGTACAACTTTATCCACGGAGGCCTATCCGACAAAAAGCTGGTGGAAACTATAATCGGGGAAGTGGACGCGGTGGTCAACTTCGCCGCCGAAACCCACGTAGACAGATCCATAAGCGACGCCGCCCCATTTTTGACGACTAACGTGCTGGGCCTTCACGTGCTACTCGATGCGGCACGCAGAGCCGGGGTTGGGCGGTTCGTACACATATCCACGGACGAAGTCTATGGAAGTCTCGAAACGGACGACGGGCTCTTTACCGAAGAGACCCATCTTAGTCCGAACTCCCCCTACTCCGCATCCAAGGCCTCCGGAGACCTGCTGGCCATTGCTTTCTGGAAAACTTTCTCGTTCCCCGTCACCATTGTGAGACCCTCGAACAATTACGGACCGAACCAGTATCCGGAAAAGCTAATCCCACTCATGATTACCAACCTTATCGAGGACGTGCCCATACCGGTTTACGGCGAGGGCAAAAACGTCAGAGACTGGCTGCACGTGGAAGACAACTGCAGGGCCATCGACCTGGTGCTCCACGGAGGCAGGGCCGGTAGTGTCTACAACGCCGGCGGCGAGTGCCAAAAGAGAAATATCGAAATAGTCGGCATAATACTGGACATCATGGGTAAAGACGGCTCCGCCATAAGATACGTAGCCGACAGGCCCGGCCACGACTACCGCTATGCCCTCGACAACGCAAAGATCGGCGCGCAACTTGGTTACTCTCCACGCGTGGCACTCGAAACCGGCCTGGAAAATACGGTCAGGTGGTACGTGGACAACCAGTGGTGGTGGAAGCCTTTGAAAGCAAAGCTCCGGTCGGAAAGCAGGGGGTTTTGGACGGGATGAAAGTGCTGGTACTGGGTGGCGGAGGCATGCTCGCAAGCGATCTCGTTGCCGTACTAAGCGAAACTCACGATTGCTACGGTGCCACCATAAATGAAGTAGATATAACCGATTTAAACTCCATAAACGCCGGCCTCGATAGATACCGCCCGGAGGTGGTAGTCAATTGTGCCGCCTACACACAAGTCGACAAGGCGGAAACCGACAGGGAAACGGCATTGCTCGTAAACGGCATAGGCGTTCAAAACCTGGGCCTTGCATGTAACGCCAGGCAGATGCCACTGTGCCACATCAGCACCGACTACGTCTTCGACGGCCTGAAGGACTCTCCTTATACGCCTTTCGACTGCCCAAAACCCGTCAACTTCTATGGCGAGAGCAAACTGGCCGGCGAAAAGTACCTGCAATGGGCGGCAAAACGATTTTACATAATCCGGACAAGCTGGCTCTACGGCCACCACGGCCCAAACTTCGTGAAAACCATACTAAGGCTCGCATCGAACAGTAGCGAACTCAGGGTCGTCGACGACCAGCGTGGCTCGCCCACGTGGACGGTCTCGCTCTCTTACGGAATCAAAGCCGTCATAGAATCAGGCAAGCCGGGCATATACCACATCACCGACGAAACCGACGGCACGCTGACCTGGTACGGCTTCGCATCGGAAATAGTCAGGCAGGCAGGCCTGAATTCCAGGGTCATCCCCATAAGCACGTCGGAGTACCCCACGCCGGCTAAAAGGCCCCGCTACTCGGTTTTAGACATGAGCTCGACGTGCCTTTCCACGGGATTTAAGCCCGTGAAGTGGCAGGAGGCCCTGGAGAGATACGTCGTGAAATTTCCTTCGAAATCCCTTGCATTAACCACCGAACAACGGTAGACATTGGACAAAACCGCCAGCGTAATCATCCCGACTCTTAACGCAGGCACCCGGATAGTGTCTCTCATCGGAGCATTGAAAAGCCAAAGTGCCCCGATAGCCGAAATAATCGTCATAGACTCATCGTCGTCGGACGACACTGTCCGGCTGGCCGCTTCTCGTGGCTGCAAAACCATCGTCATACCAAAAAAGGAGTTCAGCCACGGCAAGACCAGAAACCTTGCCGCCCAAAGTGCTACCGGTGACACGCTGGTCTTCATGACCCAGGATGCCATACCCCTTAACGACGGGTTAATCGAAAACCTTCAGGAACCCCTCTGGTTTACACCGCACTTCGCGGCGGCCTCCTTTGCCAGACAGGTATGCAGAAGCGGCGCCTCACCTATAGAAAGATTCTGCAGGCAGTTCAATTACCCCGAAGAACCGATGGTAAAAAATCTTTCCGTTGTCAGGGAAAAAGGCATAAAGACATTTTTCTTTTCGAACGTATGTTCCGCCATAAAGAGAGACGTCTTTTTCGACCTTGGGGGGTTTCACGATAGAATTATCATGAACGAGGATATGCTCTTTGCATCGAAGATGGTACTTTCCGGCCTTACGGTTGTGTACCAGCCAAAGGCCGTCGTGGTACATAGCCACAACTACTCGCTTATCGAACAGTTTAGAAGAAATTTCGACATAGGAGTATCACTGAAAGAGCACAACCTCCTGGCCTACATAAGACCCGAGGGCGAGGGAAAAAACTTTATATTGAAAGGCACCGGGCACTTTCTGAGGGAAAATGGGCCTTACGGCGTAGCCGGATTCCTCGTCAACGCCATCTTCAGGTACTGCGGCTATGCCATGGGAGTAAGGTACAAGAGCCTCCCTCCCCGTATCAGAAGATCATTGAGCATCCATCCTTTTTATTTCGATTGAGAATTTTTTTACTTTTCATGAGGAAATAGTCTATAATAAGTTTTTAATGAAACGTAATGGCAATGGAACCACCCTATATGGATGACAATCCGGTCGTACAGGTACCATCGGTATCGATACCGCTCGTATCTATAATTGTCCGGACGAAAGATCGCCCCAAAATGCTGATGTCCGCCTTAGCAAGCATTGGGAGCCAAAGTTACCGCCACATAGAAGTGGTGTTGGTAAACGATGGCGGAGAGGACATAAGTCTGGATCTTGTCACCGACGTACTCAACGGTGCTTCCTCTTCAGATAGTGACTCAGGAAACATAGCAGTTAACTACGTCAACCTCCCGACTAACACGGGCAGGGCGCATGCCGCCAATATAGGTCTAAAATACTCCGGTGGGCAATACGTGGGTTTTTTAGACGACGACGACGAATTCCAACCCGATCACGTCGAAACACTGGTCAGTTTCCTGGAAAAAGGTGATTTCCATATCACCTACTCTGATTGTTCCCTTAACGTAAAACAGTTTGATCCCGACAAGAAAGAATTCATAACGTCGGAGAGCTATAAGTTCTTTGACGAGGATTTCGACTACGACCTGCTCCTTATGGAAAACTACATTCCCCTGCACTGCCTGATGTTCGAAAGAAGTGCCTTAGAGGGACAAACGTTCGACGAGAGCTTCGATCTCTTCGAAGACTGGGACTTTCTGATACGGGTGGCAAGCAGGCATCCCTTCCACCACGTCAAAAAAACTACCGCCATTTATAATAAATGGAACGTTTTTTCACAAATAACCGGCCTGAAAGAACTACCGGAGAAGTCCGCATACGAAAGCATCGTCAAAAAGCACTCGGACAAGATAAACGGCAGGGTGCTCTACCATTACTGGAAAAAAGGAATCTCCAGAAGGTGGAACCACATCGATGCCATCCGCGTAATTGCCGACAGAGACGGATATATCGGGAAGCTCAACGAAGAGACGGACTATCTCAAAAGGACCAGAGACGGGTCGGAAAAAGCGCACGAAGAGAAGTTTAAAAAACTGTCGGAGGAAAACGACGAACTAAAGCGGCAAGTCTCGCAGTGGCAGCGGCGGGCCTCGGAGTCGCAGCGGCTAACCTCGCAGTATGATCGGCTGGCCTCGCAGTGGCAACTGCGGGCCTCGGAGATTGAGCGGCAAGTCTTAGAGTCCGGGCGGCGGGTCTCCGAACTCGAAACTATAAATGAAGAATATGTGCACAGGCAAACCGCCCTCGAAAACATAAAAACTTCTCTGGAAAAACAAAACAGTATCCTGGAAAGAGAACTAACCCAGTCGGGTGCCGCAATAGCCGAATTCGACAATATATTCAATCAAATTGCCGGCGAGCTGAACATTGCCAACCCCAACTTTCCGGAGCTGGAATCGGCCCTTATAGCATCGATGCACAAACTGACCGATCTCGAAAAGTTTTATACCATTGCCAGCAACAGCTTTTTCTGGAAGATAGGGCTTCGGTTTTACAGTCTGCGCAACAGGATAATTCCCGATCAGACAAGGCGCAGGAAACTCTACAACCTGGTGAAACAAGGAGTTTACAATCTCGACAAAGATCTGAACGTTAAATACGGCACCGGCTCGGCCAACCGCGTGTCATCGACCCAGATACTTCTCAGGACCAAGTTCTCCCCCATAAGTTTTACGCTAACCGATACCCCGGAGGTATCTATAATCATACCCGTTTACAACAAGGCCATGTACACGTACAACTGCCTTAAGTCCATACATAAGAACACCACCGCCGGCACTTATGAGGTAATCGTCGTCAACAACTCCTCCACGGACAACACCAGACAGGTGCTTGGTAATATAAACGGGCTGAAAACGATAAACAACGACAAGAACCTGGGATTTGTCCACGCCTGTAACATGGGGGCCATGGCGGCCAAAGGCAAATACCTCATGCTGCTGAACAACGACACCATGGTGACCACCGGTTGGCTCGATAACCTGTCAAAACTATTCGAAAAGGACGAAACCCTGGGAGCCGCCGGCTCCAAGCTGATTTACCCCGACGGCACACTTCAGGAAGCCGGAGGCATAATATTCAGCGACGGCTCCGGTTACAACTACGGAAAATCCGACAAAGCGGACGCTCCCGCTTATAACTACCTCAAGGAGGTGGACTACGTAAGCGGGGCCTCGCTCATGATACGCAAGTCAGCCTTCGAGTCCGTTGGCTGCTTAGACACCAGATACCACCCGGCATACTACGAGGACGTCGATCTCTGCTTTTCTCTGAGAAAAGCCGGCTACACAGTGGTGTACCAGCCTAAGTCCGTAGTCGTGCACTTCGAAGGCGTCACCGCCGGTACCGACCTCAGCGGCGGCTACAAAGCTTACCAGGAAAAAAACAGGTATAAGTTCGTCGAAAAATGGGCCGGCACGCTTAACGGGCAGCATAACAGCAATGGCAGCCTTTTCCTGGCCCGGGAAAGGATTCGTGGACAAATCATCTTCATGGTAAACAACTACGTCCCGACTTACGACAAAGACGCAGGCTCACTGCGCATGTTCAACATCATCAGGATATTGCTCACCATGGGGGCTAAGATAATCTATCTCCCGGATAATCTTGCCCCCTTAGCCCCATATACCGAACAACTTCAGCAAATGGGGGTGGAGGTACTCTTTGGAGCAATCGACGTCAGGGATTACATAAAAAAATTCGGCAAGTACATCGATATAGCCTTTCTCTGCAGACCGTGGGAGTCTTCCAGGTACATAGACTTAATAAGGGTCTACGCCAGAGGCGCAAAGGTCATCTACGATACTATAGATCTGCACTACGTGCGGGAAGAGCGGCGTGCCGCCATAGAAAACGACCCCGGAGCACTCGACAACGCCAGGAACTTCAAAACCATGGAACTCTCCCTCTGCAAAAAGAGCGATATAACCATAGTCGTTTCGGAAACGGAAAAAGAGATCCTCAAAAAAGAAGTCCCCCACTGCAAAATACATGTACTGCCCCTCATATTGGACGCAGTGGGCTCCTGCACTTCCTTCGAAAAACGTAAAGACATAATGTTCATAGGAGGTTTCGACCACTTGCCAAACGTTGACGGCGTCATATATTTCGTTAATAGCATCCTGCCCCTCGTACTTAAGCAAATTCCGGACATTAAGCTATACGTAGTAGGCAGCAAGCCAAAAGACTCCATAATGGGGCTCAGCTCCTACAACGTCATCGTAACGGGTTACGTGGAAGACGTGACGAGCTATTTCTCCAATTGCAGGGTCTTCGTATCCCCCCTCAGGTACGGTGCCGGCGTAAAAGGTAAGATCGGACAGAGCATGAGCTTTGGCCTGCCGGTGGTAACCACGCAAATCGGAGCCGAGGGCCTGGGGCTGGTAAACGGGATAAACTCCATAATAGCAGACGCCGCCTGTGATTTCGCAAATGGTATCGTTGAGCTTTACACAAACGAATCCCTCTGGTATAAACTTTCGAAAAACGGTACAGAATATGTGGAAAAAAACTTTTCCATGGCCTCATCCAGAAAAAAAATCGAAAACGTTATCGAAAGCCTCAAGACGACAGTGTAATCTGCAATCCAGAATAGAAAGTTGTCATAGTCTTTTTACTAAGCTAAAAAGTATTAATAAATGGAGGTACAAAATATGTCCGACAGCGTTGAAAACGATAAAACAGGTGGAAACAAGTTAAGCGAGACTAAATTGGCAGAGCACAAGACGGCCGAAAAACCTAAAGAGTACGAAACCGGCCCCATAGGCCTGGACATAGGAACGACCAACATCGTAGTTGCCCGCAACCGTGCGGGTGGAAGTCCTGCCACGATGAAGCAGCTCAACGCCTTTTTCGCCATACCCAAGTCCAAGCTCACGGCCAAAATCCTCTCACAAAACGATATCATGTACTTTGCCCGCAACGGCCAGTTTTACATCATCGGCAACTCCGCCGAGGAGTTCGCCAACACGTTCAACACCGAGACGAGAAGACCCATCGAAAGCGGCCTCATAAGCCCCAGGGAGGACGACGGCCTTAACGTCATCCAGGCACTCATAAAATCTCTGCTGCAGCCTCCAAAAAAACAGGGAGAGCCCGTCTGCTTCAGTATTCCGGGCGAGCCCATAGACGGCAACTCCTCGGTACTCTACCACGAGTCCATCATAAAGAGGGCACTTGACACCATGGGCTACAGTTCTATATCGATAAACGAGGGATTCGCCGTAGTGCTCAGCGAGCTCTCCGGGGAAAACTACACCGGCTTAGGAGTCAGCATGGGTGGGGGCATGTGTAACGTCTGCCTGTCGTACCTGTCCGTGCCTGTTTTTAGTTTCAGCATCCGCAAGGGCGGCGACTATATAGACTCCATGGTAGGCAAGACCGTCGGCGAGCCAGCGACGCTAATCAAGACCATCAAGGAGAAGGAGTTCAGCCTCCTCAGGGAGCCCGCCAACAAGATAGAGACCTCCCTCCAGATATACTACAAAGAACTGATAACCTATCTCGTCCACAGCATTCAGCAAGTGATGGCCTCCTCGGACAGGATGCCAAGGCTCGGTAAGCCCGTGCCAATAGTGCTCAGCGGGGGCACCGCCACTTCGGCGGGCGTAAAAGAGCTATTCGAGAAGTCACTGAAGGGCACCCGCCTGCCCATACAGATTTCGGGAGTGAAAGTAGCGTCGGACCCGCTGAACACTACGGCGAGGGGGGCCCTGGCCATGGCCGTTTCAGAAGAGAATTGACGGCCTGAATGTCTGTACCCATCGTGATTTTCTCCATAGACGACACGCGGGGTAAATTATTACAAAAAGTTCTCCTCCACGACGGGCTGCACTCAAAGCTGATTACAAGGAATTTTGAGCTCGGTACGGTACTGAACAGGCACGTGCCGTCCATAGTCATATTCGACACGAAGAATTACTATTCCAGGGATTTCGATTACCTGCGTAACGTTTGCAGGGCTTATCCCGCGGTCTCCGTCGTGGCTCTGGCAGAGGACTCGCTGGTACCCGTGCTCATCGGGGTTGGAGTCAGAAGCGACCTCTGTATAAGGGAACCCTTTAACCCTGAGTTGATATTGCTGAAGACAAGGGAACTCGTCTTCTTTAAAAACAAGGTACATCTGAAGGTAAAGACCTACTTGTCCCTCATGTACCATCTCATCATGGGAGACAGAGACAACCGATACATACTCTTCGTAAAAAAGGTGCTTCTGGTAATTGCTATTCTGGGCTCCGCACTGGCAGGCCTGGCGGGAGGATTCACCATATGGTCTTTGTCGGACCTGCCAAAGGTACAGCAGCTCGAAGACTACTCCCCCCTGGAGGTATCCTCCGTGTACTCGGCGGATGGATTGCAGTTGGCCGAGTTCTATTACGAACGCCGCAAGACAATCCCTTACTACAAGATACCTCCACACGTGAAAAACGCTTTTCTGGCAGTGGAGGACGCCAGGTTTTACGAACATCGCGGCATAGATCTGTTGCGCATAGGCGGGGCCTTTTTGGAAAACCTCAGGTCAAAAGGTTATGCCCAGGGGGGAAGCACCATTACCCAGCAGCTTGCAAAGATGCTCTTTCTCAAGCCGGAAAAGAGCCTTTCAAGGAAAGTCAGGGAAGTCGTTTTATCTCTTCAGATAGAAAACCGCTACACGAAGGATGAAATCCTGGGCATTTACCTGAACCAGGCCTACTTCGGTGCCAGGTCTTACGGCATAGAGGCGGCCGCACAGACGTACTTCGGTAAAAAGACGGAGGACCTGTCAATAGCGGACGCGGCACTAATGGCGGCACTGCCGAAGGCCCCATCCTCCTACTCCCCCTTTAAATACCCGGAGCGCTCACTATCGAGGAGGAACCTTGTACTGAAGATGATGCTAAACCGCGGCTACATAAACGACGACAAGTACAAAGCAGCCTTAGCCGAACCGCTTCCAGTGGAAACCGACAGACCCGCTAACAAATCCACCTACTTCGTCGACTACCTGAAGAGCCATCTGGAGAAGCAAATCGGTGAAAAACTATTCACCGGCGGACTCAAAATACAGAGCACCCTCGACTCGAGGATGCAGGAGGCTGCCGGGAAGGCCGTCAAAAAAGGCATATCGGTACTTACACTGCGGGGAGGCAAAGACATTCAGGCGGCCCTCCTGGCCGTAGACATAAAAACCGGTAGTATAAGGGCCATGGCCGGCGGACTCGATTACTCCGATTCCGTGTTCAACAGGGCCACGCAGGCCATGAGACAGCCGGGTTCGGCCTTTAAACCCTTCGTCTATCTCACGGCTTTCAAGGAAGGATATACTCCCGAGGACATCATCATGGACAAAGAGGTAACCTACTTCGGTAAAAACGGGGGCGATCAGTGGACCCCGCAGAACTACACCCGCCGCTTCTATGGCAACGTCACCCTTCGCACCGCCATAGCCAGTTCCCTCAACGGGGCCACCATATACCTCGCCAACAAGCTCGGCATGCAGAAGATCATCGACACCGCCAGGAGCGTGGGCATCACAAGCTCCATATCACCGCATCTGCCCTCTGCCATAGGCGCAAGCGATCTGTCCCTCATAGAAATGGTCTACGCCTACGCCACCATGGCCGGCGGCCTTCAGAGACGTCCGGTCTTTTACACTGCGATTAAGGATAAAAACGACGTCACACTTGAAACCGACGGCCTTGGAGACACCAGGGTAATCGACGACAAATCGGTATCCCGTATGAGAGACGTTCTGCAAGCGGTCGTGCAACATGGTACCGCCACGGCCGCACTGTCCATAGGCAGGCCCGTTTACGGCAAGACCGGCACGACGAACGACTACACCGACGCCTGGTTCGTAGGCTTCGACGATCGACTGGCAGTCGGCGTGTGGGTCGGCAGAGACGACAACAAGCCCATGGGACAAGGCTTTTCGGGTAGTGCCGCAGCTCTCCCCATATGGATCGACTTCATGAAAAGCGTGGGAGGTTGGGAGTAAG